>JASGGR010000009.1:0-38461 GCA_047602705.1 Sphingomonas bacterium | reverse complement strand
GATCTGAAGCGCGCGCTGATCCAGACGGGCCTCGTGTCCTCCGTCGAGGTGAAGCCGATCGCGGACGCCGATCCGGGCACGGTGGATATCGGCGTCAAGATGGAGCCGGCGCCGCCGCGCACGATCGCGGGCGAGCTGGGTTATGGCACGGGCGAAGGCGCGCGCGCCGAAATCAGCTGGACGCACCGCAACCTGTTCCCGCCCGAGGGCGCGCTGACGCTGCGCAGCGTGCTGGGCACGCAGGAGCAATTGGGCAACATCGTCTTCCGCCGCAGCAATGTCGGCGGGCGCGACCGGGTGCTGACGCTGCAGGCCGCCGCCGCCCATACGGTGCGTGACGCCTATGACGCGAAGACGTTCACGCTGGCCGGCAGCCTGGAGCGGCAGACGACGATCTTCTTCCAGAAGGCGTGGACCTGGTCGCTGGGCGGCGAACTCATCGCGTCGGACGAGCGCGACGTGATCGCGGCGACGGGCGAGCCGCGGCGGCGCACCTTCTTCATCGGCGCGGTGCCGACCAGCCTGAATTACGACGGGTCGGACGACCTGCTTAATCCGACACGCGGCTTTCGCATCGGCGGGCGGTTCAGCCCGGAAGTGTCGTTGCAGGGCAATGTCTTCGGCTATGCGCGGATGCAGCTGGATGCCAGCGCCTACCAGCCCGTCCGTAGCGGCGTGGTGCTGGCGGAGCGCATCCGGCTGGGGTCGATCCTGGGCGCGCCGCGCGACCAGATCGCGCCGTCGCGGCGCTTCTATGCGGGCGGCGGCGCGTCGGTGGCGGCTATGGCTATCAGGACATCGGTCCGCGCGACGTCAACGGCGACCCGATCGGCGGGCGCAGCCTGGCGGAATTCTCGATCGAGGCGCGGATCAAGGCGTTCGGGCCGTTCGGCATCGGCCGTCCTGGATCCAGACGTGTATAGGCAGCCCGACCTTCGGCGGCCTGCGCTAGGCACCGGGCTGGGGGTGCCTTGTCCCAGCTTCGGCCCGATCCGGGTCGATGTCGGTACGCCGATCAACCCGCAGCCGGGCGTATCGCGGCTGGCGGTCTATGTCTCGCTGGGGCAGGCTTTTTGAGGCGGGCGCTGCGCTGGGCGGCGGCATGGTCGGCTGCTGGCGCTCGCCGCGGCGGCGCTGCTGCTGCTCGACACCAGCTGGGGACACCGCTTCCTCGCCGATCGCATCGCCGGGCTGCGACCCGCCAGCGGCCTGCGGTTCGAGGTCGGGCGGATCGACGGATCGATCTATGGCGTCGCGCGGCTGAACGGGGTGCGGGTCTATGACCTGGACGGGCTGATGCTGGAGATTCCGGCGGCGCAGCTCGACTGGACGCCCGCCGGCTGGCTCGCCAACCGGCTCGACATCCGGTCGCTGCGGGCGCCGCGGGCGACCCTGCTGCATGCGCCGCATA
The DNA here is from genome assembly GCA_047602705.1 of Sphingomonas bacterium. Taxonomy (GTDB): domain Bacteria; phylum Pseudomonadota; class Alphaproteobacteria; order Sphingomonadales; family Sphingomonadaceae; genus Sphingomonas. Next base: position 37,050 of record JASGGR010000009.1, on the reverse strand, counting down.
CCCGCCCGGGCGAAGCGCGCGTCGATCCTGCCGGGATTCGACATCCGCATCGGCAACCTCAGGGTCGACCGGCTGGTGCTGGCGCGGCCGGTGCTCGGCAGCGAGCGGGTCGGGCGGCTGGCGGGCCGTGCCGACATCCATGCCGGCCGCGCGCTCGTCCGCCTCGACGCCGATGTCGCGGGCAGCGACCGGCTGCGTGTCGCGCTGGACGCCGAGCCCGACCGCGATCGTTTCGACCTGGCGGTGACCGGGGCCGACGGCGCGCTGGCGAAGCTGAGCGGCTTCGCGCAGCCGGTGGCGCTCGACGTGGACGGCGACGGCAGCTGGACGAGATGGCGCGGCAAGGCGGTGGTCGCTCGGCCGCGAGCGGGTGATCGACCTCGGCTCGCCGCCACCGCCGGCCGCTATCGGCTGAGCGGGACGCTCGCTCCCGCGGCCTTCCTGCACGGCAAGCTCCAGCGGCTGACCGCGCCGCGCATCGCGGTCGACGGCGACGCGACGCTGGCGGACCGGCGGCTGACCGGCGGGCTGCACCTGCGCACCCCGGCGATCGATGCGCATTTCGCCGGCGCGCTGGATCTCGCCACCAGCGCCTATCGCGACGTCCGCATCCGCGCCGCGCTGCTGCATCCGCCGTCGCTGTTCCCCAACATGACCGCGCGCAACCTGCGGCTGGCGGCGACGCTGGACGGGGCGTTCGCGACTGCGCGCTTGGTCTACCGCCTCGACGCCGAGCGCTTCGCCTTCGACAGCACGGGGTTCGAGGACGCGCATGCGGCGGGGGGTGGGCGGCTGTCGAAATTGCCGGTCAGCCTGCCGGTGCGCTTCACCGCCGCGCGCGTGACGGGCGTGGGCGACGTGGCGGGCGGGATGCTGCGCAACCTCTCGGCCGAGGGCGTGCTGCGCATCACCGGCAAGCTCATCACCGGCGACGACCTGCGCGTGAAGTCCGACAAGCTCACCGGGCGGATCAACCTGATGGTCGATCTGGAGACCGGGGATTACCAGGTCGGCGTCAACGGCGCGCTGGGACGCTATCTGATCCCCGGCCTCGGCGTGGTGGACGTGACCTCGCGCCTGCGTGTCGTGCCGGGGCCGGGCGGACACGGCACGCGCGTCGTCGGCGAAGGCTCGGCGCGCGTGGTGCGGCTCGACAACGCCTTCTTCCGCAGCCTCGCGGGCGGGCTGCCGCGCATCGTCACCGCGCTGGAGCGGACGCCCGACGGGGTGATGCACTTCACCAACCTGATCCTCACCGGCCCCGCGATCCGGCTCACCGGCACCGGCCTGCGCCGACGTGACGGCACCTTCCATTTCGAGGGACGCGGGCGGCAGGCGACCTATGGCCCGCTGACGCTCAAGCTGGACGGCCATATCGATCATCCGGTGATCGACGTGACCTTGGCCGCGCCGAACGAGGCGATGGGGCTTTCGCAGGTGCGCGCGCATCTCGATCCCACGCCGCGCGGCTTCGCCTTCACCGCCGCCGGCGGCTCTCGGCTGGGGCCGTTCGAGGCGGCGGGGGAGATATTGCTGCCCCCCGGCGGCACGGGCCGCATCGCCTTCGCGCGGATCGACGTGAGCGGCACTCGCGGCACCGGCGCGCTCGATATCGTTCCCGGCGGATTCACCGGCACGCTGTCGCTATCGGGCGGCGGCCTTTCGGGCGACCTGCTGTTCCGCCCCGAAGGCGACGTGCAGCGGGTGGAGGCGCATATCGACGCGCGGCGTGCGCGGCTGGGCGGCAAGGTAACCGTGCGGCAGGCGCATCTCGATCTCGTCGCCTTGCTCGATCCCGCGGGGGCGGTGATCGATGCGAGCGCGAGCGGCTTCGGGCTGGGGCGCGGCAAGCTTTCGGTCTCGCGCTTCTCCGGCAGCGCGAAAATGCGCGGCGACACGGGGGAGATACGCGCGCAGATTTCCGGCCGGCGCGGCCGTGCCTTCGATATCCAGAGCGTGATCGCGATCGCGCCGGACAGCTATCGCGTCACCGCGCAGGGCAGCGTCGATCGCCGCCCGCTCAAGCTGGAGGATGCGGCGCTCATTACGCGCGAGGGTGACGGCTGGCGGCTCGCGCCCACGCAACTGACCTTCGCGGGCGGGGAAGCGAAGCTCTCCGGCCTGGTCGGCGGAGGCTCAATAGCGCTGGACGGAAACATCACGCGCATTCCCTTGTCGATCCTGGATATCGGCTATCCCGGGCTGGGGCTGGGCGGCAGCGTGTCGGGCACGTTCAGCTATGCCGTGCGCGACGGCGGCGCGCCGACCGGGCGGGTGGACCTTACGCTACGCGGTCTGACGCGATCGGGTCTGCTCGCCTCCTCCCGGCCGATCGACATCGGCATCGCGGGCGTGCTCTCCGCCGATCGCGCCGGCGCGCGCGCGGTGGTGGCGTCCGGCGGGCAGACGATCGGGCGCGCGCAGGCGCAGCTTTCGCCGCTGGGCCAAGGCGATATCGTCCAGCGGCTGATGGGCGCGGGGCTGTTCGCGCAATTGCGCTACAACGGCCCGGCGGACACCTTGTGGCGCCTCACGGGCGTGGAGATGCTTGCGATCTCCGGCCCGCTGGCGATCGGCGCGGACGTGAGCGGGCGCGTTTCCGATCCCTCGATCCGTGGCATGTTGCGCGCGAACGGCGGGCGGATCGAAAGCGCGACCACCGGCACATTGCTCACCAACGTGCAGGCGTCGGGCACTTTCCAGGGCTCGAAATTGCAGATCGGCCAGTTCGCGGCCGACGCCGGCAAGGGCGGGCGCGTCTCCGGCACGGGCCAGTTCGATTTCTCGGCGGAGGCCGGGATCGGCCTCGACCTGTCGTTGCAGGCTTCTCATGCCGTGCTCATCAATCGCGACGATATCGGCGCGACCGTCTCCGGCCCGTTGCGGCTGCGCTCCAGCGGATCGGGCGGGCTGATCTCCGGCGAGGTGACGCTCGATCGCAGCCGCTATCGCCTTGGCCAGGCGACGGCGGCGAGCGCGGTGCCGCCGCTCAAGGTGCGCGAGATCAACCTGCGCGGCGGCGAGGAGGAGGAAGATACGCGGCCGACGCCGTGGCGGCTCGATGTCCACGCCCGCGCGCCCAACCAGTTGATGGTCAGCGGGTTGGGCCTGACAAGCGAATGGTCGGCGGACCTGAAGATCGGCGGCGCGCCCGACAATCCGATCATCACCGGCCGCGCCGATCTGGTGCGCGGCAATTATGAATTCGCCGGTCGTGAATTCCAGCTTTCGCGCGGCGCGATCCGCTTCTCCGGCGAGGCGCCGGTCAACCCCGCGCTGGATATCGAGGCCAATGCGGATTCGACCGACGTGAATGCGACGATCCGCGTGACGGGCGTGGCGATGAAGCCGGAGATCGCCTTCACCAGCACACCCGCCCTGCCGCAGGACGAGCTGTTGTCGCGCCTGCTGTTCGGCACCTCCATCACCAAGCTCTCCGCGCCGGAGGCGTTGCAGCTCGCGGCGGCGGTGGCGGCGCTGAAGGACGGCAACGGCGGGCTGAACCCGATCAACGCGGTGCGCCGCGCGGCGGGGCTGGATCGGCTGCGCATCCTGCCGGCGGACGTGCAGACCGGGCAGCAGACCTCGATCGCGGCGGGGAAATATGTGACGCGCAAGCTCTATGCGGAGATCATCACCGACGGTCAGGGCTATTCCGCGACGCGCGTGGAATATCAGGTGACGCGCTGGCTTTCGCTGTTGTCCAGCATCTCGACCCTGGGGCGGCAGAGCGTGAACGTGCGGGTTTCGAAGGATTATTGAGCGCGTCCGCCGCCCGGCGGAGGCCGGAGCGGCGGCGGGAAATCAGCCGATCGCGCGGCCGATCATCACGGTCGGCACGATATCCGTGAAATTCGCGATATCGGCCTGAAGCTCGCCCCGGCGCGGGGAGGCCATCGCGGCGCCCAGCGCTTCCGGCGAGGCGAAATGGAAGTTCGCGACCAGCGCGAAGGGGGAGGGTGCGTCGCCCATCGGCTGGCCCTGGATCAATTCCACGCGATCCGGGTTCCATATCTCCCGCGCCAGCTTCGCATGGGTCGCGACATAATAATCCGCGTCGAAACGCGCGCCTTCGTGGTTCGGATAGATCACGCTGACGATCATCTGGAACATCCTCTCGTTGATATAAGAAAAAGGGCGCCGGCTTCATCGCCGGCGCCCTTCGCGGGGCCATGGGATCAGGCGGGTTCGCCGACGATCGTCTTGATCTCCATGAAGTCGGCGAGGCCGTATTTGCCGCCCTCGCGCCCGTTGCCCGATTGCTTGTAGCCGCCGAAGGCGGTGCCGGGCGTCGGGCCCCAGGTGTTGATCGTGACGAGGCCCGCGCGCAGCCTGCCCGCGATCTTCGCCGCCTCGGCCGGATCGCCGGAGATGGTGGCGGACAAGCCGTAATCGGTGTCGTTCGCCATCTCCACCGCCTGCTCGCCGTCGTCATAGGTGGTGATGGTGGCGACGGGGCCGAAGGTTTCCTCGCGATAGATGCGCATGTCCGGCGTCACGTCCGCCAGCACGGTGGGGCGGACGAAATAGCCGGCGTTGCGCCCGTCGGGACGGCCGGTGCCGCCGGTGACGAGCGTCGCGCCCTCATCGATGGCGGACTGGATCAGCGACTGGATCTTGTCGAACTGCGCCTTGTTCACCACCGGGCCGATATGCGCGCCCTGCTCCTCCGGATTGCCGATCGTGACGGATTCCATGATCGTCTTCGCCACGCCGGTCGCGGCTTCCGCCTGGCTCTTGTGGACCAGCAGGCGGGTCGGCGCGATGCAGCTTTGCCCGGTATTGGCGATGACGCCCGCGAGAGTCGGCGGCAGAACCTCCTCCAGCTTCGCGCCCTCGAGCACCAGGTTCGGGGCCTTGCCGCCCAGTTCCTGATGCACGCGCTTCACCGTCGCGGCGGCGGCATTGGCGACGGCGATGCCGGCGCGGGTCGATCCGGTGAAGCTCACCATGTCGACGTCCTTGTGCGCGGAAAGCGCGGCGCCCACGCCCGGCCCGTCGCCATTGACGAGGTTGAACACGCCCGCCGGCACGCCTGCCTCATGCATGATCTCCGCCAGGATGATCGCGTTGGTCGGCGCTTCTTCCGAAGGCTTCAGGATCATCGTGTTGCCGGCCGCCAGCGCGGGGCCGACCTTCGCGCAGATCTGGTTGAGCGGCCAGTTCCACGGCGTGATCATCGCGACGACGCCGACCGGCTCGTGCACCACGCGCGCGCCGCCGACATTCTCGGAGAATTTGAACTCGCGCAGCGCCGCCAGCGCCGACATCAGATGCCCCAGCCCCGCCGGCGCCTGCGCGGCGGCGGCGAAGGAGACGGGCGCGCCCATCTCGCGGCTGGTCGCCGCCGCCAGATCGGGGATGCGCGCCTTGTAGCCGGCGATCACCTTCTCGAGGATCGCGGCGCGCTCCTCCACACTGGTCCGGGACCAGGTGCGGAACGCCTTCTTCGCGGCCGCCACGGCCTTGTCCACGTCGGCCGCGGTGCCGAGCGTGATCTCGGTGCAGGGCTGCTCGGTCGAAGGGTCGATCACCTCATGGCGTCGCCCGCCCTCGCTCTCCACCCATGCGCCGTCGATATAGTGCTTCAGGTAGCTTTGCATGATCGGCTCTCCGCGTTCCGTTTTGAGATTTCGGTATGGACATGGGGCGTCGCGATTTCCGTTGCAACAGGAAACGCGATATCCGCCGATCGTGCCGCGACGGGACGGGTGGCGCATTAACCGCGAAAGCCTCTTTCGCCCGAGAGGCATAAGGGGCAGGCAGGCGGGCGAAAGGATTTCGCAATGCGCCGCCTGCTCGCCCTGATCGCCCTTCCGCTACTGGCGGCCGCACCGCAGCCGGCGCCCTTCACCATCGCGGAGACGGGGGAGGGCTTCCAGCATCTCCAGGATGCGCTGATGGCGCGGCGGGGCGAGGATTTCACCGTGCTGGTCGCGCCGGGCGTCTGGCGCGAATGCGCCGTCCAGCAGGCGGGGCGCGTCACCTTCAAGGCGACGGAGCCGGGCAAGGCCATTCTGGAAGGGACGTGCGAGGACAAGGCGGCGCTGGTGCTGCGCGGCCGGGAATCGGTGGTGGACGGCCTCGTCTTCCGCAACATCCGCGTGCATGACGGCAATGGCGCGGGCATCCGCATCGAGGGCGGCGACCTGACGGTGCGCAACGCCATGTTCCTCGATAGTCAGGAAGGCATACTCGGCGCGACGGACGATCCGACGCATGTGACGGTGGACCATTCCACCTTCTCCGGCCTCGGCCAGTGCGACGAATCGTCGGATTGCGCCCATTCGATCTATCTCGCCAACCGGGGCGGCGTGACCGTCACCAACTCCCGCTTCGAACGCGGGCGCGGCGGCCATTACGTCAAGCTGCGCAGCCCGCAGGTGAAGATCGACGACAACAGCTTCGACGACAGCCACGGCCACAAGACCAATTACGCCATCGACCTGCCGGAGGGCGCGACGGGCGAGATCCTGCGCAACACCTTCGTGCAGGGGGCGGACAAGGAGAACTGGACCGGCTTCATCGTCGTCGCGGCGGAACAGCGCAAATATCCTTCCGCGGGATTGCGGATAGAGGGCAATGTCGCGACGCTCGCGGCGGGGCAGAACAACAGCCCCGCCTTCGTCGCCAACGTCAGCCGCGAGCGGCTGGCGATCGGCGCGAACCGGCTGGGGCCGGGCGTGCGCGCCTATGAGGAGCGGCGCTGATCAGGCCGCGACCTTCCCCCGGATCATGTCGGCCGCCTTCTCGGCGATCATGATCGTCGGCGCATTGGTGTTCGACCCCACGAGCGTCGGCATCACGGAGGCGTCCACCACGCGCAGCCCCTCCAGCCCGCGCACCTTCAGCCGCGCATCGACCACCGCCATGCGATCGCCGTCCGCGCCCATCTTGCAGGTGCCGACCGGGTGATAGATCGTCTCCGCCGAGCGGCGGACCCATGCGTCGATCTCCGCATCGGTCCGCACGTCGGCGCCGGGCGCAAGCTCCGCGTCGCGATAGGGATCGAGCGCCGTCTGCGCCGCCACCTCGCGCCCGATCTTCACGCATTCACGCATCACGCGCACGTCCTCGGCCTGGCTCAGGTAATTGGCGAAGATCAGCGGATCGGCGAGCGGATCGTCCGAGGCGAGCGTGATCCGTCCCCGGCTTTCCGGCCGCAATTGACAGAGGTGGAGGGAGAAGCCGTCCTCGGTTGCCTTCACCTTGCCATGGTCGCGCATGATCGCGAGCACGCCGTGGATCTGCACGTCGGGCCGCGACAAGCCGGCGCGCGAGCAGACGAACGCGCCCGATTCGAGGAACTGCTGCCGCCCCATGCCGGTGCCGCGCAGCAGATATTCGAGGCCGACCTTGAGTTGCCGCAAGCCCTTCGTCGCCGAATAAGCGGTGACGAGGCCATGGCTGCGCCAGTTCATGATGATGTCGAGGTGGTCCTGAAGATTCTCGCCCACGCCGGACAGGTCGTGCACCGCGCGGACGCCGGCGTCCTTCAGCCGCGCCGGATCGCCGACGCCGGATAGCTGCAATATCTGCGGGCTTTGCACCGCGCCCGCGCAGAGCAGGGCCTCGCCCGCCACCTCGACGCGCTGCTGCTTGCCGCCCGCCAGATAGTCCACCGCCACCGCGCGGCCCTTTTCGATCACGATCCGCGTCGTGCGCGCGCCGGTGATGACCGTCAGGTTCGATCGCCCCAGCACCGGGCGGATATAGGCCTCCGCCGTGGACCAGCGCCGCCCGTTGGCGACCGTCAGGTCGTATCGGCCGAAGCCTTCCATCACCGCGCCGTTGAAATCGGTGGAGATCGGATAGCCCGCCTCTCGCCCCGCCTCGATCAGCGCGTCATGGAACGGGCTGTCGCTTTCGCCCGCCGATACGGTGAGCGGCCCGGCCGCGCCGTGCAGCCCTTCGCTCTCGCCGCGATGATGGCCCTCCAGCCGACGGAAATAGGGAAGCACGTCTTCCCACGACCAGCCGGTCAGGCCGAACTGCCGCCATTCGTCATAATCCTGCGGATGGCCGCGCATGTAGATCATGCCGTTGATCGCGGACGAGCCGCCCAGCCCCTTGCCGCGCGGCCACCACAGGCGACGGTTGTCGAGGTGCGGCTCCGGCTCGGTCCAGAAACCCCAATTATGCTTGCCGCGCGCCTTGATGAGGCTGCCCACGCCGGCGGGCATCCGCACCAGCATCTCCTTGTTCGCGCCGCCCGCTTCCAGCAGGCAGACGCTGGCCGCCGGATCTTCCGAAAGCCGCGCCGCCAATGCGCAGCCCGCCGAGCCTCCGCCGATCACGACATAATCGTAGCCCGCCAAACCTTCTCTCCTGTCTCTTGTCCACGGCCCGTCGTGTCTACGGGACGAGCACCAGCTTCCCGACCATTCTGCTGTCCCGCATCGCTTCGAACGCCGCGCGCCATTCGGCAAGCGGATATTCGGCGTGGACGTGCGGACGGATAGACTTCTCCTCCGCCAGCCGCCAGATCGCGTCGAGATTCTCGCGCCCCTTTTCCGGGAAACGCCGCCCATATTCGCCCGCGCGCACGCCGATCACGGAAAAGCCCTTGATGAGCGGCATGTTGGTGGAGACGGTGGCGATCCGGCCGGAGGTGAAGCCCACCACCAGCAGGCGGCCCCCGAAAGCGATGCAGCGCGTGGATTCGTCGAACACGTCGCCGCCGACCGGATCGTAGATCACGTCCGCCCCGCCGCCGGTGATCTCCTTCACCCGCTCGCGGAATCCGGGGGCGGGCACGCTCGCCTCCAGCGGATAGAGGCGCGCAACCTCCGCCAGTTTCTCCGCCGAGCGGGAGGAGGCGATGACGCGGCATCCGAGCGCGTTGGCAAGGTCCACGGCCGCCAGCCCGACTCCGCCGGTCGCGCCGTGGATCAGCGCCCATTCGCCCGCGCGGGCCATGCCCAGCCGCACCAGCGCGACATAAGCGGTCAGATAGGCCGTGCCGACGCTTGCGGCTTCGGCGAAGGAAAGATGCGCGGGCTTGCGGCGGACGGCGGCGGCGTCCACCGCCACGATCTCGGCGAATCCGCCCAGCCGCGTGCCGCACACCACCGCCTCGCCGAGCGGGAAGCCCTCGCCCGCGATCACCTCGCCCGCCACCTCCATGCCGGGGGTGAAGGGCAGGGGGGGCTTGAGCTGATATTCCCCGCGCGTCATCAGCAGGTCGGGGAAATTGAGCGACGCCGCCTTCACCCGCACCAGCACCTTGCCGGGCGCGGGCGTCGGCTCCGGCACGTCGGCGAGCGCGGTGCCCGAGAGATCGGGCGACAAGGCGGAAACGACCAGGGCCTTCATGCGGCGGCCGGCCTCGCCGTCATGATATCCAGCAGCGAATCGAACAGGGTGGTCATGTCGAGATGCGGCGCATGGACCTTCCCCAGCCCGAGCGTGATGAGGCCGTAAGCGCGAATCTCCGCTTCATTCCGGGTGAAGCCGATCGCGGCGAGGTTGTTCGCGAGGAAATCGAGCAGCAGGGCGTCGTGCCGCTCCACCGCGGCGCGTGCGCGGGGGTCGCTCTCCGCCCATGCCCGCATCGCGATCGCCAGCCGGGAGGCGCCGCGCCGCCGCACCGTCTGGCCCAGCAGGCGGATGCGGCCGACCGGATCGCCCGTCGCGCGTTCCAGCGCGTCGATCAGGTCGCTCACCTGCGTTTCCGCGAAATAATGGGCGAGCTGCCCCTGATAATCGTCGAAATCCTTGAAATGGTGGTAGAAGCTTCCCGTGGAGACGCGCAGCTCCTCCGCCAGCGGGCGCAGTTTCAGCGCGCGCAGGCCGCCTCGGCGAAGCAGGGACTGCCCCGCCTCCAGCCAGTCTCGCGGGGTGAGATCGGGAGGGCGCGAAACGCTCTGATTTACTGGCTTCACGCTTGACATCCCCTCTACCATAACGAAGGTTATGCCGGAAATCGGCGCCGGTAAAGAGCCGTGCGCCGACATCGGCCTTGGAGAGATCGGAAATGCCTGACGCTTACATCATCGACGCCGTCCGCACCCCCCGCGGGATCGGCAAGCAGGGGAAGGGCGCGCTCGCCGACATGCACCCCCAGCATCTCGCCGCCACCGTGCTGAAGGCGCTGAAGGAGCGCAACAACCTCAACACCGCCGAGGTGGACGACATCATCTGGTCCGTCTCCACCCAGCGCGGCAAGCAGGGCGGCGACATGGGGCGCATGGCGGCGCTGGACGCGGGCTATGACGTGACGGCCAGCGGCACGACGCTCGATCGCTTCTGCGGCGGCGGCATCACGGCGGTGAACTTCGCCGCGGCGCAGATCATGTCCGGCATGGAGGATCTGGTGATCGCCGGCGGCACGGAGATGATGAGCCTCACCGCCGCCATGGCGCAGGAGGATATCGAATCCGGCAAGCCGCCGCTCGGCATGGGATCGGGCAATGCGCGGCTGAACCAGACGCATCCGCAGAGCCATCAGGGCGTGTGCGGCGATGCGATCGCCAGCATGGAAGGGATCACGCGCGAGCAGCTCGACGCGGCCGGCCTGGAGAGCCAGCGCAAGGCGGCCGCGGCGATCGCGGAAGGGCGTTTCGACAAGTCGATCGTGCCGGTGGTGGACGATGCGGGCAACGTGGTGCTGGCGAAGGACGAATATCCCCGCCCGCAGACCACCGCCGAGGGCCTTGCCAGCCTCAAGCCCTCGTTCACCGCGATCGCGGACATGCCGATCAACGCGAAGGGCGACACGTTCCGCAAGCAGATCAACCGCAAATATCCCGATCTGGAGATCCGGCATTTCCACCATGCGGGCAATTCCTCCGGCGTGGTGGACGGCGCGGCGGCGGTGCTGCTGGCGTCGAAGGACTATGCCGACAAGCACGGCCTGAAGCCGCGCGCGCGGATCGTGGCGATGGCGAATATCGGTGACGACCCCACGCTGATGCTCAACGCGCCCGTCCCGGCGGCGAAGAAGGTGCTGGCAAAGGCCGGCCTCACCAAGGACGATATCGACCTGTGGGAGATCAACGAGGCGTTCGCGGTCGTCTCCGAAAAATTCATCCGCGACCTCGATCTCGATCGCAGCAAGGTGAACGTCAACGGCGGCTCGATCGCGCTCGGCCATCCGATCGGCGCGACGGGCGCGATCCTGATCGGCACGATCGTGGACGAGCTGGAGCGGCAGAACAAGCGCTACGGCCTCGTCACCATGTGCGCGGCCGGCGGCATGGCGCCCGCGATCATCGTGGAGCGTGTCGAGGGGTGACACTGATCCGGCCCCTCTCCTGATCCGATGGGCGAGGGGCCGAAGGAACGGGGCAGAGCGGCGCGACAGACGCCGCCTCGCCATATGGATGGAGAGAGAGGATGCTGCACCCGGTCGCCCATGCCGCGGCGACGCCCGACAAGCCCGCCTATATCATGGCGGCCACGGGCGAGACGGTCACTTATGGCGAGCTGGATCGCCGCGCCAACCAGGGCGCGCACCTGTTCCGCGCGCTGGGGCTGAAGCGCGGCGACGGCATCGCCATGATGATGGAGAACAACGCCCGCTATCTGGAGATATTGTGGGCGGCGGAGCGCGCGGGCGTCTACATCACCTGCCTTTCGTCCAAGCTGCTGGCCGACGAGGTGGAATATATCCTGCGCGACGGCGATTGCCGCGCGCTGATCGTGTCGAAGGCGGTGGAGGGAATCGCCGCCGCGATCCTTCCCCGGATCGGCGACATGAAGCGCTACATGGTCGACGGCGCCGTGCCGGGTTACGAAAGCTATGAGGCCGCGCGCGATGCGCAGCCCGGAACGCCGATCGCGGACCCGTCGCCGGGGCAGATCATGCTCTATTCCTCCGGCACCACGGGCAAGCCCAAGGGCGTGCGCTTCCCGCTGCCGGAGGATGCGTTCGGCACCAACGTCTCCCCGCTCGTCGGGCTGGGGCAGGCGCTCTACGGCTGGACGCCGGACATGGTCTATCTCAGCCCCGCGCCCATGTATCACGCGGCCCCGGTGCGCTGGTCCATGGCGGTGAACCAGATCGGCGGCACGGTGGTGATCATGGATCGCTTCGACGCCGAGAAGGCGCTGGAATATATCGAGAAATACAAGATCACCCATGCGCAGTGGGTGCCCACCCACTTCATCCGCATGCTGAAGCTGCCGCCGGACGTGCGCGCGCGCTACGACATGTCCTCGCTGAAATCGGTATGGCATGCCGCCGCGCCCTGCCCGGTGCCGGTGAAGCAGGCGATGATCGACTGGTGGGGTCCGATCGTCGGCGAATATTATGCGGGGACGGAAGGCAACGGCTTCCACGCGATCCAGTCGGCGGAATGGTTGACGCACAGGGGTTCGGTCGGCCGCAACCTCACCACCATCACCCATATCTGCGACGAGGACGGCAACGATCTGCCGCCGCGCGCCGAGGGCGCGATCTATTTCGAGCAGCCGGACGGCGGGCGCGTCTTCACCTATCACAACGATCCGGGGAAGACGGCCGATTCCACCAATCGCCACGGCTGGACCACGCTGGGCGACGTGGGCTGGATGGACGAGGAGGGCTATCTCTACCTCACCGACCGCAAGAGCTTCATGATCATTTCCGGCGGCGTGAACATCTATCCGGCTGAGATCGAGAATCTGCTGGTGACGCATCCCAGCGTTGCCGACGTTGCCGTGATCGGCGCGCCGCACGACGAGATGGGCGAGGAAGTGGTCGCCGTCGTCCAGCCGCGCGACATGGCGGAGGCGGGCGAGGCGCTGGCTGCCGAGCTGATCGCCTTCGCGCGCGAGCATCTGAGCCACGTCAAGACGCCGCGCCGCATCGATTTCCGCGCCGAACTGCCGCGCCACGACACGGGCAAGCTCTACAAGCGGCTGCTGCGCGATGAATATTGGGGGAAAAAGCCGCTGGTGGAGGGTAGCCCGGCATGAGCTTCAACTTCGGGGATATGATCGAGGCGGTCGAACGGAAAGTTCCCGCCGACCGTCCGGCGCTGGCGCATGGCGACGAGGTGGTCGTCTGGGGCGAGCTGGCCCGGCGATCGAGCAACCTTGCCCGCGCCCTGATCGAACGCGGGCTCCAGCCGGGCGAGCGCGTCGCTTTCTATGCCTATAACAGCGCCTCCTATCTGGTGGCGCTGATGGCGTGCTGGAAGGCGCGGGGGACGCACGTCAACGTCAACTATCGCTATGTCGCGGACGAACTGGCTTATATCCTCGCCGACAGCGATGCGACCGTGCTGTTCTACGACGCCGGCCTGCGCGATGCGGTGGCGGCGGTGGCGGAGCGCTCGCCGCATGTCCGCACCTGGGTGGAATGGGGCGAAGGCGGCGACGCATCGGCTCCGGTCCCCGCCTTCGCCGAGCGGCTGGAGACGCTGGTCGCGGGCGACGGCGCGCCGCTGGGCATCGCGCGCGATCCGGGCGACCGCTTCTTCATCTACACCGGCGGCACCACCGGCATGCCCAAGGGCGTGGTCTGGGCGCATGCCGATCTCAACGCGATCGGCCTCGCGGCGGTGGCGGCGCAGGGGCTGCCCGTGCCGGACAGCGTGGAGCAGGCGGCCGATTTCGCCGCCGCCAATCCCGATTGGCCCAAGACCCTGGTGGGGCCGCCGATCATGCACGGCACCGGGCTTCTCTCGGCCTATGGCGCGTTGCTGGCGGGCGGGCTGGCGATCACCCTGCCGAGCCACAGCTTCCGCGCGGAGGAGGCGCTGGACGCGATCGATCGCTGGAAGGCCAATCGCCTGGTCGTGGTCGGCGATGCCTTCGCCCGGCCGATCCTGGAGGCGCTGGACGCCGCCCCGGGGCGGTGGGACGTATCCTCGGTGCGGCTGATCGTCTCCTCGGGCGTGATGTGGACTCAGGGCGTGAAGGACGGGCTGCTCCGCCACATGCCGGATGCCGTGTGTCAGGACAATTTCAGCTCCTCCGAGGCGATCGGCATGGGCGTATCCGTCACCACGCGCGACGGCACGGTGGAAACGGCGAAGTTCATGGTCGGCCCGCGTTGCCGGGTGCTCGACGAGAACGATCGCGATGTCGTCCCCGGCTCCGGCGCGCGCGGGGTGGTGGCGCTGGGGCCGCCCAATCCGATCGAATATCATAAGGACCCCGCGAAGAGCGCCCGCACCTTCCGCGAGATCGGCGGCGTGCGCTATTCGATCCCCGGCGATTTCGCGGAGGTGGCGGCGGACGGCACCCTGATCCTGCTGGGGCGCGGATCGGCGTGCATCAATTCCGCCGGGGAGAAGGTTTTCCCGGAGGAGGTGGAGGAGGCGCTGAAGCTCTGCCCGGCGGTGCGCGACGCCCTGGTGTTCGGGGTGCCCGATCCGAAATGGGGGCAGGCGGTGGCCGCCGTCGTGCGGGTGGATGAGGGTTTCGACGAAGCCCGCCTGCGCGAGGACCTGCGCGCGCGGCTGGCGGGCTACAAGCGGCCCAAGCTGATCGTCGCCACCGATCAGTCGCTCCGCGCGCCGAACGGCAAGGCGGATTACGGCAAGGCGAAGACGCTGGCGGGAGTGGCGTAGGCGCGCCGTTGAGCGGGGGCCACGGAGCATCCGAGCCTCTTGTTTCGGTGAGGGTCCGGTGACGGAGGGATCAACCTCCAAGCACCTCTTCCACCCATTCGGGCACCAGCGCCGATGCGGGGCCGTGCCGCGTCTCGCCGAACCACGCGCTGCCGGCGGAAGGCTCCAGGTTCAGCTCGAGCGTCCTCGCGCCGTGATAGCGCGCGCCCTGCACGAATCCCGCCGCCGGATAGACCGCGCCGGACGTGCCGATCGACACGAACAGGTCGCAGCGCGCCAGCGCCTGCTCGATCATGGCCATATGACAGGGCATCTCGCCGAAGAACACGATGTCCGGCCGCAGCGCGGCGGCCCCGCATTCCGGGCAGGGCGAACCGGGCGGCAGGCTGCCCGACCAGCGCATCCGTGCTCCGCATGACGCGCAGAGCGCCGCATTCAGCTCGCCGTGCATATGGCATATCCGCCGCGCGCCGGCGCGCTCGTGCAGATCGTCGACATTCTGCGTGACGACCAGCAGTTCGCCGCCCCATGCCCGATCGAGCCGCGCCAGCGCCTCGTGCGCCGCATTGGGGCGCACCCGGCCCAGCGCCGCGCGGCGCTCGTCGTAGAAGCGGTGCACCAGCGCGGGGGAACGCGCGAGCGCCTCCGGCGTGCACACATCCTCGACGCGATGCCCTTCCCACAATCCGCCCGGCCCGCGAAAGGTCGCCAGCCCGCTCTCCGCCGAAACACCCGCGCCGGTGAGGATGACGATCGAGTCCATCTTGCTCCTCCTCTCGAACGGATACGAAAAAGGCGGCCCCGTCGCCGGAGCCGCCCTTTCATCCGCCCATGGGCGATCCGATCAGCGCGAATAGAATTCGACGACCAGGTTCGGCTCCATCTTCACCGGATAGGGCACTTCGTCCAGCGTCGGCACGCGGATGAAGGTGACCTTGGCGTTGCCGTCCTGCGCGACGTAATCGGGCACTTCGCGCTCGGCGAGGCCCTGCGCCTCCATCACCAGCGCCATTTCCTGCGCCTTCTTGCCCAAAGTGATCTCGTCGTTCACCGACACGCGGCGCGACGCGATGTTGCACTTCACGCCGTTGACGTAGATGTGGCCGTGGCTGACGAGCTGGCGCGCGGCGAAGATCGTCGGCGCGAACTTGGCGCGATATACGATCATGTCGAGGCGGCGCTCGAGCAGGCCGATCAGGTTCTGCGAGGTGTCGCCCTTCATGCGGGCGGCTTCGTCATAGGCGTGGCGGAACTGCTTTTCCGTCACGTCGCCATAATAGCCCTTCAGCTTCTGCTTGGCGCGGAGCTGGATGCCATAGTCGGACATCTTGCCCTTGCGGCGCTGGCCGTGCTGGCCGGGGCCATATTCGCGCTTGTTGACCGGGCTCTTCGGACGACCCCAGATGTTCTCGCCCATCCGGCGGTCGAGTTTGTACTTGGCGCTGGAGCGCTTCGACATGATCTTTCCTTCAATCTGCGAACAACGGTTCTTCCCGGTATCGCTCTGACGCTTCGCACAAGGAAACGCAGGGCCACCGCTTCACCGGGGGTACGGGGCCGATTGCGAAGGCGCGCGCCTAGCCGGGAGGCGCGCGGGAGTCAAGGCGGACAGACCTTGTCCTAGCGGGTGAACCCAACCCGCTGGGCCTCTTCCACGGCATTGCGCGCGTCATGTTGCGCCTGCCGCCACTGCGCGGCGGTCATGCACACCCGCTTCGAGGAAATACGGCTGCCGGTTTCCTCGATCGATCGGCAGATCACCTTTTCGCGCGCCTTCTCCGGTGCCGGTTGCCCCGCCTCGGGGACGGTCGCCTGCAAAAGCAAAAGCATGGTGAGGAGCATCCCGGCCTCTTCTCGCATTGTCTGGCCACGAGAGTGTTGCGCGTCGTCGCCATCGTCAAGCCGTTTCCAACGGCTGGACAGAAACGCCGGACGCCGCCACATCACCGCGCATGACGATCCTTCCCGGAAAGCAATGCAACACGATGGCGGAAGTGCGCGCGGGCGTCGATCAGGTCGATCGCGAGCTTGTCGCCCTGCTGCGCCGCCGTTTCGACTATATGGACGCCGCCGCCCGCATCAAGCCGGAGCGCGGAGCCGTGCGGGACGAGCCGCGCAAGGCGCAGGTGATCGCCAATGCCCGCGCCGCGGCGGAGGCCGCCGGCATGCCGGGCGCCGCGATCGCGGACATATGGGATCGGCTGGTGGAAGCCTCCATCGCCTATGAGCTGGAAGCGTTCGACCGGCGTTGAAGCATCCGACGCGGATATAACTGCCCTCCGCTAACCGCTCCTTAGGACAGGCGGGCGCATGGACGCGGCGAAAGGATTCGCCACGACCATGCAGCGCCTGTCCCTGATTTCGCCCAATCCGCCGCGCCTCGCGGAGTATCGCGCCACGCTGGAGCGGATCGAGGATTCCGGCATCTACAGCAATTTCGGCCCGGAAGCGCGCCGCTTCGAGGCGGCCGCCGCCGCGCGCCTGTTCGATGGGCGCGGGGCGTGCCTGTCGGTCGCCAATGCGACGCTCGGGCTGATGATCGCGCTCAAGGATGCGGTGGGGGAAGCGAAGGGGCGCTATGCGCTGATGCCGGCGCTCACCTTCGCGGCCACGGCCGAGGCGGCGCATTGGGCGGGGCTGACGCCGCTCATATGCGATGTCGATCCCGCCGACTGGACGGCGTGCGCGGCGGCCGAGGAGCGGCTGCTCCATCGCCATGGGGATGGGATCGCGGCGCTGGTGCCCTATGCCGCGTTCGGCCGCGCGATCGATCTCGATCGCTATGCGTGGCTGGAGCGGCGGCACGGCGTGAAGGTGGTGGTGGACGCCGCGGCGTCGCTGGGTACGACCGACGCGGACGGCATCGGCTTCGGCGCGGGCGCGCCTTTCCCGGTCGTCTTCTCGATGCACGCGACGAAGCCGTTCGCGGTGGCGGAAGGCGGACTGATCCATTGCGGGGATCGCGACACGATCGAGCGGTTGCGCGCCATGGCCAATTTCGGCTTCGCCGGCAGCCGCAGCGCAAGCCTGCCCGGCCTGAACGCCAAGCTGCCCGAGGTGCTTGCGGCGATCGCCAGCGCCAAGCTGGAGACGTTCGGGGAAAGCTGCGCGGCACGCGAGACCGTGGCGGCGGCCTATCGCGCGGCGATCGGCGGGCGCTACGCCACCCAGCCCGCGCCGGAGGGGCGACAGGCCCTGGGCTTCTTCCAGCTTCTGCTGCCGGCCGGGGCCGACCGTGCGCGCGTCGCCGCCGCGATGGAGGCGGAAGGGATCGGATCGGGCAGCTATTTCAGCCCGCACCTCGGCCAGCAATCATGGGTGCGGCAGGTGTCGATGATCGAGCCGACCCCGGTGGCGGACGATATCGCCGCACGCATCCTGTCGCTGCCGCTGCATGACACGATGACGGCCGGTGACGCCGAACGCGTGGTCGCCGCGCTCGATCGCGCCTGCGCCACGCCACGCATCGCCGTTTCCGCCGCATCGCCTTATGTCGCGGAGACGCTGATCGTCGGTGGCGGCCCGGCGGGGACGGCCCTGCTCACCGCCGCCAGCAAGCAGGGGCTGATCGAGGCGCTCGCGCCGGGGCTGGTGATCGTCGAGCGCGATCTGGCGATCGGCGGCGGGCAATTGGGCCGTTACGCCATCACATCGGATTCCACGGCGCAGACTTTCCTCACGGCGGTTGCCGACAATCCCTATCCGGAGATCGCGGCGCTCGCCGGCCATCCGGCGGCGCGCGCGGTGGATGCGTATCGCGACGCGCTCGGCGTGCCGCTGGCGGAGGTCGGGCCGCTGCTGCGCGTGACGGGTGGGCGGCTGCACGAACTGGTGACGGCGCATGGCGGCACGATCCTGACCGGGCGCGAGGTCGCCGCGATCCGCCGCGACGGCGACGGGCTGTGGCGCGCGCGCATCCGCGATCTCGCCACCGGCGCGGAGGACGAGCGGATCGCGCGCAATGTCGTGATCGCCACCGGCGGGCATCAGCCGCTCGACCGGCTGGTGGTGCAGCATGTCGCCGGCGCGCCCTTGACCGAGCTGGCGCAGGATCGGCTGATCCAGTCCGACGACGTGCTGTCGACCGGCGGATTCGAAAAGGTGGCGGACCTGCTGCGCAACACGCCCGCGCCGCGCATCGCGGTGATCGGCGGGTCGACCAGCGCGCTGGCCACCGTCGCCCTGCTGCTGAAGCGGCAGCCTGCGCTGCCCTTGGGCGCGGAGGCGATCACCTTGCTGCATCGCCGGCCGCTGCGCCCGTTCTTCCATTCGGTGGAGGCAGCGGCAGCGGAGGGGTTCACCGATTTCGGGCCGGACGATATCTGCCCGATCTCGGGCTTCGTCTATCGCCTCGGCGGCTTCCGGCTGGAGGCGCGCGATCTGGTGTTGCGGATGCTGGGCGTCAACGGCCGCGCGCCGGACCCGCGCGTCGCGCTCCACCGCATCGGCGGGGACGAGGCGCATGCGCGCGAGGTGATCGAGCGCGCCGATCTGGTGATCGCCGCGCTCGGCTATCGTCCGCGCGCGCTGGCGGTCGAACGTTTCGACGGCACGCCGCTGCGGCTCGCGGCGGACGAGGGGCAGGCGATGGTCGATCGCCATTGCCGCGTGCTCGATGCGGGCGGCGCGGCGGTGCCGGGCCTATTCGGCATCGGGCTGGCGGCGGGCTTCGTGCCTTGGGGCAAGCTGGGCGGCGAGGCGAGCTTCGTCGGGCAGGCCAACGGCCTGTGGCTGTGGCAGAACGACGTGGGGCTGATGATCGTCGACCAGCTTCTGGCGGCGCGGAGCCGCCGGGCGGCGTGAGCATGCCCGCCGTCAGCGTCATCATGGCCGCCTATAACGGCGCGGCGCTGATCGGGGAGACGCTGGAGAGCCTCGCCGCCCAGACGATGGGCGATTTCGAGGCGATCGTGGTCGATGACCGGTCGACCGACGATACGCTGGCGGTGCTGCGCGCATGGCCGGACCGGCGGGTGCGGGTGATCGCGCTGGAGGAGAATGGCGGCCCGGTCCGCGCCCGCAACCGCGCTTTCGCGGAGGCGCGCGGGCGCTATGTCGCGGGGCTGGACCAGGACGATCTGTGCCGCCCGGAACGCTTCGCGCGGCAGGTCGCCTGGCTCGATGCCCATCCCGATGTCGTGCTGCTCGGCAGCGACACGGCGGTGCTGGAGGATGGCGCGATCCGCGCGCCGCGCCATCCGGCGAACACCACGCCGCTGCTCACCGAATGGCTGCTGCGGATCGAGAATCCGCTCGTCTGGTCCTCGGTGATGATCCGGGCGGAGGCGGCGCGGCGGCTCGATCCGTTCACGCGCCCGGAAATCCTCTATGCCGAGGATTTCGACCTCTATCACCGCATCTCGCGGCTGGGGCGCGTGGCGCGGATCGATGCGGACCTGCTGGTCTATCGCCAGCATGGCGGCGGCGCTTCCCGGCGTTACGAGACGACCATGGCGGCCAGCGCGGCCCGCGTGCTGACGGAGGCTTATGCCGGGGTGTTCGGCGACGGCGCGGCGGACGCGGCGGCGCTGGTGGTTCGCGATATGATGCTCCGCGCCGCGCCGCCCGATCGCGCCACCCTCGGCCGGCTGGGCGAGGTGCTGACGCGTTGACCAGGATTTCCTCGCCACGCATGATTGCGCCGCGCACGACCTGCGGCTGATCCGCTGGGAAACCGCGCGACGCTGGGCGGCGGTGGCGCGGGCCGGGCTGCGCGGCGGCACGCTCACGCTGGGCGACGCGCTCGGCGTGCGCCCGCCGCACATGGGGCTGGGCTATGCCGGTTTCGAGGACCTGATCGTCTCCCGCCTCGTCGGCGGAATGCGGCGCCTGCGTCAGACCTTCGCGGCGTAGATCATCCGGCCCGGCCCGAGCCGCTCGAACACCTCGGCCAGCTCCTTCTCGCCGACCGCGAAACAGCCCTGGCTGCGGCCCAGCATCCCGCGCGTGCGGACCAGGCCGGCATCGGCATACCAGGCGCCATGCACCACGATCGCGCGGGCGAGCGCATTGTCGTTGGTCGGGTCCAGCCCGATCAGCCGCTGCGACTTGCCGTGCTTGCCGACGTAATAATCCGCCGCGAGGAACGCGCCCTCGCACGAGGCGTTCGAGCCGCCCTGATTGGAGAAGCGGTGCACATAGCCCGTATGCGCCGGATCGGAGCCGCTGCCGTGCGCGACCAGCTTCGACACGCCCGCACCGCTGGCGAGGTCGATGAAATGGAAGCGCGGCTGCGCGGAAGGGGCGTCGAAATCGACGATCGCCATGCGATCGCGCTTCAGCCTGCTCCCGTGGCGATCGAGCGCGGCGAGCGCCCGGCGCATCAGTTCCGGCCGGACGGCGCGCGGCGAGGTGAGCGGAGCGGCGGGCGCGGCCAGCGCCACCTTCGGCGCAAGCGCGCCCAGGGCGACCATCCCGCCAGCCTTCAGCAATCCCCGGCGCGTCGGCGCCGCCTGGTTCATATCCTTCATATGATCCCCATCATCGCTCTGTCCGCCGCAGATAAGCGATCGGGATTGAAATTTCATCACCCCGGCGATCGCTTTGGCCCATTGCTTGCATAAATCGTCGCGCGATGTTGTGCTGATCGCGTTCGGACCCTAGGCTTGGCCGATGTCGATCCTTGCCTTTCTCGCTGCCGCCGCCCTTGCGCCGCAGGCCGCGCCCGCCGCCGATATCACAGTCACCGGCCGGGCGACGCTGGACAATGCCTCCGTGCTGAGCGCCGCCAGGGCGCTGAAGGCGGGCGAGTTCATGTGGGCGCCGCAAACCGCGCCCGCCGGCCCGATCCTGATGGTGGTCAACCTGGAGACGCAGCGCGCCGTGGTCTATCGCAACGGCCTGCCGATCGCGATCACCACCATCTCCTCCGGCAAGAAGGGACATGAGACGCCGACGGGCATCTTCACCGTGCTCCAGAAGGAGAAGATGCATCATTCGAACCTCTACGACAACGCCCCCATGCCCTTCATGCAGCGGCTGACGTGGGACGGAGTGGCGCTGCATGCGGGCAATCTGCCGGGCCATGCCGCCTCGCACGGCTGCATCCGCCTGCCGGCGAAATTCGCGCAGACGCTCTATGGCGCGACGCCGCTGGGCATGACGGTGGTGGTGACGAAGCGCGAGGCGCTGCCCGCCGTAGTCCCCTCCGGCGACGTGATCGCGGCCGCCGGCAGGGGCGGGGACGCAGTCCCCGGCGCGCGCGACTTCTGGGATCCGGCGCGCTCGCCGACCGGGCCGGTGTCGATCGTCATCAGCACCACCGATCAGGCGCTGTTCGTCATTCGCGGCGGACGGATCATCGGCCGCGCGAGCGTGACGGCGAACAGGCCGATCAGCCATCCCTATCTCTATTCGCTCCAGTCGGCGGACGCCTCGGGCGCGCGGAAATGGTCGCGGATCGCGCTCCCCGGCCAGACGCCGGACGAGGATATCGGGCTGGGCGACATCGGCCTGCCCGCCGCCACCCGCGCCGAGGTCGACAGCGTGCTGGTGCCGGGCGCGACGGTGGTCGTCACCCCCGACGCGCTGACCGACGTGGGCAGCCTGAAGGACTTCGTGATCGGCAAGTGAAGGCCGGGGGCGGCGTCGCCGTCACGACGCCGCCGCGCCGCCCCCTGCGCCGAAGGACTCGGTGAGGCCCACGAACACCCCGCGCCGCGGCCCGTATTCGGGCGCCCCCACGCCCACGCCGCCGCCGTCGCGAATCTCGTATTTGTGGTCCAGCAGGTTGATCACGTCGATCCGCACGTCGATCCCCGGCCCGGCGAAATGGTGGCTCGCGGTCAGGTTGAACTGCGCATAGGGGCTGAGCTTGCCTCCGTTCGGGATGACGCTGCCGTCCGCCAGCGCCAGATCGGTGCGCAGGCCGGAGCCGTAGATCATCGATCCCCCGAGCGAGGTCTGCGCCAGCGGGCCGTGATGCACCGTGTAGGTGAGACCGGCGGACCCTGTGTAGGTCTGGTCGTGATCGAGGAAAATGTAATGGTTCGCGATATAATCCAGATCGTCCTGCGCGAAGCTGAACTGGCTTGAGACGATGTCGCGCCCCTGCGCCTTGGCCACCGCGAAATTGGCGTAGGCGTTCCACGGGCCGCGTGCATAATTCACATTTGCTTCTACCCCGCGCACGCGGCCATGGGCATAGTTGAACGGCGTGAGGATGATCGGCGCGCCGAACTGGCCTTCGTCGATCAGGTCCTTCGAGACGCGGTAATAAGCATCGATGCCCCAGTTGAAATAGTGGCCCTGCTTCGCCTGGAAGCCGACATCGAAGTAATTCTGCCGCTCGGAATAAGGCGTGGTGTCCAGCGTCACTTCCGGCGCGGCGCTGGTGCCGGCGAACTTGTCGATGCTGGTGCCGGAGACCAGTTCGAACGGCGGCGGCACGAAATAGCGCGCATAGCCGACATGCGCGGTGAGCGCCGGGCTCGGCTGCCACACCAGATTGGCGCGCGGGGAAAGCTGGCCCTCGGTGCGATAGGCGGAGAAGCGGTCGTAGCGCGCGCCGTAATTGAGCGTCAGCGTATGGCTGAGCTTCCATTCGTCCTGGAGATAGGCGCTGAAGGTCGTCGCGTTCGCCGTGCCATTGTCCACCACGGAGAGCGGCTCGCCCGCTTGCGCGCCCGATGTATCCACGGGGAAGACGTGCGTGGTCGTGTCGCTGGTGCTGTGGTCGTGGATCAGCAGCAGCCCGCCGCGCAGCGTATGCCCGCCGCCGACGTGATACACGCCGTCCAGTTGCCCGCCGATCGCCAGATCCTGCTTGAACGCCGACTGCGCCTGCCCGTTGAACAATAGCTCACCCAGCACGTCCGGGCGGTAGCGGAGCGAGGAATAGCGCGCGAACAGCGAGGCTTGCAGCGTCAGCGGCTCATCGTCGTGCAGCCAGCTCAACTGGCCGAAGCCGGTGCGTTCGAGCTGGCGCTCGTCCAGCTTCTCGCTGGGATAGGCGGTCTGGCCGTTCACGGACCATGTGCCGTCCGGCTGCAACCCCTCCGGGTTCGGGATCTGGAACCACTGGTTCGAATAGCCGCCGACGAATGACACGCGATCATGGTCGCCGATGATATGGTCGATATAGGCGAAGGCCTGATATTGATCGGTATCGTCGTGGATCGGATTGGCGCGGCCGTCGACGCTTTCGATCCCCAGCCCGCTGTGGCGGTAATCACCCGAGACGAAGAAATTGGTCTGCCCGCTCGACCCGCCATAGGTGAAGCTCGGCTCGATCGTGTCGTGGCTGCCGCCGTAGATCGAGACGGTGCCGCCGTTGGCGAACATGCCGCTCCTGGTGGTGATGTCGATGATGCCGGCGCTGCGCAGGCCGTATTGCGCAGGCAGCGCGCCGGTCAGCAGGTCCATCTTGCTGACGAGGCGGGGGGAGAGCGTCTGGCCGAACACCGCCAGCCCTTCCGGCAGGACGGTGCCGTTGATGCGATATTGCAGGCCGTTGTGATCGTCGCGGACGTGGAACTGGCCGAAACCGTCCTGCACCACGCCGGGCAACTGGAGCAGGATCTGGTTGAACTGCTGGTTGTCCCCGCCGGGCAGCGCCGCGATCGTCGTCGAATCGACGCCGTAGCTGGTCGCGCCGAGGCTCGGCTGGATATGCGCGCGCGCCTCGTCGAGTCGCCTGGCGGTGACGACTATGTCCGCCGGCGCGGCGGTGGCGCCGCTGCCGCTGTCGGGCGCGGGCGTATCCTCCGCATGGGCGGTGGAAGCGATCGAAAAGACAAGGGAAGCGATACCGGTCAGCAAAGTGCGTCGCATGACGACTCCGAGTAATATAATAACATTACTCCCGGTGAGTCAGGGCTAGGCCGATCGGCATGCGAAGGCAAGAGGGAAGCGCGCGGGAGGTCCGGTTCCCGTCATCCGGCCGTAACGATTCGCCAGCGCGCGGCGGCGGAATCAGATCGCGAAGCCGAGGCTCCGCAGGTCCGCGCGCAATTGTGCCGCGCCGGTGAACAGCAGCCCGTGCATCCCAACGGCGATCGCGCCGTCCACATTGGCCTGCCGGTCGTCGATGAACACCGCGTCCGCCGGCTCCAGCCCGAATCGGCTCAGCGCGAGGCGATAGATGGCGGGATCGGGCTTCATCATCCGTTCCTCGCCCGAAACCACGATGTCGCGGAACCGGCCGAATATCGCCGCTTCCTGCTCGCGGAAAGGCGGGAAGAACTCATGGCTGAAATTGGTGATGGCGTAGAGCGGCACGCCCGCCGAATCGAGATCGGCGACCAGTTCGGGCATCCCCGGCATCGGCCCCGGAATCTGCTCCGAGAAACGCGGCCCCCAGGTGGCGATCAGATCGGCATGGTCGGGAAAGCGCGCGATCAGCTCCGCCGACGTGTCCGCGAAATCGCGGCCTGCATCGTGCTGGAAATGCCATCGCGGCGTGCAGACCTCGCCCAGAAACGCCTCAAGCGCCTCATCATCGGGGATGAGACGCCGATACAGGATGCGGGGATCCCAATCGTAAAGGACGTGGCCGACGTCGAAAACGACATGGCCGGGGCGCGGCATCGAACCGCCCGCCCGCCCGGCTTCCCCCGGAAGGGAGGCGGGATGGGCGGCCGGGCCGTTGCCGTCTCGCATCAGCGAGGAATCAGCCTTGGCGCGCCTTGAAGCGACGGTTGGTCTTGTTGATGACATAGGTGCGCCCGCGGCGGCGGATCACGCGATTGTCGCGATGCCGGTCCTTGAGCGACTTCAGGCTGTTGCGGATCTTCATGGTGGATTCGCTTCTTCTAATTCTTGGGTGTCCGTGAAAGGGTGGGCGCCTAGTGCGAGGGGCCTTGCAAGTCAAGCCGGAGCGCGCGACGTAGCGCCCTCGCGTATCAGTGGCGATATAGGGATTCGAAGGTCATGCGCAGGATGGTCGTGGCGATGGTTGCGGGGCTGGGCGCCGCCGGGCTGGCGGGATGCGCGACCGCGCCCACCAGCTTTCCGGTGCAGGTTTCGCGCTTTCATTATGATGCGATGGCATCGCGCGCGACGATCACGGTGGAGCCGCTGCCCGGCGGCACCGTCGCCAGCATCGAATACAAGACCTATGCCGCCGCCGTGCAGGCGGAATTGCTGCGCCAGGGCTATACCAGCCCGCCGCCGGGGCAGCCGGGCGAATATCTCGCCACCGTCGCGTTCAGCCGCGCGGAGCGGGGGCTGCCGCCGAAGCGATCCCCCTTCACGATCGGGATCGGCGGCGGATCGTTCAGTGGCGGGCCCGGCGGTGGCGTCGGGCTGGGCGGCGGCGTGAGCTTCCCCTTGGGCGGGCAGCGCGACCGGGTCGGCATCGTCACGGAGCTTTCGGTGCGCATCCGCCACGGCGCGGACGCCGTGTGGGAAGGGCAGGCGCAATCGCTGACCGACACCAGCGCGCCGAATGTCGATACGCAGGCGATCGCCGAGCGGCTGGCGCGCGCGCTGTTCACGGGCTTCCCCGGCGAAAGCGGCCGGACGATCGAGGTGAAGTGAGAAACATGGGCCTGAGCATCAATTCCGCCTTCGACGGCGGCAATATCCGAGTCGTCGCCATCGACGGGGCCATCGACGGGGACCGCGTCGATCTGGAGATCGTCAACGATCGCCAGTCCGATTTCTACCAATGGTTCTATTTCCGCGCTGCCGGCCTTGCCGGGCGCAAGGTGACGTTCCGCATCCTGAACGCAGCCGGCTCCGCCTATCCGTTCGGCTGGCCCGGCTATCAGGCGCGCGCCTCCTCCGATCGGCGGGAATGGCGGCTGATCCCGACCCGCTACGAGAAGGGCGTGCTGGAATTCGACTGGTCGGGCGACGCGCAGGTCGTGTGGTTCGCCTATTTCGCGCCCTATACGATGGAGATGCACGCCGATCTGATCGCGCGCATCGCCGCGCGGCCGGGCGTGGAGCATCGCGAGCTTGGGCGGAGCCTCGACGGGCAGCCGATCGATTCCTTCCATCTCGGCTCGGGCGAGAAGCAGGTGTGGCTCTATGCCCGCCAGCATCCCGGCGAATCGATGGCCGAATGGTGGATGGACGGCGCGCTCGACTGGCTGACCAGCCCCGCCGCGGGCGATCTGCTGGCCAGGGCCACCGTCCATGTCGTCCCGAACATGAACCCGGACGGCACACGGCGCGGCCACCTGCGCACCAACGCGGCGGGCGTGAACCTCAACCGCGAATGGCATGATCCGACGCCCGCGCGCAGCCCGGAAGTGCTGTGCGTGCGCAACGCGATGGACGAGACCGGGGTCGATTTCGCGATGGACGTGCACGGCGACGAAGCGATCGCGGCCAATTTCGTCGCGGGCTTCGAGGGCATCCCCTCGTGGACCGAGGCGCAGGGCGCGAAATTCATCGAATTCGCCCGCCGCGTCGCCGCCGCGACGCCCGATTTCCAGACCGAGAAGGGCTATGAGAAATCCGCCCCCGGCAAGGCCAACCTCTCCATGTCCACCAACCAGCTCGCCGAACGGTTCGGCGCGGTTTCCGTGACGCTGGAGATGCCGTTCAAGGATCACGCCCCGAACCCGGATGCGGAGTTCGGCTGGAGCGGCGAGCGCTCCCGCCGCCTCGCGGTGTCGTGCCTCGAGGTGCTGGCCGGGATGATCGACGGGATTTGAGGCAGGGAGGGCGGCGCACCGATCACGCGCCGCCCTTCGCCATGTCAATATTCGTAGACCGGCGCGTCGTCGTCGGGCGGGAAGGGCGGATAGACGATCGGCTTCTCCCCGAAATATTTCCGCACGATCCGGGTGCGGCGGGCGAACATATCGTCCTCGTTTTCCTTCGGGTCTATTTCGTCGGGGTAGGTATAGGTCACGGTAAATCTACCGTCCTTCACCAGATATTCGATCTCCGCCCAGCGCGGTTCCGATTCCTGCGCCTCCCAAAGCTCGAGGAGTGCATCTCCGAGAGTATCCATATCCGGCCAGCGGTAGAGAATCTGGTTCCCAAGATTCTTGAAGATCGATGCTTCTACATAACCGCGATCGAGAACCGCGTAGAGGAGGGTGTCATCAAGCGGATATTCGGTATCCTTTGCAAGAAGGAGGCCGATTTCGGCAAGCAAGCGCGCGGTTTCGCTATTTTCCATGATGCGTTTTCCCGCTTTCGTTCGGAATCTTTATACTGTTGGGGTGGCCGTCGATGATGAATCGTATATCGATTACCGATGGGCGCTGCGATTTTCCCTCGTAAGCGGGCATGATTTTTACAAAGACGCTTTTCCTTGCCTTCTTCGCGCGCGCCCATTGATCTTCCAGCGCCCGATAGCGGCCGCGATTGAAGTTCGCATCCTGTGCGAAATGGTTGAACGCATCGGTCGGTCCGTTGAAGCGGACCGCGATATAATGGCCCCCGTCATCGCTTGACCGCCGATCCGCGCCGCCCGCTCGCTTCTGCGCCGTTCGCGAGCGAAGCGGCGTGTCGGCAGTGCCGAGGTTGCCGGAAACCGTTTTGGTTCGTCCACCGGAGTCGATCCCGAAATCGTAACCGTTCTGCGTGACGTGGCGGAGCGGTTCGGTCGTCTTGCCGATGGTCGATGCGGCCGGCGCTGGTTTTGCGGCATCGCGTTTGGGCTGGATCGTCGCAACAGGAGGCTTGGGATGAGGCGGCTTTTTCGGGCGCACCGGGTCTTGCCAATTGCCGCTTGCTCCACCTCCGCCGAACCCACCTCCACCCCCGCCGCTGAAGCCACCGTCTCCCCAGCCGCCCCCGCCATAATTTCCGCTATTGGCGAAGGTGAAGCGGCCGTCCTTCGGATCGTGCCACGGATTGAATTTCAATTCGGTGCCGTCGGCGCCTCGCGCGACCGGCCACCTGCCGGTTCGCAGCCACATCGAAAACGCGTGCCGTCGTTCCTCTTCTGCAATCTCCATCGCATTAACCCTATTGGTTCACGGGATCGGAACATTTGTAGAACATAAGCCGGAAAGTCAATCAATATCGCCACTCGCCCCAAGCTCTGCTAACGCCGTGCGATGAGCACCGACCGCGGCATTCCGCCTTCGCTTTTCGCCTTCTCGATCTTCTACGGCGGCATGGTCTGCATCGCGGGCGTGCTGGGGAACAAGCAGATCGCGCTGGGGCCGCTCGCGGTGGAGGCGGGGATCTTCGCCTTCCTGCTGCTCGTCGTCACTTCCAGCTCCGTGGCGGAACTGCACGGGCGGACCGTGGCGAACCGGCTGGTGCGGATCGGGTTCGTGCCGCTGGTCGTGTCGCTGCTGCTGACGTTGGTGGTGCTGGCCGTGCCGCCCGCGCCCGCGATGGACCCGGCGCGGCTTTCCGCGTTCGAGCTGATGATGAAGGGCACCCCGCGCATCTGGGCGGGCGGGATCGTCGCCTATGGCACGTCGCAGACGCTGAACGTCACCATCTTCGCCTGGCTGAAGGGGGAGGAGGGCAAGGGCCGGCTGCTGTGGCTCCGCGCCGGAATCGCCAGCGTGCTGAGCCAGATCGTCGATACCCTGCTGTTCGTCACCATCGCCTTCTGGGGCGTCTTTCCGATCGGCGAGCTGCTGCTGGGTCAGATGCTGGCGAAGGTGACGCTGTCCGTGGTGCTGGTGCCGCCGCTGATCTATCTGTTCGTGGCGCTGGGGCGGAGACTCGACCGCGCCGCTTGAGCCGCGCCGCTTTCGCCCTTAGGGGCGCGCCATGACCGATCACACGCCCACCCCCGATCTGCTCGCCAAGGCCGAAACGCTGGTCGAGGCCTTGCCCTATCTCCAGCGTTATGCCGGGCAGACCTTCGTGGTGAAATATGGCGGCCATGCGATGGGCGATCCGGAGGCGCAGCGCGATTTCGCCGAGGACGTGGTGCTGCTGAAGGCGGTGGGAATCAACCCCGTCGTCGTCCATGGCGGCGGGCCGCAGATCGGGGCGATGCTGAAGCGGCTGGGGGTCGAATCGCGCTTCGTGGACGGCCTGCGCGTCACCGATGCAGAGACCGCGCAGGTGGCGGAGATGGTGCTCGCCGGATCGATCAACAAGGAGATCGTCGGCTGGATCGCCGATGCGGGCGGCCGCGCCGTCGGCATTTCCGGCAAGGACGCCGGCCTCGTGCAGGCGGAGAAGGTGGGGCGCAGCCGGCCCGATCCGTTGCAGGGGATCGAGCGCAAGGTGGACCTTGGCTTCGTCGGGGAGCCGGTGGCGGTGGACCGGCGGCTGATCGATTCGCTGGTGAAGGACGGCATCATCCCGGTGATCGCGCCGATCGCGGCCGGTGCGGACGGCCATACCTATAATATCAACGCCGATACCATGGCCGGGGCGATCGCGGCGGCGCTCGGGGCCTCGCGCTTCTTTCTGCTCACCGACGTGGCGGGCGTGCTCGACAAGCAGGGCGAGCTGATGACCGACCTTACGCCCGCCCGAATCGCCGGGCTGCGCGCGGACGGCACGATTTCCGGCGGCATGATTCCCAAGCTCGAGACCTGCGTCGCAGCGGTGGAGGCCGGAGTGGACGCTGCGGTAGTGCTGGACGGCCGCGTGCCCCACGGGATGCTGCTGGAGATCTTCACCCGGCGGGGCGCGGGGACGCTGATCCGGCGCTGAGGACAGCGAGGCTTTCTTTTTGAGGCGGGATCGGTTAATAAGGCGTTTAGGGTCTGGAAATTCCGTTCGGCCGATTCGCCGGGTGCATAGAACATAATGCCCGACGATATCTGCCTCAGGGAGTGGAGCAGGTTATGAAGAGTATCGCGTTATTGGGCGCCTCCGTGCTCGCGTTTGCCTCGGTGAATGCCGAAGCCGTGACCATCAGCTTCGATGGCGGCTCGGGTGTCACCCCGGCCGGTATGAGCATTTTCCAGGACTTCAGCACCTATGCCGTCGGATCGACGCTTGCGGGCGGTGCCAAGGTTTTTGATACGACCCAGTCGGGAGTCGCGGCGCGTCCGGACGTTACCGGCGGCACGATCGGCAATTATCTCGCGGTTCTGGGCGGCACGAGCTGGTCCACGACCTTCGCGCCGACCACCGCCTTCTCCTTCGTGGTGGGTTCGGTCGACACCTACAATTCGCTGACGCTGACCTTCAGCGACGGCACGACGGCGACATATGGCGGCAGCGACATCATCAGCGCCAGCGCGAACGGCAATCAGTCGTCCCCGATGACCAACGGCCTCGTCACCTTCGACGCGGCGGGCGGTCCTCTGATCACTGGCGCGGCCTTCTCGTCCACGCAGAATTCGTTCGAGTTCACGAACCTCGCCAGCGTGGTCAGCGCGGTTCCGGAACCGGCGACGTGGGCGCTGATGATCCTCGGCTTCGGTGCGATCGGTGCGACGCTTCGTCGTCGCCGGGTGAGCGTCACCTACGCCTGATCGGGAACGGGTTTCCGTTTCGATCCGAAAGAGCCGTCGGCGTCTGCCGGCGGCTTTTTCATTGCGGCGGCCGTTCCGCCCGTTTCGGTTTCCGGCGGCTAGCGATTCGCGCTTCTCCGGGGGTTGCAAGCTCCGTCCGGCAGCGTCCGCGCGGTCATGTTCCTCGCCGAAGCCTCATGGTCCCGCCGTTATGGCATTGTCCCCGGCCCGTTCTTTGGGTTAGGCCGCTGATCCAGTGCAATTCGACAAGAGGGCCGCGTGCTGACGCTCACCATCATCCAGATCCTCCAGGTGCTGCTGAACGTCGCCTGGTGGGTCATCGTGATCCAGTTCGTGCTGTCGTTGCTGATCGCGTTCAACGTCATCAACATGCAATCGAACTTCGTGCGCAGCATGGTTTACGGCTTCGACCGGCTCACCGACCCGCTCTATCGCCCGATCCGGCGCATCCTGCCGCAGATGGGCGGGCTGGATTTCGCGCCGGCGGTGGTGCTGATCCTGATCGCGATCATCCGCATCATCCTGAGCAACGTCGCGCTCAGCGTGCTGACGGGCGCGGCCTGAGCGTCTGGCGCGAAACGGAGGACGGCATCGCCATCGCCGTGCGCGTCACTCCGCGCGGCGGGCGTGATGCGTTGACGGCGGGGACGGATGCGCATCTCGCCGCCCGGATCGCCGCCGCGCCGGTCGACGGCGCCGCCAACGCCGCGTTGATCGCCCTCGTCGCCAAGGCCTTCGGCACGCCGAAGCGCGATGTGGCGATCATCGGCGGCGAAAGCGCGCGGCTGAAGCGCCTGACGATCGCCGGTGACAAGCAGGTGCTGGCCGAAACGGTCCGCGCCCTCTATGGCGACGCCCCATGACAGCCAGGATGATCGACGGAAAGGCGTTCGCCGCCGGGCTTCGCGCCCGCGTGGGCGCGGGTGCGGCCAATGTGCTGGCGGAGGCCGGGCGCAGGCCGGGGCTGGCGGTGGTGCTGGTGGGCGACGATCCCGCCTCCTCCGTCTATGTCCGCTCCAAGGGCAAGGCGACGATCGCGGCCGGCATGGAGAGCTTCGAGCATCGCCTGCCCGAATCGACCGGCGAGGCGGAATTGATCGCGCTGGTCGATCGCCTCAACGCCGATCCGGCGGTGGACGGCATCCTCGTGCAGCTTCCGCTGCCGGCGCATATCGACGAGCGCGCGATCATCACCCGCATCGATCCCGACAAGGACGTCGACGGCTTCCACCCGGTCAACGCCGGGCGGCTGGCGACCGGGCTGGACGGTTTCGTGCCCTGCACGCCGCTCGGTTGCCTGATGCTGCTGAAGGACGTGCTGGGCGATCTTTCCGGCAAGGACGCGGTGGTGATCGGGCGGTCGAACATCGTCGGCAAGCCGATGGCGCAACTGCTGATCCGCGAAAGCTGCACCGTCACGGTCGCCCATTCGCGCACCCGCGACCTGCCGGATGTGGTGCGCCGCGCCGATATCGTGGTGGCGGCGGTGGGGCGCGCGAAGATGGTGCGGCCGGACTGGATCAAGCCGGGCGCGACGCTGATCGACGTCGGCATCAACCGCACCGATGCCGGGCTGGTCGGCGATATCGACCCGGCCTGCGCGGAGGTGGCCGGCGCGATGACGCCGGTGCCCGGCGGCGTCGGCCCGATGACGATCGCCTGCCTGCTGCGCAACACGCTGGTTTCCGCCTGCCGCCGGCTGGGCGTGGATTGCGGCGAGGCGCTGTGATGATCGCGGGCCATATGGTGAAGCGCGCATGATCGAGCTGTTCGTCGCCTCCTTCGCCACCTTCTTCGTGGTGATCGACCCGCCGGGCTGCGCCCCGATCTTCGCGGGGCTGACCTCGGGCGCGACGCCGGAGCATCGCCGCGCCATGGCGTTGCGCGCGGTGGGCGTCTCCGCGCTGATCCTCACCATCTTCGCCTTGTTCGGCGAGAAGTTGCTGAGCGGGCTGGGCATCGAGCTTGCGAGCTTCCGCATCGCCGGCGGCGTGATGCTGTTCCTGATCGCGCTGGAGATGGTGTTCGAGAAGCGCACCCAGCGCCGCGAGGACCGCGCCGCCAAGGTGACGGAGATGGAGGCGGAGGACGTCTCGATCTTCCCCATGGCGATGCCGATGATCGCGGGGCCGGGATCGATCGCGTCGGTGATGCTGCTGATGGCGCGCAACGACGGGATAGAGCGCAGCCTGGTCGTGCTGGGCGCGATGTGGCTCAACCTGCTGCTGACGCTCGCCGCGCTGCTGGCGGCGGGCAGCCTGATGCGCGTGCTGGGGCCGAAGATCGAGGCGGTGATAACCCGCCTGCTCGGCGTGCTGCTGGCGGCGCTTGCGGTGCAGTTCGTGATCGACGGGCTGCAATCGCAGTTTCACTGATCCTCGCCGGCGGGATTCATTCGATCCGGAATGCCCTCAGCGGCGAGTTGGCGGGCAGCGGCACCGGCTTCAGCCACGGGAATTTCTCGCCCGTGGCCAGCCGCGAATAGAAGCCGTGCGGCGCGCGTGCGCGATAGATGGTCGATTCGGCCATGTTCGGGCAGACCAGCAGCAGCGTCGCGCCGTGGCGCTTCATGATCGCGCGCGCTTCCTCCGGCGATCGGCTGAAGGCATGCTGCACGTCGAGGATCGCATCGCCGTTGCGGTGATACGGCCCGGCGATCGCCGAATGATGCGTCAGCGTGATGAGGCGCGGGCCGAGATCGACGAAGGTGAACACGATCTGCGGCGGCAGCCGGTCCAGCGGCTGCATCGCGGGCAGGGTGACGCAGCGGCCGGAGGCCCTGTTCACCCGCTTCACATAGGCATCGGGCTTGTCGAGATCGGTATATTTCAAGGCCAGCCCGGAAAACAGACCGGAGATCAGCACGAACCCGCCCACCGTGCCGAACACGCGCACGAACAGCGAATTGTGGTTGAGCAGCCATGGCAGCAGCAGCCACGCCAGCGCCGCGACGCCCGGCACCGCCAGCAATTGCGCCGCCGGCCCCGCGCGGATCTGCCACAGCAGCATCGCGGCGGCGAAGACGGCGAAGAGCGTTACGCTTGCCCAGCCCGCCAGCGCTTCCGGCGAACGGCGCGCGCGCCATGTGGCGATGATCGCGCCGATCATCCCCATCACCGGCATCGCCGCCACCGGGAAGCCGACGCGGAACGGGTGCTTGAAGATCGGCTTGGCCTCGCGGATGTTGCCGAGCCAGTTGGCGTAAAGCTCGTCCGACACCTGTTCCGGCCGGCCGAGGCATTGCGGGAAGACGAGCGCGAACGCGCCCGCGATCACCGCGCCCGCCGCCACCGCCAGCGCCAGCCGCGCGCCGCGATGCCGGGGCGAGGCATAAGCCAGCACGAGCAGGAACGCGCCCGCCAGCACCATCACTGAGAGCCACACCGGGGTCAGCGCGTCGCAGCGCAGCACGCGATTGTCATAGGAGGCGAAGGCGGCATAGCCGGCCGCCGATCCGCCCGCGAGCGTCAGCGCATAGGCCGCCAGCCGATCGCGCGATTCCGCCCGCCATACCCAGCCGAGCGCGATGATCGCGCCCGCCATCACGGCATAGGGCAGCATCTCCAGCCCGATCGTCAGCGACACCGCGCTGGCGATGCCGACGATCGCGCCGCCGCGCGGGCCGTTGCGGTCGCATAAACCCGCCACCGTCAGGCTCAGCATCGCGAGCTGCCAGCCGTGATGGTCGATGCGCTCCGGCATGAACATCAGCAGCGCCACGGTGGAGCAGAGCAGGAACACGATCGCGAGCGGCCATGCTAGCGGGGCGACCAGCCGCCGCACCGTTGCCGCCAGCCCGACCATCGCGAGCGACAGCGGCAGCAGGGGCGCGATCCCGCACGCCAGCCTTTCCGCCTCGCCCGTGCCGACGAAGGGGCGGAAGAGCAGGATCAGCGCCGCGATGGGCAGGTCGACCAGCCGGGTCCAGTGGATGTTGAAGCCGGCCGGCGGATCGAGGCGATAGTTGCGCAGGTCATACCATCCCTGCCCGTCGAGCAGCGCGCGGACCTGCATCAGCCGCATGTTGTCGTCGGTGTCGCCGAGCGACAGCCAGTGGATCGCCGCCCAGCGATCGATGATATACCAGAGGGCGATCACCGCCCATGCGATGAACGTGAGCCGAAGCCAGTGACGATCGAGCATGGAAGTGAGCGACGGTTTCAAGGGGGACTTTCCTCAACCGGCGGGGAGCTTATAGACGCCGGTTCGCCGCTGTATCGCGGCCAGTGCAAAGGGCAAGGTGTGGAAGCGGTTCGCAGGCATATCCGATCACCCGAGACGCGCGCTCTCTTCTGGCAACTGGTGCGGTTCGGCATCACCGGTGGGATGGCGACATTGCTCTATGCCGTCGTCTACTGGCCGATCGCCACTTATGCGCAAAAGGCGTGGCCGCTCGCCAACAGCGCGACGTGGCCGGTGGTGGCGAACCTGCTCGGCTATCTGGTGGCGATGCTCTCCGGCTATGTGATGCACAGCAAGTGGAGCTTCCGCGGCCATGGCGAGCGCGACAATCTGGTGCGCACGGGCGGGCGGTTCTTCATCGTATCGTTGGTCAGCCTCGGGCTGAACACCTTCTTCGTCTGGCTGCTGACCGGGCCGATGCACGGGCCGACATGGTGGCCGCTGGTGCCGATCGTGTTCGTGACGCCGCTCGTCACCTTCGGCCTCAACCGCGTGTGGGTGTTCGCCTGATGGATCGTCGCGTTTATGACCGGATGGCGGAGCATGACAGCACGCATTGGTGGTATCGTGCGCGCCGCGACATCCTCGCCGACTATATCGCGCGCGAAGGCCGTTTGCCGAAGGACGCGAAGATCCTGGAGATCGGCTGCGGCACCGGCCACAACCTGCCGATGCTCGCCGCCTTCGGCACGGTGGACGCGATCGAGATCGATCCCGCCGCGCGCGCCATCGCGGGCAAGAGGCTCGGCAAGGAGGTGGGGGCGTCGCCGCTCCCCGCGCTGCCCGACGTGCCGAAGGCGCATTACGACCTGATCGCGGTGCTCGACGTGGTGGAGCATATCGAGGACGATGTGGCGGCGCTCCGCGCGATGCGCGAGCGGCTCGCGCCGGGCGGCCGCATCCTCATCACCGTGCCCGCGCATCAGTGGATGTGGAGCGCGCACGACGTGGTGAACCACCATCACCGCCGCTATTCCAAGGCGACGCTCGTGAAGGCGATCGGCGACGCGGGGCTGCGGCCGCGCAAGCTCGGCTATTTCAACTCCCTGCTGTTCCCGCTGGCGGCGGGCGCGCGCGTCGCGGGGCGGATCACCGGGCGCGACGACAGCGACGATTCGCCGCCGCCCGCGCCGGTCAACAAGCTGTTCGAGGCGATCTTCCGGCTGGAGCGCCACCTCGTCGGCCGTGTGCCGATGCCGCCGGGCGTGTCGATCATCACCTTCGCGGAGCCGGTTTGATCCCTGCATCGTCATGCCGGGCTTGACCCGGCATCCAGAGTCACGGGCGATGGTCTTTGTGGCTCTGGATGCCGGATCAAGTCCGGCATGACGTTCGGGAGGAGCGGCTAACGAAGGATCGCCCGCGCCGCCATCTCGCCGGAGCGCAGCGCGCCCTCGATCGTGGCGGGCAGGCCGGTCGCGATCCAGTCGCCGGCAAGGAACAGGTTGGCGAAGCGCGTGGCGGTGCCGGGGCGCCTGGCATCCTGCTCCGGCGTGGCGGCGAAGGTAGCGCGCTTCTCCTTCACGATCTGCCACGCGGGCATCGGGGCATCCCAGCCGAGCGCGCGCTGGATATCGCTCCAGAACCGCCGTGCGAGCGCCTCGCGATCCTCCACCGCGAGTTCGTCGGCGGCGCTGACCGTGACGGAGATGCGATCGGGGAAGGTGAAGATCCACTCCGCGCTCCCGCCGATCACGCCGAGCATTGCGGGCGCGCCCGGCGGCGGGACGATCGCGAAATGGCCGTTGACGATGGCGTGGAAGGCATCCGGCGCGTCCAGCCCCGGCACCAGCGCCGTGGCGACCCAGGGCGGCACGGCGAGCACCACCGCCTCGTCAGGGGCTACCGCCTCCGGCCTCGCGCCCCAGTCGAGCGTGGCGACGCGGTCGCCTTCAATGCCGATCGCGCGCAGCCGCCTGCCGAGCGTCACCGGCGCATTGCGCGCCGAGAGCCAAGCCAGCGCCGGATCGACGAAGGCGGCGGCGAGGCTGGGTTCGGCGATGCGCGGGCGGCTGGCGCGTCCGCCGAGCAACAGCGATTCGCGCAGCACCGCCGCCGTC
>JASGGR010000080.1:0-13941 GCA_047602705.1 Sphingomonas bacterium | reverse complement strand
GCTGGCCGCATCCGCGCTCCACCGCGCGGCTCCATTGCGGCAGGTGGAAGGGCGTCGCGCCGGGCTGCGCGCGGACGAACGCTTCCGCCGCCGCATCGTCGGCGGGCGCTGCCTCGCGCACCTGCATCACGCTGCCTCGCGCGCGGCGATCGCGTCGATCCGTCCCCAGTCGTGTCGCCGCACCAGCCCCGCGAGCTTGCCCGCCATGGCGCCAAGACGGCTGTAGTGCCGAAGCTTCGAGCGCAGGGGCGCGTTCGCCACGCGCGGCTGGCCGGTATCGACCTCCCAAGGATGGAAATAGAAGATCGCGGGCCGCCCCGCCTTGTTCACCTGCCGCACCGCGAAATCGGTGAGCGCGCCCGGCAGCAAGCGGAAGAACCCGCCCCCCGTCGCCAGCCGCCGCCCGGCGATTTCCGCCACCGTCACGGGCAGCTCCACCAGTGGGGCATCGGGGAGCGGCCGCCATGCATAGCGCGGGCTTTCGCGCCAGCCATAATGATCGTGCGCTACCGGAGCGACGCTCGACGAATAAGCATAGCCTTCCTCCGCCAGCACGCGATGCGCCCATGGGGTGCGCGCATCGATCGAGAAGCTGGGTGCGCGATAGCCGGTTACGGGCACGCCGCCCGCATCCTCCAGCACGGCGCGCGCACGGCGCAGGTCCGCGCGGAAACCTTCCGCATCCATGGTGAAGACGCGCCCATGATCCCAGCCGTGGCTGGCGATCTCATGCCCTTCCCCCACGATGCGGCGGATCAGCGCCGGATTGCGCTCCGCCACCCAGCCGAGCGTGAAGAAGGTGGCCTTCACGCCCGCTTCGGCGAACAGGTCCAGCACCATGCCGGTGTTGCGCGCCACACGGGATTCCAGGCCGTTCCAGTCCTCGCGCGCGATCGTGTTTTCGAATGCGCCGACCTGAAACCATTCCTCGATATCGACCGACAGGCCGTTCACCACCTTCATGTCAGGCAGCGGCGCCGCGCACCGCCTCCAGACGCGAAGCGGGCGGGGCCGGCTCCGTCTCCACCCAGTCGATCAGCAGGGTCAGCACGCGGCGGAGCACCACGTCCTGCTCCTCGATCCGCGCTTCCAGCGCCGCGATGCGGTCGGCAACGGCAAGCCCGCCGCCGGCCTGCACCGTTCCCTGATCGGACGGACTTGCCGTCGGCAGGTCGTTCAGCGCATCCGCATGGACCGCGTCGATCAGCGCCGCATCGATGACCGGCGCCCTCGTCATCCCCGCATGAAGCATCACCCGGCTCATGAGCTGGTTCACGCGGCGCGGCACGCCGGCGGTCAGCCGATGGATCAGCGGGAAGGCGTCGTCCGAGAAATCCGGCGTGCCCTGCCAGCCCGCGATATGGAGACGGTGGGCGACATATTCCGCGATCTCCTCCTCCCCCATCGGATCGAGATGGTGGATGGCGATGATGCGCTGGCGCAATTGCTCCAGCGATTCCGATCCGTGAAGCCGCTGGCGGAACTCGGGCTGGCCGAGCAGGAATATCTGCAACAGCGCCTTGCCCCCCGCCTGGAAGTTGGAGAGCATCCGCAATTCCTCGACCGCGGAAACGTCCAGCGCCTGCGCCTCGTCGACGATCAGCAGGGTGCGCCGCCCGGTGCGCGCCACGGCGTTCAGCCCGCGCTCGATCACGGCGAGCAGTTCCGCCTTGCTGCGCGGCACGTCCGTCACGCCCA
Organism: Sphingomonas bacterium; assembly: GCA_047602705.1. GTDB lineage: Bacteria > Pseudomonadota > Alphaproteobacteria > Sphingomonadales > Sphingomonadaceae > Sphingomonas. The sequence continues at coordinate 12,243 of JASGGR010000080.1, read as the reverse complement.
GCCCCATCGCCACGATCCGCAGCAGATCGTCCGCCTGGATCGCGCTGGATACGAGCGAGATGACCTTCATGTTCGCCGGGTCGATGCGCGAGGTCAGGTGGCCGACCAATGTCGTCTTGCCCGCGCCGATATCGCCGGTGATGACGATGAAGCCCTCACCCTGCGCCAGCCCGTAGCCCAGATATGCCATCGCCTTGCGATGCGTGGCGCTGTCGAACCAGTATTTCGGGTCCGGCGTGAGCTGGAACGGCCGCTCGCGCAGTCCGAAATGATCCTCATACATGCCGCGATCTTCCGTCATCAGAAACTATACCTCGCACCCAGCAGCCCCTGCGCCTGCCATTGGCTGCTCATCCTGCGCTGGTCCCAGCCATAGAGGCCGAGCTGCGCCGTGACGCCGATGCGGCCGAAACGCCGCTGATAAGCGCCGGTCAGCCCGACCGAGCGCACGCCGTCCATCTGCGGCAGGTCGGAATCATAGTAACTGGCGAACAGATTGGCATCGATCTCCGACACCCGGCTCAGCGCGCGGGAATAGAAGAGCTGCCCGTAATAGCTTTGGTCATTCGCCCCATAGATGGTGACGCCCGGCACGTCGCGCGGGGCATAGAGCTTGCGCCGGGCATAGCCTGCGCCGACGCCAATTCGCGTCCGCCCCTGCGTCACAGTATAGACCGCGTCCACCCCGCGCGCGCGATAGACGGCGGTGCTGATCGACTGGAGCGTGCCGTTCAGGCATTCGCCGGCGCCGTCGGTGGAAGGCTTGGCGGAAAAGGCGCAGCCGGTGAATTGCAGGCCAAGGCCGCCGGGCTGCGTCTGGAAGCTGGTCGGCAATGACGCGATGCCGTCGCGCATCTGGCGCCCGAAGGTCGTGATGCCGTCATAGACCACCGCGCGCAACGCGCTGTCGGGCGTCAACTGCCACGAAAGCGAGCCGAAATAGGTGTCGCCGCCATAACGATAGCCTGCGTTCGCCTGAAGCTCCAGCCGCGTCGAGGGCCGCCAGATGATGCCGCCGTCATAGATCAGCCCGTTGGTGCGATAAGCGGTGCGGCGCGGCGAGGCGGGATCGGTGATGAAGCGTCCGTCGCTGTCCAGCACGAGGTTGCCGTTGCCGTCCAGCAGCGGATCGCGCTGGCTCGCCTCGATCCGCTCGTAGCCGATGCCGCCACGCACCGCGAAGGTGCGGCTGATCGGCTGGACGAGATCGATGCGCGCATAATCGCCCGAATAGCGTTGCGAAAGCTGGTGGGCGTAATCGCGCTCCAGCCCGCCGCTCAGCGTGATGCCGAACGGCGCGAGCCGCCCCGCCCCGACGCTGACCGACGCCATGGCGAGATGGCTGGTCGATTCGTCGAAATAATCCAGCCGAGGCGCATCAGCCGCGATGCCGGTGTAGGAGGGCGTGTCGGCCCGCGTATAGCCGAAGCGATATGACGCCATCACCTTCGCCGGCCCGGCATCGGCCGTGAATTGCGGCGCGGCATAGAGCGAATAGAGGTTTGCGGTGTTCGCGGAATCATAGCCATAGGCCGCGGGAGCCGCGCCCCGGATATCGGAGCGCGCGCGCGTCGCCAGCGCCCCGGCGTCGATCGTGAAATTGGGCGTCAGCTTCACCGATCCCCGCGCCAGGCCGGAGAGGAAATCGGTGCTGCCGTAACGGTCGCTCCACGGAAACCGCCGGTCGTAGCGCGCGCTGATCTGCCCTTCGGCGCGATCGCTCGACACGCCGGCGTCGACGCCTACGGCCACCTGTGTCCATGTCACCGAATCGTCGTTGGTGAGATCGGCGCTGACGCCCTGCCCCAATTCGATATAGGGCGTGACGTAACGCGTCTGCCCGGATTCCGGCGTCTGCGCCATGGCTGGCGCGGCGGTAACGCCTGCGCCCAGCGCGGCCGCCGCCAGTAGTGCGCGCCTCATCACTGGTCCCCCTGCCCGTAATAGCTGCCGAAACGCCCGCGATGCGGCTCATAAGAGACGGCGTTCAGCACCAGGCTGATATGTTCGCATCCGTCGAGCAGCGCGACCGCCTCGCGCACGTCATGCTCGGTCGTGCGGTCCGCGCGGACCACCATCATCACCTGCGCCACAAGCAGCGCCAGCACCGATGCGGGCGACGCAGCCAGCACCGGCGGCGAATCGAACAGGATGATGCGGCGCGGATCGGCATCCAGCAGCCGGTCGAGCACCTGCGCGGTCCGCGCGCTCGCCAGCAATTCGGTGTCGGCATGGGTCTTGGCCCCGGCCGGGAGTAGCGAAAGCTGCGGCACGTCCGTCTTCAGCACGCAGCTTTCCGGATCGAGCGACGGATCGCTGATGATGTCCAGCAACCCGGTCGAATCCTCCAGCCCCAGGGAGGCCATGACGTCGGGCTTGGCGAAATCCGCATCGACCAGCAGCACCTCCACGTCCTTCTCGGCCGCAAGACTGATGGCGAGATTGGTGGCGCACCACGTCTTGCCCTCGCCCGGCTTGCCCGAACCGATCAGGATCGTGCGCGCGCGCCGGTCCGGCGTGCCGGCGGCGATGGCGCGTGCGTTGAGCAGAAGCTGGCGCTTCACCAGCCGGAACTCCTCGGCCAGCGCCCCGACGGGCGCGCCGGGCACGAGCATCCCGCGTTCCGCCAGCATCGCGCGGTCGATATGCACGACGCCGCCGGGAACGATATGGTGCTCCGAATCCTCCAGCGGCGCGGCGAAATCGCGCAGCTCCAGCGGAATGGCGGCAAGCGTCGCCGCGACTTCCGGCGCCATGCCTTCCATCTCCGGCGCCGGAGCCTGCTCCGGCTGCAGCAGCACCTCGGCCGGCGTCTCCTCCGGCGATGCGTTGGAGGGCGTTCCCCGGCGCACGCGGAATTGCGCGTCGAAGTCGTAGATCTGCGCCGCGCGCTCGATCAGCGAGCCTTTGCGGGAGACAGGCGAATCGTTCATGCGGCCATCCCCCGCTGCACCATCTCCACCCCCAGAAGCACGATATAGCTGGCCAGCAGCGCGGCGGTTCCGCCCGCCAGCCATTTCAGCCTGCGCGTGCGTTCCTCCGCCTGCACCCGAGTCACCATTTCGCCGATCGATCCGATCACCGGCATGCCGGACGCCTTCTCCAGCCGCGCGGCGGTCGGGAAGGTCGCCTGCACCTGCCCCAGCGCGAAGGCCGCGCCCAGACCGGCCAGCAGCCCGGCCGCCAGCGCGGCGGACGGTTGGGCGCGGTCGGCTTGCGCGGGCTGGTCGGCGGATCGATCACGCTGAACTTCACCGCGTCGGCCTGCGTCTGCGCCTGGCTGCGCAGCGCCACCTGCTCGCGTTGGGTGAGAAGCTGGTCATATTGGGTCTTCAGCACGTCATAGTTGCGATCGATCCCGCCCTGCTCCGCCGCCACCTGGGGATCGCGCGACAATTTGGCGTTGAGCGTATCGAGATCGGCCTGCAACTGGCGTTTCTTCACCATCAGCGCCGTCACCGCCGCCTGACGGTCCGCGCGCATGGACAGGAGCGAAAGATAGGCGGGATTGTCCGCCATGGCGGCGGCATTGCCCGCAGGCTCGGCGCGCGCATCGGCCTGCGCCTGCGCAAGCTGCGCCTTCAGCGCCACCACATCGGGGTGATTGTCGGTATAGCCCCGCGCGCGGGCATCCGCGAGCTGACCCTGGATCGCCTGGAGCCGCGCGCGCGCCGGCCCGACGCCGGGCGCCGGGCCCATGCCCGGAAAGTTGCGCGGCGTGGCCGCCATCTGCCCGCTCAGCGCGGAGAGATTGGCCTGTGCGGCGGCGAGGTCGCTGTCCACCTGGCTCATCTGCGCGCGCGCCGCGCCGATCCGGTCGCTCACCGATCCGGTGCCGGGGAGCGAACCGAGATAACGGTTCTGGAAATCGGCGCGCTTCGCCTCCGCGTCCTGCAATTTCGCGCCCATCGACTGGAGCTGCGAATCGAGGAACTGCAGCGTCTGCGTGCTCTGGCTGCGATCGTCGGACAGGTTCTGCTCCACGAACAGGTCGATCAGCTTCTGGGCGATCTGCCGCGCGAGCCGGGGCGACGAGGCGGTCGCCACGATCTCGAACAGATTGTCCTGCTGCGCCGTGATCTTGATCGCGTTCTGAAGGCCGGCGACGCGATCGGCGATCGCGCGGTCGCTGGTCGCGCCCTGCGCCAGATCGGTGCCGCGCACCACTTTCTCGAGGCTGACGGCGGAGGTGAGCGTCTGCCGCACCGTATCGATGTCGCGCGTGGGATCGCTCGTGCCGGCGCCGCCGTCTCCGGCGGGCAGCACCTGCCGCACCTGCACGAAGACGCGCGCATGGCTTTCGTATTTGCTGGGGATCTGGCTGACGAACAGCCAGCCGAGCACGCACACGCCCCACGCCACCGCCAGCGCGAGCCAGCGGCGCGTCCACATCATATGGGCGGCGATCCTGATTTCTTCGAACAATCCCGACACGCGCGGCGTCCTCCCCCTTTTCCCTCAGAACATGCTTTCGGGGATGATGATGACGTCGCCCGGCTCCAGCTTCACATTCGCGGAAGGGTCGCCGCTCTTGAGCAGGCGGTTGATCTTCAGCCGGTATTCCTGCTGCTTGCCGGTGGCGCGGTCATAGCGGATCAGCCGGGCGCGGTTGCCGGCGGCATATTGCGACAGGCCGCCGACCGCGATCATCGCGTCCAGCAGCGTCATGTTCGCGCGGAACGGCAGGGACGCCGGCTTTTCCGTCGCGCCGACGATGCGCACCTGCTGGCTGTAGGTGCCGGAGAAATTCTCCACGATCACCGAAACCAGCGGGTCCTTGATATATTCCCCCAGCGCGGCCTTCATGTCCTCCGCGAGCTTCGCCGGCGTCTTGCCCACGGCGGGCATGTCGTTGACCAGCGGCGTCGTGATCCGGCCGTCGGGGCGCACCTGCACCTTCGCCGACAGTTCCGGGTTGCGCCAGACGAAGATCTGGAGCGAATCGAGCGGTCCGATCACATATTCCTCGCCCGGCGTCTCCGCCTTGGCGACGAAGGACGCGGACGGCAGCTCCTGCGGGGCCTGCCTGGTTTTGGCGCTCGCACAGGCCGCGAACAGGCCTGATGCCAGCGCGATGAACGCCAAGCTGCCGGAACCCTTACCGAAACGCATAACTTCCTCCTTGCACGCATCCCGTCGGACGCGCTCGGGCTTCGGCTATGGAGGCAAGAGGTGAATATAGCGTTAGGAAAGACCCGCGACGCGCTCCGCAGGCATGGGATGGCCCAGAAACGCCGTGGGACTGGCGCTCAGGCCATAGGCTCCGGCGAGGAAGATCGCGATCACGTCGCCCGGCTCCGCATGGGGAAGCGCCACGCGATCGGCCAGCCTGTCGAGCGGGGTGCACAGGCAGCCGACCACCGACACCTCCTCCCCGTCCGCCCCGCCCATGCGATGCGCCACGGCGACCGGATAATTGCGGCGCACCACCGTGCCAAAATTCCCGCTCGCGGCGAGCTGGTGATGCAGCCCGCCATCGACCACCAGGAACGTCTCCCCCCGGCTCTCCTTCCGGTCCACCACGCGGGTGAGATAGACCCCGGCCTCCGCGACCAGCCAGCGCCCCAGCTCGATCGCGAAGCGCGCATTCGCCAGCACCGACGGGCGGCTGGCGAGCCTCTCCGCCAGCGCCGCCCCGATCCGCTCGACATCCAGCGCCGCATCGCCCGCGAAATAGGGCACGCCGAAGCCGCCGCCGAGATTGACCAGCGGCGGCTCCGCCCCGGCTTCCTCCGCAAGCCGCGCGGCGAGCGTTACGGTCGCCGCCTGCGTCTCGATCAGCGCATCGGGATCGAGCGCTTGCGAGCCGGCGAAGATATGGAAGCCGCGCCAGTCCGCCCCACCCGCGATGATCGCGCGCGCCACGGCCGCCGCGCGTTCCGCGTCCACGCCGAATGGAGACGGGCGGCCGCCCATCTTCATGCCCGATCCCTTCAGCTCCAGATCGGGATTGACCCGCACCGCCATGCGCGGCGTCCGCCCGATCCGATCGCCGATCGCCAGCGCGCGCGATACCTCATGCGCGGATTCGGCGTTGAGCGTCGCGCCCGCAGCAACCGCCGCCTCGATCTCCGCATCGCGCTTGCCGGGGCCGGCGAAGCTGATCTTCTCCGCCGCCATGTCATTGAGGGCGAGCGCAAGTTCGCCGCCGGAAGCCACGTCGATCCCGTCCACCAGCGGCGCGATCCTTCGTAACAGCGCGGGCGAGGGATTGGCTTTCACCGCATAATGCAGGTCGATCCCCGGAAATGCCGCGCGAAACCGCGCCACCCGCGCCGCGACGATCGCCGGATCATAGACGAAACAGGGCGCCCCTGCCTCCGCCACCCAGTCGGAAGCGGTGCGACCCGCGATCGTCAATTCGCCGCGCTGGCCCGCGAATTCGGGCGGGATCGGCCCCATCGGCTTCATGGCATCACCTCGTTCCGGATATGCGCGCGATCGAGCTTTCCATTGGGATTGCGCGGCAGATCGGCGCGCCATTCGATCCGCGCCGGTTGCATGAAATTCGGCAGGTCGCGCTTCAGCCGCGCACGCAAAGCCGGCTCGGCCGAGGCATCGCCGCGCAGCACCAGCACGATCGCCTGGCCCAGCCGCGCGTCCGGCACGCCGACAGCCACCGCCTCCATCGCCTCGCCGCCGGAGATGGCCGCTTCCTCCAGCTCTGCGGGGCTGATGCGGTTGCCCGCGCTCTTTATCATCTCGTCATCGCGCCCGACGAAGCGGAGCAGCCCTTCCTCGTCCGCGACCACCGTGTCGCCGGACCATACGGCCGTGCCGCCATAGCGCGAGAAATCCGGCGCGGGGCGGAAGCGTTGCGCGGTCCGTTCGGCATCGCGCCAATAGCCCCGCGCGACCAGCGGCCCGGCGTGGACCAGTTCCCCCGGCTCTCCCGCTTCCGCCCGCGTGCCGTCGGGACGGACCACCAGCACCTCCGCATGGGGAATGGCACGGCCGATCGATTCGGGGTGGCTGTCCACCAATGCCGGATCGAGGAAGGTGGAGCGGAACGCCTCCGTCAGCCCATACATCGGATAGAGGCGCGTGGCCGGAAACGTCTCGCGCAGCGCCCGCACCAGTCGGGGCGTCAGCGCGCCGCCGGAATTGGTGAGCCGCTTCAATCGCGCCGCCGTCTCCGCTGGCCAGTCCGCCTCCACGAGTTGCACCCATAAGGGCGGCACCCCGGCGAGCGTCGTCGCATCGACCCGCTCCACCGCCTTCACCACGTCGCGCGCGGTGAGATAGTCGAGCGGCGCGACCGCCGCCCCGGCGGCCCAGGTGGAAAGCAACTGGCTCTGTCCATAGTCGAAGCTGAGCGGCAGCACGCCAAGAACGCGATCTTCCGATGTAATATCAAGATAATGTGCCACGGAGTTCGCGCCAAGCCACAGGTTCGCATGGCTCAGCATCACGCCCTTGGGACGGCCGGTCGAGCCGGAGGTGTAGAGGATTGCCGCCAGCGCCGCGGTGTCGGCATCCGATCGCGGCAAGGCATCGCCCTCGCCCGCCGCCACCTCCAGCCGAACGCCGGCGGGCATATCGCCCGGCTCCAGCGTCGCCGCGCGCGGGGCTTGGGTCAACAACAGGCGCGCGCCGCTGTCGGACAAGATGTGCGACACCTGCGCGCGCTTGAGCAAGGGATTGACCGGCACGTGGACCAGTCCCGCGCGCGGCACGGCGAGCGGCATCAGGCACGCCTCGCGCGTCTTCGGCAGCCAGCTTGCCACGCGGTCGCCGGGCGCGAAGCCGAATCCGGCCAGCCAGCCCGCCAGCCGCGCCACCTTTTCCTCCACCTCGCGATAGGAGAGCGTGGCACCGCGCTCGATCAGCGCGGGCGCGTCGTCAGCCCCGCACAGGACATGATCGATCGGTTTCGGGACGGGATCGAGTTCCACCATGAGCTTTCCATGGCCGAAGCCGTTGCGGATTTCATCCCCCCGTCCTAACGCGCGATGCGATGGCATATATGGACGATATCGAGCAGACGGTGCGCGCGGTGCTGCGCGATGCGCTTGGGCTGTCCGAAACGCAGGTCGCGACATTCGACGCGGAAACCCCGTTGTTCGGCGCGCTGCCGGAGCTGGATTCGATGGCGGTGGCGGGTGTCCTCACCGAGCTTGAGGACCGGCTCGGCATCACGATCGACGACGATGACGTGGATGGCGACATGCTGGAGACTTTCGGCGCGCTGACCCGCTTCGCGGCGGGCAAGGTCCGGGCCTGAGCGGCCCCCGCATCCTTTCCTATGACTGGCGCGGCGGGCGCGAGGCCATGCTGCGTTTCGGCCCGGAACAGGGGCCGGTGGTGATCGCCGCCCTGCCGCTGTTCGAGGAAGCCAACCGCACCCGCGCCGCGATGGTGGACGTGTTGCGCCGCCTTGGCGCGCGCGGGATCGGCGGTGCGCTTCCCGATCTGCCCGGCACCGGCGAAAGCCTGGTGGAGACGCGCGACGCCAGATTGGCCGATTGGCGCGCGGCTTTCGCCGCCGTCGCGGAGACGCTCGGCGGCCCGGTATACGCGCTGGGCTGGCGTGGCGGTGTGCTGATCGACGGGGAAGCGGCGGTGGCGGATCGTTTCCACCTCTCCCCCCTCTCCGGCGCGGAGCAATGCCGCGAACTGGAGCGGGTGCGCCAACTGGGCGGCGGCGAAGATCATGCGGGGAACCTGCTCTCACCCGTGCTGCTGGAGGAACTGGGCGCCGCCGTCCCGCGCGAAGGCGCGCGCATCGCCCGGCTGGAGAGCGATCCGCGCCCCGCGCAGTCGCGCCTCCCCGGCGCTCCCCTATGGCGCGCGAGCGAGCCGCGCACGGACGAGGCGTTGCAAGAGGCGCTGGCCGAATGGATCGCCTCATGCGTCGGCTGACCGCGTTTGCCTGCGCCGGCGAGCAACTGATCGGCTCGCTCGACGAAGCGGCGGGAACGACCGGGCTGCTGATCGTATCCGGCGGCAACGAGATCCGCGCGGGTGCGCATCGCGGCATGGCGATGCTGGCCGCGCGGCTGGCGGCTGAAGGCACGCCCGTCTTCCGCTACGATCGGCGCGGCACCGGCGATTCGGACGGCATGAATCATGGCTTCCGCGCGGGGCGTGACGATCTCTTCGCCGCCGCGCAGGCCTTTCGTAAGGAAGCGCCGCATGTCGCGCGACTGGTCGGCTTCGGCAATTGCGATGCCGCCACCCTGCTTGTGTTGCACGGCCGCGAAGCGGGCATCGCGCGGATATTGCTCGCCAACCCCTGGGTGGTCGAGCCGGAGGACGATCTGCCGCCCGCCCCGGCGATCCGCGCGCATTATGCCGCCCGCCTCCGCGACCCGGCGATATGGCGAAGATTGTTCACCGGCGGCATATCGATGAGCAAGTTTTTCCGTGGCTTGGCCCGCATATCTCGAAAACCATCGAGCGATACCTTCACCACGCACACGCTGTCCGCCATCGCGGGCTGGGGCGCCGATGCCAGCGTGATCCTCGCGGAGGGAGACGCCACCGCCATCGCTTATGCGGACGCCGCGAAAGGAAAAGGGATCGCGCCGCGAACGATCACGATCCCTTCCGATTCCCATTCCTTTGCAAGGCCGGCGGATGCCGCCGCGCTTGAGACGGCGATCCGCGATCTTGTCAACGCTTGCGAATGAACGTGCGGATATCGTTGGAAAGCTTCTGCAAATCCTCGTCGCGCACATACATCATATGGCCGGCATGATAATAATGCCACTCGATCCGGCCATCCGTGGGGAAGCCGGTGCGGCTGAAGGAATATTCGGCGCCGAAGAAGGGCGTGGCGAAATCATAATAGCCCTGCCCCGCGAACACGCGCAGCCCGCTGTTCTCGCGTAGCGCCCGGCCGATATAGGGCGCGACGTTGACATATTGCCCGCCGCGCGAGCCGGAGATGTTCCAGTCCCAGTCGCGCACCCCGCCGATCGAGGAATAGACCTGCTCCGGCGAATATTTCAGCTCCTCGCGCGCCCACCAGTTCATCGCGGCGGTATAGGAGCCGTCGATACCGTAGAAGCTGGGGTCGTTATCCGGCTCCTCGCCGGCATTGTCGTAATCCTTGCCGGTATAGCGCGTGTCGAGGCGACCAATCGTCAGCCCGCGATCGCGCAGCAGCTCCTTGTAGAAACGGCCGGGCGAAAGGCGCAGGTCCGCATTCTGCAGGAAGGTCTGCGACACGCCGGTGAAGCGCGAAAGCTGCGGCAGGATCTGTGCGCGCTCTTCCGCGCTCAGGTTGTTGCCCTTGAGCAGCGCCGATGCATAAGGCCCGATCGCGAAGGCACGCGCCTCCGCGACGAATGCCTCCACCGTGGCGGGCTTGTTCGGCACCTTGTCATGATACCAGGCGGTCGCCGCCATGGACGGCAGGTTGGTGACATAGCCAAGCTCGTTGCCCTGCGCTTCCGACGCCTCGCTGAAATCCATGATCGAGGAGATCAGGATGATGCCGTTAACCGCCACGTCGGTATAGCTGCCCTCAAGCTCGTGGATCACCGCCGCCGAGCGCGTCGTGCCATAGCTTTCGCCGCCGATGAACTTGGGCGCGTTCCAGCGGCCGTTCGCATCCAGCCACAGGCGGATGAAGCGCGCCATCGACTTGGCATCCGCCGTGACGCCCCAGAATTGCTTCGGATCGGCCTTGCCGAGCGCGCGGCTGAAGCCGGTGCCGACCGGATCGATGAAGACCAGATCGGTCACGTCCAGCAGCGAGGCGTTGTTGTCGATGATGCGATAGGGCGGCGCGCCGTCGTCCTTCGCATCGGGCAGCACGACGCGCTTCGGCCCGAACGCCCCCATCTGGAGCCAGAGCGAGCCGGAGCCGGGACCGCCGTTCCACAGGAACGTCACCGGGCGGTTGGGATCGACCGGCCCTTCCTTGATATAGCTGTAGGAGGTGAGCGCCGCGATCGGCTTGCCGTCCTTGTCCTTCAGATAGGTTTCGCCGGCGATCGCGCGATAGGCGATCTTCTGCCCGCCGAAAGTGCCGCTGTGATGCGTCACCGACACGACCGGCGGCGGGATATCCGCATGGTCACTGCGTTCGGCGGCGGGCTTGCCCTCCGGCTTCTTCCCGTCCGCGAGAGCCGGTGCGGCCAGCATCATGGTCGCCGCCGACAAGGCGAGCGCAATCCGTGTCTTCATAATCTCCCCCCTCTTAATATTATTCAATCTTATCCGGCTGCTACAGCCGCTTTCTCGAAATCCGTGTCGGCAAGGAAACGCTCCGCGTCCAGCGCGGCCATGCAGCCGGTGCCCGCCGCCGTCACCGCCTGACGATAGATCTTGTCCATCACGTCGCCACAGGCGAACACGCCCGGAACACTGGTGCGCGTGGAGCCGGGCTGGACCGCGACATAGCCGTCCGCGTCCAGCTCCAGATGGCCGCGCAGCAGCTCGGTCGCCGGATGGTGCCCGATCGCGACGAAGCCACCCTCCACGTCGATCCGCGAAATCTCGCCCGTCACCGTATCGCGCAATTCCAGCGCGACGAGGCCGGAGGTGCCGCCGCCGTCGACGAACTCGCGCACCTCCTTGTTCCACAGCATTTTGATGTTCGGGTGCGCGAACAGCCGCTCCTGAAGGATGCGCTCGGCGCGCAGCGAATCGCGGCGGTGGATCAGCGTCACGTCGTCGGAATGGTTGGTGAGGTAGAGCGCCTCCTCCACCGCGGTGTTGCCGCCGCCGATCACCGCCACCTTCTTGCCGCGATAGAAGAAGCCGTCGCAGGTGGCGCAGGCGCTGACGCCCTTGCCCTTCATCGCTTCCTCGCTGTCGATGCCGAGCCACTTCGCCTGCGCGCCGGTGGCGATCACCAGCACCTCGCCCTCATAGACGTCGCCGCTGTCGCCCTTGAGGCGGAACGGGCGGCGCGAGAGATCGACCTCCACGATCGTGTCCCACATCAGCCGCGTCCCGACGTGCTCGGCCTGTTTCTGCATCTGCTCCATCAGCCACGGCCCCTGGATCACGTCCGCGAAGCCGGGATAATTCTCCACGTCGGTCGTGGTGGTGAGCTGGCCGCCGGGCTGGATGCCCTGCACGACGATCGGCTGCATCCCCGCACGCGCGCCGTATATGGCGGCGGAAAGGCCGGCCGGGCCGGAACCGAGGATCAGCATGCGGGTGGTGTGCGTGGTCGTCATGCGGCGCGATGTATAGCCCCGCGCGGCACTTGCAAACCGGCTGCGTTGCGCGGGGCGGAAACTCCTCCTTCGCCGCCGCTTGCCCGACAGCGTGGATCATCGGATA
>JASGGR010000079.1:0-14006 GCA_047602705.1 Sphingomonas bacterium | reverse complement strand
TTGCAGGCTGAGCCGCGCGGCAGCGAGATCGCCCGCGCTGGCCTGCGCATCGGCGCGCGCCGCCTTCACGCTGTTGCGCACCCGTCCCCACAGGTCGATCTCATAGGAGAGCGATCCGCCCACGACATAATTGTCGTAGGGATCGACCGCGCCGTTGCCGAGCGGGCGATTGGCGGAAACCTGCTGCCGCCCCGCATTCCCGCTCACGTCGATTTCGGGAAACAGGCCGGCAGCCGTGCCGCGCGCCGCCGCGCGCGCCGCATCGTAGCGCGCCAGCGCCTCGGCCAGCGTGGGGCTGGCCTGTTCGGCGCGCTTCTCCAGATCGTCGAGCACGGGATCGTCGAAGGCGCTCCACCATTGCCCGCGCGGCGCGTCGTCCTGCGGAGCGGCGGCGGTCCAGCCGGGGATTTCCTTGTAGGCCGCGGGCGTTGCGATCGCCGGCGGGCGATAGGCGGGCGCCATCGAGCATCCCGCCACCGGCAGCATCAGCGCGATCGCCGCCGCGCGGGATCGTTCAATCCGCATTGGCGGCACCGCCCTTCACGCGGACATGATCGCCGGTGCGCACCGCATCGGGCGGGGTATCCACCACGCGGTCGGCGGGGGACACGCCTTGCGAGATGGAGACTGTCTTGCCCTCGTCGCGCGCGATGGTGACGCGCTTCACGGTCACGCGGCCCTTGTCGTCCACCACCGCGACGCTCGGCCCGTCGCCGCCGTAGACGATCGTGCTGCCGGGAAGGCTCAGCGTGCTCGTGCCGCCGTTCGTCTTGAACGAAACCCGCGCGAAGGCGCCGGGCTTGAGCGCGCCGTCGGGATTGGGAGCCATCAGCTCCACCAGCACCGCGCCGGAATTGCTGTCCACCGCCTGCGCGCTGCGCGTCATCGTCGCGGGGAAGGTGCGATCGGGATATTCGGGCAGCGAAAGCGTCGCCGTGATCCCCGGATGGACCGAGGCGGATGCGCCCTGCGGCACGCGGACATAGACGCGCACGCGGCTCGCGTCCGAAACGGTGAACAGCGCCTGCGACGCCGCATTGCCCGCGACGACAAGCTGGCCGAGCTGCGCCGAGCGGCTCGTCACCACGCCGTCGAAGGGAGCGTAGATGCGGGTGAAGCCCTGCAGCGCGCGCAGCCGCCGGACGTTGGCGAGCGCGGCATTGGCGAGCGCGGTCTTGGCGGCGAGGTCGCCCGCCTTCTCATCCGCCTCCTGGCGCGACACCGCGTCCTTGGAGAGCATGGTGGACCAGCGCTGCGCCGTGGTGGCGGCGAGCTTCTGGTTGGCGAGCGCGGTCTGGTAATCGGCGCTGGCCTGCGCGAGCTGCTGATCCACCTCCGGCGCGTCGAGGATGGCGAGCGGCTGGCCGGCGCGGACGTGATCGCCGATGTCGGCCAGCCATTTGCGGACATAGCCGTTGGTCCGCGCATAGATGGCCGCGCTGTTCAGCGCCTGCACGTTGCCGGGCAGCACCAGCACGTCGCTGGCCCCGCCCGGCCTGGGCCGGACGACGGAGACGGTGGGGACGGCGGCGTCGGCCGCCACTTCCTTCAGGCCATGGGCATTGTGGCTGCGCGTGACGATGCCGGTGGCGGCGATCGCCACCGCCGCGACGGCGGCGAGCAGGCCGACGCGCTTCAACGTGCCCGTCGAGGGGCCGGCGGTGTGCGGGGGCATATCGGACATATCAGCCATGGACGGTGTGCATCTCGATCGAGGGGTGACGTTCGGCGGCGGTGTCGCGCTTGCGATGGACGAGCGCGAAAACGGAGGGAACGAAGAACAGGGTGGCGATCGTCGCGCAGATCAGGCCGCCGATCACCGCGCGGCCCAGCGGGGCGTTCTGCTCGCCGCCGTCGCCCAGCCCCAGCGCCATCGGGGCCATGCCGATGATCATCGCGAGCGCGGTCATCAGCACCGGGCGGAAGCGCACCATCCCCGCCTCCAGCGCGGCGCGGGTGGAATCGCCCAACTCCGCCAGCCGCTCCCGCGCGAAGCTGACGACGAGGATCGAGTTCGCCGTCGCCACGCCCATGCACATGATCGCGCCGGTCAGCGCCGGCACCGAAAGGGTCGTGCCGGTCGTGAACAGCATCCACACGATCCCTGCCAGCGCGGCCGGCAGGGCGGTGATGATGACGAACGGATCGAGCCAGCTCTGGAAGTTCACCACGATCAGCAGATAGATCAGCACCACCGCGCCGAGCAGGCCGAAGCCGAGGCCGGAGAAGGCCGTGTTCATCGTCGCATATTGCCCGCGCACGGTGACGATCGCGCCCTTGGGCAGTTCCTTTTCCAGGGACTTGATCGCGCGGTTCACGTCGCCCGCCACCGCGCCCAGATCGCGGCCCTGCGTGGTGGCGTAGACGTCGATCACCGGCTGGATGTTGTAATGCGAGACGACCGGGGCGGTGTTCGACCGGCTGATCCGCGCCAGACCGCCCAGCGGCTGCGGCGTGGTGCCGCTCCCGCCCGAGATCGGGACGTTGGCGAGATCGCTCATCGAGGCGATCAGATATTCCGGCGCCTGGGAGATCACCGAATAGGACACGCCGGACGCGGGATCGACGTAGAAGACCGGCGCCGACTGCGCCGATCCTGCGAGCGTGGTGGACAGGCTGTTCGTCACGTCGCGCTCGTTCAGCCCATATTGGCCGATGCGGGAGCGATCGACGGTGACGTCGAGCTGCGGCGCGCGGCCGGGCTGCTGGATGCGCACGTCGGCAAGCCCGGGGATCACCGCCATCTTCGCCATCAGCTTCGCCGCATAATCGCGGTTGGCATCCAGATTCTTGCCCGAGATCTGCACGTCGATCGGGGCCGGCGCGCCGAAGTTCAGGATCTGGCTGGTGATGTCCGCCGGCAGGAAGGCAAAGCTGGTCCCGGGGAAGCGGCGCGGCAGCTCGCGGCGCAAGGTGGCGACCACCTCGTCCGTCGGGCGGTGATCCTCCTTGAGCGTGATGAGGATGTCGCCGTCCTGCGGGCCGATCGTGCCGTTGTTCGAATAGATGGTGTTGAGCGAGCTGACCGGCAGGCCGATATTGTCCGCGATCGATCCGAGCTGGTCGGCGGGGACCAGCTCCCGCACGGCGCGGCTGATCTTGTCGAAGCGCGCGGCCGTGTCCTCGATCCGCGAGCCGACCGGCACGCGGACGTGCATCGCGATCTGGCCGGAATCGACGCTGGGGAAGAAGTTGCTCCCAAGCCACGGCATCAGCCCGAACGACACCAGCACGACCGCGAGGAAGCCGATCAGGAACGGCTTGCCCGCTCCCAACGCCCGCTCCAGCATCCCGCCGTAAGCGGTGCGGACCTTCTCGAAGCGATGCTCGAACCCGCGCTGGAAACGTATCAGCGGATTGCGCGACCCCGGTGTGCCAGCCAGATGCGTGTCCTCGCCCGCATGATGCGGCTTCAGCATGTACATCGCCATCGTCGGCACCAGCGTGCGCGACAGGACGAAGCTCGCGATCATCGAGAAGACCACCGAAAGCGCCATCGGCACGAACAGGAAGCCAGCGATCCCCGGCAGGAAGAACATCGGCACGAACACGATGCAGATGCACAGCAGGGAGACGAACGCCGGCGTCACGATCTGCGCCGCGCCGTCCAGGATCGCCTCCTTCACGCCCTTGCCATGCTCGAGATGCCAGTTGATGTTCTCGATCGTCACCGTCGCATCGTCGACGAGGATGCCGACCGCCAGCGCGAGGCCGCCAAGGGTCATCACGTTCAGCGTCTGGCCGAACGCCGCCAGCGCCGCGATCGCGGCGAGGATCGCCAGCGGGATCGAGATGGCGATGATGACGGTGGAGCGCCATGAGCCGAGGAACAGCAGGATCATCAGGCTGGTCAGCGCGGCGGCGATCGCGCCTTCCTGTATCACGCCCTTCACCGCCGCCTTCACGAACAGCGATTGGTCGCCGATCGGCAGGATCTTCAGCGTGTCGGGCAAGGTGGCGGTGATGCGCGGCAGGGCGTGCTTCACCCCGTCCACGATCGCCAGCGTGGAGGTCGCGCCGTTCTTCAGCACGGTGAGCAGCACGGAGCGCCCGCCCTCGACGTGGACGATATTGGTCTGCGGCCCGTTGGCGTCGCGGACGTGCGCCACGTCGCGCATGTAGATGGTGGCGCCGTTCACCACCTTCACCGGCAGGTTGTTCAGCCCCTCGATCGAATCCGGCGCATTGTTCAGCCGCACGCTATATTGCGTCGCGCCGATCTTCACGAAGCCGGCCGGGTTGATCTGGTTCTGCGCGGCGATCGCGTTGGTCACGTCCTGCGCGGAAAGACCCTTCGACTGCAGCGCCAGCGGATCGAGATCGATCTGGATCTGCCGCTGCTTGCCGCCCGAGGGATAAGGCATGGCGAGGCCGGGAACGGTGACGAGCTGCGGGCGGATCTGGTTCTGCCCCATGTCGAACAATTGCTGTTCGGAAAGGCCCTTGCCCGAAAGCGCGAGCTGGAGGATCGGCACGGTGGACGCACTGTAGTTCAGGATCAGCGGCGGGTTGGTGCCCGGTGGAAGCTGCTTCAGCATCGTCTGCGCGATGGCCGTCACCTGCGCGGTGGCGGTGCGGATGTCCACGTTCGGCTGGAAATAGACCTTCACGATGCCGATGCCCTGCAGGGACTGGCTTTCGACATGCTCGATATCGTTCACCGTGGTGGTGAGCGAGCGTTCGTAATTGGTGACGATCCGGTTCGCCATGTCCTCCGGCGGCAGGCCGCTGTAGGTCCAGGCGGTCGCGATCACGGGGATGCGGATATCGGGAAAGATGTCGACCGGCGTGCGAAACGCCGCCAGCGTGCCCGCGATCGCGATCAATATCGCCATGACGATGAACGTCAGCGGCCGGTTGAGCGCGATCCTGACGATGCCGATCATCCATTAACCCCGTCTGCGCCGTCGCGGCCCGGAAAGCCGCCCGGTTGTTTCAAATGCCTCTCCCGGAAGTCGGGCGAATCGCTGTCCCCGCCTGCCCGGTCAAGAGG
Source organism: Sphingomonas bacterium (assembly GCA_047602705.1). Taxonomy (GTDB): domain Bacteria; phylum Pseudomonadota; class Alphaproteobacteria; order Sphingomonadales; family Sphingomonadaceae; genus Sphingomonas. The sequence goes on along the minus strand of JASGGR010000079.1, from coordinate 9,013 downwards.
CGCGCGATTAATTTGCCGACGCGCGGCAATGCGCTCTTGGTCGGTTCGCGTCTAATACATAATATGGCTTGATCGATATCGAATAGGAATTGATCGATGGACCTTCGCCATCTGCGCTATTTCCTGTGCGTTGCGGAGGAGATGCATTTCGGCCGCGCGGCGCAGCGGCTGGGCATATCGCAGCCGCCGCTCAGCCAGCAGATCCGCGCGCTGGAGGCGGAACTGGGCGTCCGCCTGTTCGATCGCACCAGCCGCCGCGTGCGGCTGACGGAGGCGGGCGAATTGTTCGTGCCGGAGGCGCGCGCCACGCTGGCTCAGGCCGATCGCACGATGGAGACCGCGCGGCTGGCGGCGCGCGGCGAGCGGGGGCGGCTGCGGGTGGGATTCACCTCCTCCGCGCCGTTCGTGCGGTTGATCGCCTCCACCCTCTATCGCTTTCGGGACACGCATCCCGAGGTGCAGCTTTCGCTCAATGATCTCGCGCGCGACGAGCAGTTGCAGGAATTGCAGCGCGGCGGGCTGGATATCGCGCTGGTGCGCGGCATCGTCCCGCCCGCGCTGCCGCCCGGCTTCGACGCGCGCTGCATCCTCGAGGAGGATATGGTGGTGGCGGTGCGCGAGGGCCATCCGCTGGCGCTGCGCCCGCAAGACCCGGAAATCGCGGATCTCGCGGGCTTCCCGCTTGTGCTATATTCACCCGCGCTGGGGGCGGGGTTCAACGAACATTTCTTCAGCCTGTGCCATCAGGCCGGTTTCGAGCCGGATATCGCTTATGAGGCGAACAGCTTCGCCACCCTGCTCGGGCTGGTGGCGGCCGGGTTCGGCGCGACGGTGCTGGCGCGCTCGCTGGAGCGGCTGCACCTCGAGAATGTGATCTATCGCCGGCTCGCCACGCCCTTGCCCAGCCGGGTGTGGCTGGTCCATGGGGTGGTGACGTCGCCCGTCGCGCAGGCATTCCTCAATGTGATCGACGAATTGCGGGCTTGACGGAATCCCGTAAGGATCAGGAAAGCATGATGCGTGCAGGGCGTCAGCATGGCGCGGATTTCGCGTGGCGGAACGAACAGGGTTGAGAAGGAAGCGCATGGCCGACGAACAGGATTCCCAAGCCGTCTCCGCCCCGCCGCGCCGGCGAACCTGGAAGATCGTCGCGGCGATCGTGGTGGTGCTGGCGCTGATCGCGTTCGGCGCGAATCGCATCGCCAAGAGCGGCGGCAACCGCGGCGGGCGCAGGCCCCCGGCCGCCGTGTCGGTCGACAAGGCGACGCTGGCGGACGTGCCGGTGAGCGTGACGGCGCTTGGCACCGTCCAGCCGATCGTCACCGCCACGGTGCGCACCCAGCTTGCCGGCACCCTGTTCAGGCTGTTCTTCAGGGACGGGCAGATGGTGCGGCAGGGCGAGGTGCTGGCGCAGGTCGACCCGCGCCCCTATCAGCTCGCGCTCGCGCAGGCGAAGGCCAATCTGGCGCGCGACGAGGCGCAGCTCGCCGCCGCGCAGGTGGACCTCAACCGTTATGAGACGCTGCTGAAGCAGGATTCGATCGCCAGCCAGCAGGTCGATACGCAGCGCGCCACCGTCCGCCAGCTCACCGGCACCGTCGCGGCGGACAAGGCGGCGATCGGCACGGCGCAGCTCAATCTGGAATATACCTCGGTCAAGTCCCCCGTCACCGGCCGCGCGGGCATCCGCCAGGTCGATATCGGCAATTATCTCACGCCGTCCGACGCCAACGGCATCGTCGTGGTGACGCAGCTCGATCCGATCGACGTGAGCTTCGCGCTGCCGCAGGCGCAGCTTTCCGCGATCGGCCATGCGGCGGGCAGCGGCGCGGGCCTGCCGGTGCAGGCGCTGGACCAGAACAGCAAGGCCATGATCGCCACCGGCCGCTTCCTCACGTTCGACAATCAGGTGGACACCACAACCGGCACGGTGAAGGCCAAGGCGCGGTTCGACAATGCCGGCGGGGCCTTGTTCCCGGCCGCCTTCGTCAACATCTCGATGCTCACCAGCACGCTGCGCAATGCCGTCACCGTGCCGGCCAGCGCCGTGCGGCACGGCGCGCCGGGCGATTTCGTGTTCGTGCTCAATCCGGATCGCACGGTGAAGCTGGTGCCGGTGAAGATCGGGGCGAGCCACGACGGCCGCATCGCCATCCTTTCCGGCCTGCAGGCGGGCACGACCGTGGTGATCGAGGGCGCGGACGGGCTGGAGGACGGCTCGACCGTGCGGCTGCCCGGCGACAAGGGCGGCCCCGGGGGCGGCCCCGGCGCGGGAAGCGGCGGCGAGCATAAGGGGCAGGGCCGCCACCGCCGCGCGCAGGGCAATCAGGCGGGATGACCGACACCGCCCGGCCCGCCGACGACGATCAGCCGCCGCCGCCCGCGCAACCCGGCGGCCCGTCGCGTCCCTTCATCCTTCGCCCGGTGGCGACCACCCTGCTGATGGTGGCGATCCTGCTGGCGGGGCTGGTCGCCTATCGCTCGCTGCCGCTTTCGGCCCTGCCGGAGGTGGATTATCCGACGATCCAGGTTTCCACCCTCTATCCCGGCGCCAGCCCGGACGTGATGGCGCTGACCGTCACCTCGCCGCTGGAGCGCCAGTTCGGCCAGATGCCGGGGCTGACGCGGATGACCTCCGCCTCCTCCTCCGGCGCGTCGGTCATCACGCTGCAATTCCGGCTCGATCTGTCGCTCGACGTGGCGGAGCAGGAGGTGCAGGCGGCGATCAACGCGGCGAACACCCTTTTGCCGACGGACCTGCCCGCCCCGCCGATCTACGCCAAGGTGAATCCGGCGGACGCGCCGATCATCTCGCTCGGCGTCTCCTCCGAAACCCGGCCGCTGGGCGAGGTGCAGGGGATCGTGGAGCGGCAGTTCGCGAACAAGATCGCGCAGGTTTCGGGCGTGGGCCTCGTCTCCATGTCGGGCGGGCAGCGCCCGGCGGTGCGGATTCAGGCGAACGTGCAGGCGCTCGCCGCGCGCGGCCTGTCGCTGGAGACGATCCGCACCGCGATCGGCAATGCCAACGCCAATGCCGCCAAGGGCAGTTTCGACGGCCCGACCAAGAGCTGGACGATCGACGCCAACGACCAGCTCGCCGACGCGCAGAGCTACAGGGACCTCGTGATCTCCTTCGCCAACGGCGCGCCGATCCGGCTCTCCGACGTGGCGAACGTGGTGCAGGCGACGGAGAATGTGCGGCTCGGCTCGTGGATGAACGGCAAGCCCGCCGTGGTGATCGACGTGCAGCGCCAGCCGGGCGCGAACGTGATCGGCACGGTGGACGCGATCAAGGCGGGCCTCCCCGATCTGGAGGCGCAGCTTCCCGCCGACGTGCATGTGACGGTGCTGACCGATCGCACGGCGGGCATCCGCGCGTCCGTGTCCGACGTGAAGTTCGAACTGGTGCTGGCGGTCGCGCTGGTGACGCTCGTGATCTTCCTGTTCCTCGGATCGATCCGCGCGACGGTGATCGCCAGCATCTCCGTGCCGCTGTCGCTGGTCGGCGCGTTCGCGGCGATGTATTTCATGGGCTTCTCGATCAACAACCTGACGCTCATGTCGCTGACGATCGCGTCCGGCTTCGTGGTCGACGACGCGATCGTGGTGCTGGAGAATATCGCCCGCCATATCGAGGACGGGATGCGCCCGTTCGAGGCGGCGCTGAAGGGCGCGAGCGAGATCGGCTTCACGATCATTTCGCTGACGGTCAGCCTGATCGCGGTGCTGATCCCCCTGCTGTTCATGGGCGATGTGGTCGGCCGCCTGTTCCGCGAGTTCGCGGTGACGCTGGCGGTGACGATCCTCCTGTCCGCCGTCGTCGCGCTGACCCTGGTGCCGATGCTCTCCGCGCGCTGGCTGCGGGGCGAGCATGAGGAGAAGCCGCACCGCATCTCCCGGATGACGCGCGACTGGTTCGACTGGCTGGCGCGCCATTATACGGAAGCGCTCGACTGGGTGATGGCGCGCCGCGCGCTGACCCTGCTGGTGTTCGCCGCCACGCTCGCGGTGACCGGCGTGATGTTCTACGTGATCCCGAAGAACCTGTTCCCGGAGCAGGATACCGGCCAGATCGCGGTGACGACCAGCGCCGCGCAGGACGTGGGCTATGCCCGCATGTCCGAGCTGCAGCAGCAGGTGGCGCGCGCCCTGCTCGCGGACCCGTCGGTCGCGAGCCTCAGCTCCGCGATCGGCGTGGACGGGCAGAACGCCACGCTGTCGCAGGGCCGCATGATCGTGAACCTGAAGCCGGAGGGCCAGCGCGGCGACCTGCGCGAGGTGCTCGCGGGGCTGCAGGACGCCGCCTCGAGGGTGCCGGGGATGCGCGTCTATTTCCGCCCGGTGCAGGATCTGACGATCGACACGTCCACCGGCGTCAACGCCTATCGCTTCTCCCTGCAGGGCGCGGATCAGGGGCTGGTCGATGAATGGGGCGCGAAGCTCGCGGCGGAGCTGAAGAAGGACGATCATCTGCGCAGCGTCACCTCCGACGTGCTGGCGCAGGGCCGCGCGGTGGTGGTGGACATCAACCGCGACACCGCCGGGCGGCTGGGGCTGAGCGCGCTGGCGATCGACAATGCGCTCTACGACGCCTTCGGCCAGCGCATCGTCTCCACCATCTACACCCAGTCGAGCCAGAATCGCGTGATCCTGGAGGCGTTGCCGGGCACCGTCACCGATCCGCAGGCGCTGGGCGACCTGCGCATCCCGTTGGCGAACGGATCGAGCATCCCGCTTTCCGCCGTCGCGGCGATCCGCGAGGAGGCCTCGCCGCTGGTGGTGGCGCGGGAGGCGCAATTCCCCTCCGCCACGATCGGCTTCGATCTCGCGCCCGGCGTGTCGCTGGGCAGCGCCGTCCATGCGATCGAGCGCGCGGAGCGGCGGATCGGCGTGCCGGCGGCGATCAGCACCAACTTCACGGGCGCGGCGAGCGCGTTCAAATCGTCGCTCGCCAACGAATTGTGGCTGATCCTCGCCGCGATCGTCGTGGTCTATATCGTGCTGGGCGTGCTTTATGAGAGCTTCGTCCATCCGGTGACGATCCTCTCCACGCTTCCCTCCGCCGGGATCGGCGCGCTGCTGGGCCTGTGGATCACCGGATCGGGGCTGGGCGTGATCGGCATCATCGGCATCGTCCTGCTGATCGGCATCGTGAAGAAGAACGCGATCATGATGATCGACTTCGCGCTGGAGGCGATGCGCGAGGAGGGGGCGGACGCGCATCACGCGATCCGTCAGGCGGCGCTGCTGCGCTTCCGCCCGATCATGATGACGACCTTCGCGGCGCTGTTCGCGGCCTTTCCGCTGATCTTCGGCGGCGGCATGGGGCATGAGCTTCGCCAGCCGCTCGGCATCGCGATCGCGGGCGGGCTGATCTTCAGCCAGGTGCTCACCTTGTTCACCACGCCGGTGATCTTCCTTGGCCTGGAGGAATGGCGCGAGCGCGGCTGGAGCATCCGCCGCCGGCCGGCGGGCGAGGCCGCCGCGGCGTGAACATCTCCGCGCCCTTCATCCGGCGGCCGGTCGGCACGATCCTGCTGACGATCGGGGTGATGCTGGCGGGGGTGGCGGCCTTCTTCATGCTGCCGGTGGCCCCGCTGCCGCAGATCGACCTGCCGACGATCCAGGTGCAGGCCAGCCTTCCCGGCGCAAGCCCCTCCACCATGGCGTCCAGCGTGGCGGCTCCGCTGGAGCGGCATCTGGGCACGATCGCCGGCGTCGCGGAAATGACCTCGCGCTCCGGCGTGGGTTCGGCGTCGATCACGCTGCAATTCGATCTGTCGCGAGATATCGACGGGGCGGCGCGCGACGTGCAGGCGGCGATCAACGCATCCCGCGCCGATCTTCCCGCGACGCTGAGGACCAACCCGAGCTATCGCAAGGCCAATCCGGCGGAAGCGCCGATCATGATCCTCGCGCTCACCTCGCCCACGCGCAGCCCGTCGGACATATATGACGCCGTTTCCACGGTGGTGCAGCAGAAGCTGCTCCAGGTGCAGGGCGTCGGCAATGTCGAGCTGGGCGGCGCTGCGCTGCCCTCTGTGCGGGTGGAGGTGAACCCGCTCCAGCTCTCCCGCTACGGCATCGCGCTGGAGGACGTGCGCACCGCGCTGCAATCCGAAAGCGCGAACCGCCCGCGCGGCGTGCTCGATGCGCGCGGCATGAGCTGGCAGATCTATTCCAACCAGCCGGGGCTGCACGCCGCCGATTATCGCGACACGGTGATCGCATGGCGCAACGGCGCGGCGGTGCGCCTCTCCGATATCGCCAACGTGGTGGACGGGCCGGAGGATATCCGCACCATGGGCCTGTTCAACGGCAAGCGCGCGGTGCCCGTCATCATCAGCCGCCAGCCGGGCGCGAACATCGTGCAGGTGGTGGATGCGCTGAAGGCGCAGCTTCCCGGCCTGCGCGACGCCGTCCCCTCCGACATCCATCTCGACGTGGCGAGCGACCGCACGCTCACCATCCGCGCCTCGCTGCGCGAGGTGGAGGTGACGCTGCTGATCTCCACCTTGCTGGTGGTGCTGGTGGTGAGCCTGTTCCTGCGAAGCTGGCGCGCGACGCTGATCCCCGCGGCGGCGGTCATCACCTCGCTGCTGGGCACCGTGGGCGTGATGTATCTGGCGGGCTTCAGCCTCGACAACCTCTCCCTGATGGCGCTGACGGTGGCGACCGGCTTCGTGGTCGACGACGCGATCGTGGTGGTGGAGAATATCAGCCGCCATGTGGAACAGGGGATGAAGCCGTTCCACGCCGCGCTGGCCGGCGCGCGGGAAGTGGGCTTCACCGTTCTCTCCATCTCGCTCGGCCTGATCGCGGTGTTCGTGCCCCTGATCTTCATGGGCGGGCTGGTCGGGCGGCTGTTCCGCGAATTCGCGCTCACCATGTCGATCGCGGTGCTCATCAGCCTGGTCGTCTCGCTCACCACCACGCCGATGCTCGCCTCGCGGATGCTGCGCAACGAGGAGAGCGAGGGGCGGGTGATGCGCTGGGCGCGGCAAGGATTCGACTGGGCGCAGGAACGCTACACCGGCGCGCTGGACTGGGCGCTCGCCAATCGCGGCGCGGTGCTGTTCCTGCTGGTCGGCACGGTGGTGCTCAACATCTACCTGATCGCCGTCGCGCCCAAGGGCTTCTTCCCGCAGCAGGATACCGGCGGCCTGATGGGCGGCCTGCGCGCGGACCAGAGCATCTCCTTCACCGACATGCAGGACAAGCTCACCCGCATCACCCATATCGTGAAGAGCGATCCGGCGGTGGCGACGGTGGTGGCCTTCACCGGCGGGAGCCGCGCGGGCGGCGGCTTCATGTTCGCGACGCTGAAGCCCCGCAACCAGCGCCCGCCGGTGCAGGACGTGATCGCGCGGCTGCGCCCGAAGCTCGCGAAGGTGAGCGGGGTGAGCCTGTTCCTCAATCCGGTGCAGGACCTGATGGTCGGCGGGCGGCAGACCAACAGCACCTATCAATATGTGCTGAAGGCCGACGATCCGGACGTGCTGAAGGCCGCCGGGCAGAAGCTGGTCGATGCGCTGAAGCAGCATTCGGACCTCATCACCGATGTCGATATCGATCAGCAGGACGCGGGCGCGGACGCCTTCGTCGAGGTGGATCGTGACGCCGCCGCGCGGCTCGGCGTTACGATGCAGGCGGTGGACGCCACGCTCTATGACGCCTTCGGGCAAAGGCAGGTGGCGAACATCTATTCCGGCCTCAACCAATATCATGTGATCATGGAAGCGGCGCGCCAGTTCAACGGATCGCCGGGATCGCTCGCCAACATCTACCTGCCGCTCAACCCGCCGGCGAACAACATGAAGAACGGCATCACCACGCCGGACACGGCCGCCACCGTCGCCGCCGCCAATGCCGCGAGCGGGCCTTCCGCCACCACCGGCGCAACGGCGGCGGGCGGATCGGCGACGGCGTCCGGCAGCGCGGTGAGCACCACGGCGCGCACGATGACGCCGCTCTCCGCCTTCGCGCGCTGGTCCACCGGATCGACCAACGCGGCCGTCAGCCATTCGGACGGCGAGCCTTCCGCCACCGTGTCGTTCAACCTGCCGCAGGGCGTGTCGCTGGGGCAGGCGGCGCAACTGATCGCGCAGGTGCAGGCGAGCCTCGCTCTGCCCGCCACCGTCCACGGCGAATTCGGCGGCACCGCGCGCGTCTTCGCGCAATCGACCGGATCGATGCCGCTGCTGATCGTCGCGGCGCTGCTCGCGATCTACATCGTGCTCGGCATCCTCTACGAAAGCGCGATCCACCCGCTGACGGCGCTCTCCACCATCCCCTCCGCCGGCGTGGGCGCGATGATCGCGCTGATCGCCACCGGCGGCCAGTTCGACGTGATCGCGATGATCGGCATCATCCTGCTGATCGGCATCGTGAAGAAGAACGCGATCATGATTATCGATTTCGCGCTGGAGGCGGAGCGCGGCAGCGGCCTCTCCCCGGTCGCGGCGGTGCGTGAGGCGTGCCTGCTGCGCTTCCGCCCGATCATGATGACGACGATGGCGGCCGCGCTCGGCGCGCTGCCGCTTGCGATCGGCTTCGGCGACGGCGCGGAATTGCGCCGCCCGCTGGGCATCGCGATCTTCGGCGGGCTGGTGGCGAGCCAGCTCATCACCCTTCTGACCACCCCGGTCGTCTATCTCGCGCTCGATCGCTTCCGCCGTCGCCACGGCGCACAGGAGCGCGCGCTGGCGCGCCACGGCGATCTGCCGCTTGTTCCCGGAGCCTCTGCATGAAGCGCGTCCTGCCCCTCACCGCCGTCCTGCTGCTCGCCGGATGCAACATGGCGCCGCATTACCGGCCGCCGACGACCGTCTCGATCCCGCCCTCGTTCAAGGAGGCGCCCGGCTGGGGCGTCGCGGCGCCCGGCGACGCGCTGGCGCGGGGCGAATGGTGGGCGTTGTTCGACGATCCCGCGCTCGACGCGCTGGAGCGCAAGGTGGTGGTTACGAACCAGAACGTCGCCTCCTATCGCGCGGCCTATCAGGCGGCGCGCGCG
>JASGGR010000078.1:0-14234 GCA_047602705.1 Sphingomonas bacterium | reverse complement strand
TCTCGCGCGGCATCCGGGGTGGTGCGCGGAGTCGCCGACGCTCGCCGCCGGGCGGCCGCGCGGGCGGGGGATGCGGCTCACGCCCGCGCATGACGGCACAGACGGCTTTTTTGTCGCGCGCCTGATCGCCCCATGCTAACCCGACCCCATCGTGCCGATGCTGGAGCAGTTCATGCGTTTTTCGTCCGTCGCCATCGCCGCTTCGCTGGCGCTGGTCTCGATCTCGACCTCGCTCCACGGGCAGCGGCCTGACGATCAGATCGACGCACGTTCGATGGCGCTCCTTGCACAGGGGCGCGCGGCCAAGGCGGCTGGCAATCTCGACGGCGCCAGCGATGCGCTCGAAAGCGCGGTGGCGGTCGATCCGCGCAACCGCCAGGCGTTCATCGTGCTGGCCGAGGTGGCCGAGACGAAGGGGCTTTCGGGCAAGGCGATCCGCTTTTACCGCGAGGCGCTGACGCTGGAGCCGAACGATCCGGTCGCGCTGAAAGGGCAGGGGGAGGCTCTGGTCGCCAAGGGCGCGATGGCGCGGGCGAAGGAGAATCTCGCCAAGCTGCGCACCGTCTGCAAGGGCGCGTGTCCGCAGGCCGAAGCGCTGGCGGCGGTGATCGCCAAGGGGCCGCCGCCCGTGGCCACCGCGCAGGCGGTGCCGCCCAAGCCTACCGCGAAGGACTGATCCTCAATCGCAGGCCAGGTGCAGCCGCTGCGCCAGCCATGCGGAGACGAAGCACATCGCCACGATCGCCAGCAGCAGATCGTTGGCAGTGACGCCGATCGCCGTCAGCCCCGCCACCGCCGCCGACCCGATCGTCATCGCGCCGGCGTTGACGACGTTGTTCGCCGCCACGGTGCGCGCGGTCTGGTCCTTCGGCACGGTGGTGGTGAGGAAGGCGTAGAGCGGCACGACGAACATTCCGCCAAACACCGCGATGCCGACCAGCGCGACCAGCACGAACGGCGCGCCCGCATGGTGAACGAACCCGGCGATGTCATACAAGGTGCCGGCCGGCGCAGGCTCCCAGCCCCGCACGGCATACCAGAAGGCCAGCACCGCGCCGGCCATGGCGATCACCGACGCCGGCGAATATTTCGCGGAGATATGGCCGCGCAGCATCAGGTTGATGACCACCGATCCGATCGCCACGCCGACCGAGAAGATCGCCAGAACGAGGCTCGCCACACTCGCGTCGGAGGTCAGCACGTTCTTCACCAGCGGGGGAAAGATCACCACCAGCACCGATCCGATCGTCCAGAAGAAGCTGATCGCGCAGATCGCCAGGAACAGGCGGCGGATGTGCATCGTCCCGCCGATCAGCCGCCACGAGGCGCGGAAGGGATTGAGGTCCAGCTTAAGCGGCGGGCCGAGCGGCGGGGCGGGCGGCACCTGCCGCGCAGTGAGATAGCCGGCCAGCGCCACCGCGAAGGTTACCAGCGCCACGATCACCACGGATTGATAGATGAAGCCGGCCAGCACCGTGCCGAGCAGGATCGAGATATAGGTGCCGGCCTCCACCAGCCCCGTGCCGCCCAGCACGTCGTCCTCCCCCAGATGCTGTGGCAGGATGGCGTATTTGATCGGGCCGAAGAATGTGGAGTGGACGCCAAGCCCCGTCACCGCCAGCAGCATCATCGCCACCGGCAGGGTCTGCACGCCGGCGCGCGCGAGCAGCAGCCCGCCGCTTCCCATGGCCATGATGCCGAATTCCGCGATCTTCACATATCGGATGATCCGCGTCTTGTCGGTCGAATCCGCGATTTGCCCCGCCAGCGCGGAAAACAGGAAGAAGGGCAGGATGAACAGCCCGGCCACCAGCGCGTTGAAGAAATTCTCCTGCCGGGGATCGGCGAAAATCTCGTAGGTGGCGAACAGGACCATCGCCGTCTTGAACAGGTTGTCGTTGAATGCGCCGAGGAACTGCGTGGAGAAAAGCGGCAGGAAACGTCGACGTTTAAGAAGCCCTAGGGCATTGATCATGACGCTGGATAGCCCTGTGATTGGCCGATTTGCGCGCGGCATAGCCCAGCGCCGCACCGGAAGCCATCCGCTAAACCGCCGTGGTCCCCGATTTCCAGCCTCCGCCGCGGCGTTGCCCTGGCGACATTCAGACCTTAAGCCCTTTTGCCGATGCTGACCCTGCCGAACCTGTTGACGCTATCGCGGATCGTCGCGGTGCCCCTGCTCGTCGCCTGCCTGTGGTGGCCGGCGTGGTCTTCGGGCTATTGGCTGGCGTTCGCGCTCTACTGCCTGATGGGCATCACCGATTATTTCGACGGCTATCTCGCGCGCGCGCAGGGCGCGGTCTCCAAGCTCGGCATCTTCCTCGATCCAATCGCGGACAAGATCATGGTCGCCGCCGTGATCCTGATGCTGGCAGCGACGCGCGACATCGGCGGCATCCACCTGATCGCGGCGCTCGTCATCCTGTTGCGCGAGATCGCGGTGTCGGGCCTGCGCGAGTTTCTGGCGCAATTGCAGGTATCCGTCCCCGTATCCCGGCTGGCGAAGTGGAAGACGACATTGCAGCTCGTCGCATTGGGCGCGCTGATCCTGGCTGGCGCGCTGCCGGCCGAGACGTGGATCAAGACGGTCGGCCTCGTGTCCCTGTGGGGGGCTGCGGCGCTGACGATCGTCACGGGCTGGGACTATCTGCGCGTCGGCCTGAAGCATATGGACTGAGAGGCGCGGAAAGCCTCACCGGGCCTCCGCCAGCACCTCCGCCAGCAACAGGAAATCGCGTTCGCGCGGCGACGCCTTGCGCCATGCCAACGCGATCGTGCGCAGCGGATGGTCGCCCGCGAGCGGCCGGGCGCGGATATGGGTATGATCGAGGATACCGGCGCTGATCGCCATTTCCGGCAGCATCGTCACCCCCAGCCCGTTGTCGACCATCTGGACGATCGTGTGCAGCGAGGTGCCGAGCATCTGCGCCTCCGCGCGCAATTCAGGGCGATTGCAGGCGGCGAGGGCGTGGTCCTTCAGGCAATGGCCGTCCTCCAGCAGCAGCAGGCGCGCCTCGTCGATCTCGCCCGCCGCGACGGGATCGGGAACGCCCGCCATCTCGCCCTCGGGAAAGGCCACGTACAGCCGGTCGTCGAACAGGGCCTGTGTCGCCACCTCGCCGCATGCGTAGGGCAGCGCGAGCAGCACGCAATCGGCCCGTCCGTTGTTGAGCGATTCGCATGCCGCGGCGCTCGTCTCCTCGCGCAGGAACAGTTTCAGGTCGGGATAATCGACGCGCAGCCGGGGCAGGATGCGCGGCAGCAGGAAGGGGGCGATCGTGGGGATCACGCTCATCCGCATCTCGCCGGAAAGGGGGCGGCCGGCTGCGCGCGCCATGTCGCCAAGCTCCTCGGCCTCGCGCAGCACCTTGCGGGCCTTGGCCGCGATCCGCTCGCCCAGCGGCGTGAAGCGCACCACGCGCCGGGTGCGCTCCACGAGCGTCACGCCGATCAGCACCTCCAGCTCGCGGATGCCGGCGGACAGGGTGGATTGCGTGACGAAGCAGCTTTCCGCCGCCCGCCCGAAATGGCCATGGTCCTTGAGCGCGATCAAATACTGAAGCTGCTTCAGGGTGGGAAGATAGGTTTGCGCCATTGATCGTCTCCGTCGATCTATCAATACGGAATAGCCTGTTGGATCGATCAGGGGAACGCCTATATCAGCGGTGCTCAGCGGGGCCGAATCGTCATGCCGGCGAAACGCCCCCGAGGATTTCAACCAGGAGGCCAGAACACATGCTGACCATCGGCGATACCTTCCCCGCCATCTCCGTTCCCGTCCAGCAGGGCACCAATGCGCTGCCCGCCGGCGAGACGCTCGACCTCACCACCGCCTATCCGGGCAAGTGGAAGGTGCTGTTCTACTGGCCGAAGGACTTCACCTTCGTCTGCCCGACCGAGATCGTCGGCTACAGCCAGCTCAACGGCGATTTCGCTGATCGCGACGCGGTGCTGATCGGCGCCTCCACCGACACCGCCCACGTCCACCTCGCGTGGCGCAAGTCCGATGCGGACCTGGCGGCTGCCGACTTCCCCTGGATCGCGGACAACGGCGCGGTGCTGGCCAACGCGCTGGGCATCCTCGACAAGAACGAGCATGTCGCCTTCCGCGCCACCTTCATCGTCGATCCCGACAATGTGATCCAGGCGGTGCAGGTGAACGGCCTGAACGTCGGCCGTAACCCGGCCGAGACGCTCCGCGTGCTCGACGCGCTCCAGACGGACGAGCTTTGCCCGTGCAACTGGAACAAGGGCGACGACGTCCTGCAGGTCGCGGCGTAAGCCTCCCGAACCTCGAACAAGGGGGCGCGGGACCACGGTTTCGCGCCCCCTTTTTCATGCCCGATCAAGGAGACAGATGATGTCGCTCAAGGATTTCGCGGGCGCGCTGCCCGATTTCGCCAAGGATATCCGCCTGAACGTCGGCTCGCTGCTGAACGAGGCGGTGCTGAACGACCAGCGCAAATACGGCACCTTGCTCGCCTGCGCGCACGGTTCCGGCCACAAGCCGCTGGTTGAGGTGACGGAGGCGGAAGTCGCCGACAAGCTTTCGCCGGAGGCGGCCAATGCCGCTCGCGCTGCCGCGGCGGTGATGGCGATGAACAACGTCTATTATCGCTTCACGCACCTTGCGGGGAATGAGGAATATTCCAAGATGCCCGCCAAGCTGCGCATGAACGTGATCGGCGCGCCCGGCATCGACAAGGTGGATTTCGAGCTGTTCAGCCTCGCCGTGAGCGCCATGAACGGCTGCGGCCGCTGCATCGACGCGCATGAGCAGGTGCTGAAGAACGCCGGCGTCACCGCCGAGGTGATCCAGACGGCGGTGCGCATCGCCAGCGTGATGAAGGCGGTCGCCACCGTCCACGCGGTCACGGCGTGACCCTTTCCGGCACCGCCGCCATCCTCCATCCGGCGGCGGTGCTGGAAATCATCGGGCAGAGCGCCTAAGTTCCCGTGTCATCTAGGGGAAGACACGTCATGGCGCGACTGGCGGCATATCTTGATTCGATCCGGGTGCGCGATCCGGCACCGCATTCGCGGGCGGAGATCCTGCTCTATCCGGGCGTCTGGGCGCTGGCGTTGCACCGCGTGGCGCACCGGCTCTACAGGGGCCGGCTCTATTTCCTCGCGCGGATGGTGAACCATATCTCGCGCTTCCTCACCGCGATCGACATCCATCCGGGCGCCACGATCGGGCGCAACTTCTTCATCGACCATGGCTTCGTCGTGATCGGCGAGACGGCGGAGATCGGGGACAATGTCACAATCTACCAATGCGTGACGCTGGGCGGGACCAGCCCGGACAATGGCGTCGCGGGGAAGCGGCACCCGACGATCCTCGACGGCGCGATCATCGGTTCCGGCGCGCAGGTGCTGGGGCCGATCACCATCGGACGCGGCGCGCGCGTGGGCGCCAATGCGGTGGTGACGAAGGACGTGGCGGAGGGCGCGGTCATGGTCGGCATCCCGGCGCGCCCGACAATGGTGGAAGGCGGACAGACGCCGGAGCCGAAATTCGTTCCCTATGGCACGCCGTGCAGCGAGATGTTCGATCCCGCGACGCAGAAGGTGGAACTGCTCCGCTGCGAGCTTGAGACGATGCGCCGCCGGCTCGACGCGCTGATGGAGGAACAGGCGGATTCGGACCGCACGGCGACCCGCGCCTGATGGGGGTCGTCACACCGTTCCCGGCGCAACATGGACGCGCGCCCAGCCAGATCGGCTTCGACCGGCTGGAACTGAACCGCATCCTCGATCTCTATGGCCGGATGGTCGCGGCGGGTCATTGGCGGGATTATGCGATCGAACTGGGCCGCGACGCCGCGATCTTCGCCGCATTCCGCCGCGCTGCCGAGCGGCCGGAATATCGTATCGAGAAACGCCCGGACCTGCGCAACCGGCAGGGCATGTGGGCGCTGGTGAACGAAAGTGGAATGGTGCTCAAGCGCGGTCACGAGCTTGGCCCGGTGCTCGCCCCCGTGGAGCGGCGGTTGCTGAAGCTGGTCGAGGATTAAGAGGCGGCGGCAACCCGCCGCCCCATGATCCGGCTCAGCCGCCGGCCAGCTTCTTGCCGATCACCATCGACTGCGCCGCGCCGGATTCCGGCACGATCTCGCCCGTGCGATCGGTGATCTCTGCCCAATGCTTCTGCACGCCTTCGGGAGAGAGTTCCTCGCCGGTCAGCAGCTTGCCCTGCGTGAGCGTGACATAGCTCGCCTGGAACACGCCCGCACCCGCGCCGACGATCTGGTTGGTCGGCGCATCCTCGCTGACGAGGAACAGCGCGGCCGGCACCACCTTGTCGGGGGAGAAGGCCTTGAACGCCTCGGCCGGGAACAGATCCTCGGTCATGCGCGTGCCCGCGACGGGGGCGATTGTGTTGACCTTGATGTTGTTCTTCGCGCCTTCGAGATACAGCGTCTTGGTGAGGCCCGCGAGGCCGAGCTTGGCGGCGCCGTAATTGGCCTGGCCGAAATTGCCGAACAGTCCGGTGGACGAAGCCGTCATCAGCACGCGGCCGTAATTCTGCTCGCGGAAGGTTTCCCAGCACGCCTTGGTGGCGAAGGCGGAGCCGATCAGATGGACCTTGACGACGAACTCGAAATCCTGCGGCTCCATCTTCGCGAAGGTCTTGTCGCGCAGCACGCCGGCATTGTTGATGAGGACATGGACGCCGCCCCACTTCTCCTTCGCCTGCGCGACCATCTCGACCATCTGGTCATATTCGGTGACGCTGTGGCCGTTCGCCATCGCGATGCCGCCGGCGGCCTCGATCTCCTCCACCACCTTCTGCGCGGCGTCGGACGCGCCGGTGCCGGTGCGGTCGCCGCCCAGATCGTTGACCACGACCTTCGCCCCGCGACGGGCAAGCTCCAGCGCATATTCGCGGCCAAGACCGCCGCCGGCGCCGGTGACGATCGCTACCTTGCCGTCGAAACGAATGGACATGAGAAAGGCGCTCCTCTCGATAGGATAGAAGCGCCTTCCCATACTCATCATTCGAACGGGCGCAACCGCCCGTTGCGGCCGATGCTTATTTCGGAGTGGTGGTCGTCTCCACTTTCTTGACCGTTTTCACCACTCGCTTCGCATGGTGCTTCCGGGGCGCGGCGCGGTTGACGTTGCCGTCACCCGTTCCCGCCTGGACGCAGCCGTCGAACTGGCCCTTCTTGCACACGGGATAATCCGCCTTCGGCGCGGGGGGCGGGAAGGCGGTGTTCGGATCGGGGGCCTGCTTGAAGATCACCGGGGAGCCGGGCTCGGGCGTGCCCTGCAACGCCGGGCCGTTCGGTTGATAGCCGCCGGGCGTCGGGGCCGTCTGATCCTGTGCGAACGCGGGGGCGGCAACCAGCACCGCAGCCGCCAGAATGTAAGACTTCATGCGGAAAACTCCTGTCAGGAAACGCACTTCGCGTCATGAATACGCGCCCACCCAACGCACGAGGCGGCGGTTGGCTCCATCGTTTCGGTAGCGATTCTTTATTCGCCCGAATCCAGCGCATAGCCGGCCGAACGGACGGTGCGGATGATATCCGGCTGGCCGCCCTCGTTGATCGCCTTGCGCAGGCGGCGGATATGTACGTCCACCGTGCGGCTCTCGATATCGCTGTCGTGGCCCCACACGCTGTCCAGCAGCCGTTCGCGCGAGAAGACATGGCCGGGATGTTCGAGGAAATGCTTGAGCAGGCGGAATTCGGTGGGGCCGAGCGGGATCATCCGTCCGCCGCGCCGCACCTTGTGGCCCACCGTATCCATCTCCAGACCGGCGTAGGTGAGCATCTCCCCGGCCAGCGCCGGCCGCACGCGGCGCAGCACCGCGCCGACACGTGCCACCAGCTCGCGCGGGGAGAAGGGCTTGGTGACGTAATCGTCCGCGCCCGTCTCCAGCCCGCGAACGCGATCCTCCTCCTCGCCGCGCGCGGTGAGCATGATGATCGGCACGTTCTGCGTTTCGCTCGCGCGGCGCAGTCGGCGGCAGACCTCGATGCCGGAGATGCCCTCCACCATCCAGTCCAGCAGGACGATATCGGGCACCTTCTCCCTGGCGAGCAGCAGCGCCTCCTCGCCGTCGATCGTGTGCGCGACGTCGAAATCCTCGCGCTTGAAATGCCAGATGAGCAGTTCGGCGAGGGCGGCGTCATCCTCGACCAGAAGCATATGCGCGCGGGCCATCAGTCGTTCACCCTTTCTCGATCGCCAAGCCGGGTTCCGGTGGCGGCAAAATAGACCATTTCGGCGACATTGGTCGCGTGATCGCCGATCCTCTCCAGGTTCTTGGCGACGAACAGCAGGTGCGCGACCTGGCTGATCGTGCGCGGATTCTCGACCATGTAGGTGACGAGCATGCGGAAGATGCTGTCGTAGAAATCGTCGAGCGCATCGTCGCGGCGGCAGACCGCCATCGCCAGCTCGGCATCGCGCGCGGCGAAGGCGTCGAGCACGTCATGCACCATGCCGGACGCCATGCGCGCCATGGCGGGAATGACGGAGAGCGGCTCGATCCGGCTTTCGCCCTCGATCAGCGGCACGCGCTTCGCGATGTTCTTGGCATAATCCCCGATCCGTTCCACCACGCCAGCGATCTTGAGCGCGGCCACCACCTCGCGCAGGTCGTTCGCCATCGGCGCGCGCAGCGCGATGATGCGGACGGCGGCGCGCTCCACCTCCAGTTCCAGCGCATCGAGCGCGCGATCGCCCTCCCGCACGCGGCGCGCGAGATCGAGGTCGCCGCGTTGCAGCGCCGTCATGGCATCGGCGATCGCCTGTTCCGCGATGCCGCCCATCTGTCCGATCAAGCCGCGAAGCTCGCCGATGTCGAGGTCGAAAGCCTTGACGGTATGTTCGTGTCCTGTCGCCATCGTCTTCCTGTCAGCCGTAGCGGCCGGTGATGTAGTCGCGCGTCCTGTCCTCGCGCGGGTTGGTGAAGATGTCGGACGTGTCGCCATATTCGACGAGCCGGCCGAGGTGGAAAAACGCGGTCTTCTGGCTGACGCGCGCGGCCTGCTGCATGTTGTGCGTGACGATCACGATCGCGTAGCGGCCGCGCAATTCGTGGATCAGCTCCTCGATGCGGGCGGTGGCGATGGGGTCGAGCGCGGAGCACGGCTCGTCCATCAGGATCACCTCCGGCTCCACCGCGATCGCGCGGGCGATGCACAGCCTTTGCTGCTGTCCGCCGGAAAGCGTGGTGCCGCTGTCGCCCAGCCGGTCCTTCACCTCGCCCCAAAGGCCGGCACGGGCGAGCGCTTCCTCGACGATCCGGTCCAGATCGGCCTTGCCTTTCGCCAGCCCGTGGATGCGCGGGCCGTAGGCGACATTCTCGAAGATCGACTTGGGGAAGGGATTCGGCTTCTGGAACACCATGCCGACGCGCGCACGAAGCTGCACCACGTCCATGTCGCGGGCGTAGATATCCTCTCCGTCCAGCCGGATCTCGCCCTCGACGCGCGCGGAGGCCACGGTGTCGTTCATCCGGTTGAGCGTGCGCAGGAAGGTGGATTTCCCGCAGCCGGACGGGCCGATGAAGGCGGTGACGTCCCGCTGCGATATGTCGAGCGAGACATCCGCGATCGCCCGGTTGCCGTCGTAGAAGACGCTGACGTCGCGGGCAGTCATCTTGGGGGGAGAAGCGTCGCGGTTCACCAGCGTGTCTCGAACCTGTTGCGGAGGTGGATGGCGAGGCCGTTCAGCGCCAGCAGGAGCACCAGCAGCACGAGGATCGCGGCGGAAGTCTTCTCGACATAGCCCTGGCTCACCTCGTCGGACCACAGGAAGATCTGCACCGGCAGCACCGTCGCGGGATCGGTCAGCTTCGCGGGCGGGGCGGCGATGAAGGCGCGCATCCCGATCATCAGCAACGGCGCCGTCTCGCCGAGTGCACGGGCGATGCCGATGATCGTGCCGGTGAGGATGCCGGGCAGCGCCAGCGGCAGGACGTGGTGGAACACCACCTGCACCGGCGACGCCCCGATGCCGAGCGCGGCGTCGCGGATCGACGGCGGCACGGCGCGGATCGCGCTGCGCGCGGTGATGACGATCACCGGCATGGTCATCAGCGCCAGCGTCAGCCCGCCGACCACCGCGCCCGATCGCGGCAGGCCGAACGTGCCGAGGAACAGCGCGAGGCCGAGCAGGCCGAAGATGATCGAGGGCACGGCCGCGAGATTGTTGATCGAAACCTCGATCAGGGCGGTCCAGCGGTTACGCGGGGCATATTCCTCCAGATAGAGCGCCGAGAGCAGCCCGACCGGGAAAGCGAGCGCGATCGTGACGATCATCGTCAGCAGCGATCCCTTGAGCGCACCCCAGATGCCCACGCGGGTGGGATCGGTGGCATCCGCGCCCGTGAGGAAGCGCATGTTGAATCCGCGCGACAGTCGGCCGCCCAGCGCGGCGACGGCGGCCTCCGCCTCCGGCGTGCCCTTGCCCTTATAGGCCATGTCGATCGCGCTGGCCGCCGGCACGTCCAGCACCGCGCGCCGGGCGAGCAGGGACGGATCGGCGCGCACCGCTTCACGCACCTCCAGCCATGCGCCGTCGGATAGCAAGGCGCCGCCGCCCTGCTTCGGCCAGGCGGCATCGGCGGCGGCATCCACCGCCTGTTCGGTCGGGACCGCTCCCCTGAGGTCGATCGGCAGCGCGATGCGGGTTTCGGTGAAGCCGCTCGCGCCGCGCACCAGCATCGACCCCAGCAGCACGACGAGGAATCCCGCCGACAGCGTGATCGCCGCCAGCCCGAGCAGCCGGAACAGCCGCTCCGCGCGATAGCGGCGCGCGATACGGCGGCGCATCCGCGCGCTCGACCAATGGTTGGGGACGGCGTTACTCATAAGCCTCCCGGTATCGCTTCACGATCAGCAGCGCGACGATGTTGAAGATCACCGTCGCGACGAACAGGGTGAGGCCTAGCGCGAAGGCGGCGAGCGTCTTGGCGCCGTCGAATTCCGCCTCGCCGGTCAGCAGGTCGATGATCTGCCGGGTGACGGTGGTCGTGCCCGCGAAGGGATTGAGCGTCAGGGAGGCGATGCTGGAGGCCGCCATCACCACGATCATCGTCTCCCCGATCGCCCGGCTGATCGCCAGCAGCACGCCGCCCACCACGCCCGGCAGCGCGGCGGGCAGCAGGACGCGGCGGATCGTCTCCGACGGCGTGGCGCCCAGCGCGAGGCTCCCGTCCCGCATCGCGGCCGGCACGGCGGCGAGCGCATCGTCGGCGAGCGAGGAGACGAAGGGGATGATCATCACCCCCATCACCAGCCCCGCCGCCAATGCGCTTTCCGACGAGGCGGAGGAAACGCCCAGCGCGGCGCCCATGCCGCGCACGGCCGGGGCCACGGTGAGCGCGGCGAAATAGCCGTAGACGATGGTCGGCACGCCAGCGAGTATCTCCAGCATCGGCTTGATCCAGCGGCGCGTGCGCGGGGCGGCATATTGGGTGAGATAGATCGCGCTCATCAGCCCGAAGGGGACGGCGACGATCATCGCGATCACCGCGCCGATGAAGAAGGTGCCCCAGAACAGCGGCAGCGCCCCCAGCGACGCGCCGGGATGCGCGGGGTCGATCGCCTGCGGCGACCAATGGGTGCCGAACAGGAAATCGGTGACAGGCACGATGGAGAAGAAGCGCGCGCTTTCGACCAGCAGGCTGCCCACGATTCCAGCCGTCGTAAGGATCGCGATCAGCGAGGCGGCGAGCAGCAGCGCCATCACCACGCGCTCCACCTGCGTCCGCGCGGAGAAAGCGGGCGTCACGCGCAGGAAAGCGAGTGCGCCGGAACCGAGCGCGAGCAGCAGCGCGACCACGTCCGCGACCAGATCGTAACGCGCCCGCGCGGCCGCCTCCGTCACCAGCGCGGGCGAAATGAAGCGCCATGCGAGCAGGAACAGCAGCGCGGGCGCGACGGTGCACAGCGCGACGAAGGCGGCATGATGGGCGGGAAGCGAGTTCGGCCGTCCCGGCGAACCGAGCCGGAACCGCACCGCACGCGCCCGCGCGGTGAACCAGCCGGTCATCCCCAGCGCGGCGATCAGGAAAAGGATCGTCACCGGCGCCATGGGTTCACCGCAGGGTCCGTGGGTCGAGCGGCGTTTCGTCGCGGACGATCGCCGCCGAGCGCGCCTGCGTCTCCGGCGGCGCGGCGATCAGCCCGCGTCGCGCGAGCGGGCCGTTCTCGCCCCATGATCGCGCGTAGAGGGAAAGGAACCGGCGCAGCCCCGGCACGACGTCCAGACGCGCCTTCTTGACGTAGAGATAGAGCGGCCGCGCGCCCGGATAGCTGCCGTCCGCGATCGTCGCGCGGCTGGGGAGGACGCCGCCGATCGGCAGGCCCCGCACCATGTTCGCATTCTCCTCCAGATAGCTGAAGCCGAACACGCCGATCGCATCGGGGTTGGAGACGAGCTTCCGGACGATCAGATTGTCGCTCTCGCCCGTGTCGATATAGGCCCCGTCCTCCCGGATGCCGCGACAGCGAGCGGGCGGTTCTTCCGCCGGGCAGCCGCGCGCGAGGATCATCCGCACAAGCGCATCGCGCGTCCCGCTGGTCGCGGGCGGGCCATAGACCTCGATCCGCGTCGGCGGCAGCAATGGATTCACCTCGCGCCATGTGTGGGCCTTATTCGGCCGTCCCCCCGGCATGGCGGCGAGCGCGCGGCAGAGGTCGGCGAGCGTCAGCGCCATCGCCGTCCCGCGTGGCGCATGGGCGAAGGCGATGCCGTCCAGCCCGATTTCCACCTCCAGCAGTTCGCCCGCGCCGTTATGCGCGCAAGCCTCATATTCGCGCCGGGACATGCGGCGGGAGGCATCGACGATGTCGGCGTGCGCCGCGCCCGGCCCGGCGCAGAACAATTTGATCCCCGCGCCCGTGCCGGTCGATTCGATCACCGGCGGCCTGGCATGGGGCTGGTCGGCCAGGAAATGCTCCGCCACGATCGCGGTGAAAGGATAGACGGTGGAGGAGCCGACCACCCTGATCTGGTCGCGCGCGCCCGCCCCGCCCGCCGCCTGATCGTGGCAGGCGGCCAGCAGCAGCGCTCCGGCGGCGATCATGGCGAGCTTGCGAATCATCCGTTTCCAAAGCGGCGGCGCGCGACGACGCCCGTTCCGCATCCGCTTCTGTGACATTTGCGTTACGCCATTGTGACAGCGGCATCCGCGGCGCGCAGCATCACGGCGATGCGCGTGCCTTCGCCCAGCGTGCTGGCGATATCCAGCCGCCCGCGATGCCGCTCCACGATATGCTTGACGATCGCAAGCCCCAGCCCGGTGCCTCCGAGCGAACGGCTGCGCCCGGCGTCCACGCGATAGAAGCGTTCCGTGAGGCGCGGCAGGTGCTCCGGCGCGATGCCGTCGCCCTGATCGCTCACCACCAGCCGCACCATCCCCCCGGCGGCGGGCGCGGCCTCCACCCGGATCGGCGTGCCCGGCCGGCCATATTTCATCGCATTGCCGATCAGGTTGTGGAGAAGCTGCGAAAGCTGCACCGCCTCGCCCATCACCAGGGGCAGGCCAGGGGTGACGTGAAGCGAGATGTCGCGCCCGCGCCCGTCATGCGCATCGGCCAGCGCATCGGCGACCTTGCCGATCAATGCCGCGAGATCGACCGAATCGGACGGCTGGCGGAACTTGTCCGCCTCGATCCGCGAGAGGCTCATCAGATCCTCCACCAGCCGCTCCATCCGCCGCGCCTGATCGAGCACGACGCGCAGGAAGCGGGCGCGGATGTCCGGGTCTTCCCCCGCTTCATCCGCCAGCGTCTCGACATAGCCCAGGATCGAGGCGAGCGGGGTGCGAAGCTCATGGCTGGCATTGGCGACGAAATCGACGCGCATCTTCTCCGCCGCATAGCTGTCCGTCCGGTCGATCAGATGGACGAGCCGGCGGTTGCCGCCGATCGCATTGGCCCGCATCTCCCAGCGCTGGTTCAGGCCGCCAAGCCCGACCAGCTCGATCGGAGGGCCTTCCGCCTGCTCCGCCAGATGCGCCGCCGCGGCCGGGTGACGGATCGCGGTGCGCACGTCCTCGCCGGAGACATGCTCGCCGAGCAGCGCGCGCGCCGCGCGATTGGCCAGCATCACGCGCGTGCCGTCCACCAGCAGCACCGGCTCCACGATGGCGTCGATCGCCACTTCTATCGCGGGGCCGGGCGCAGCGGTTTCGCGGGCGAAGGCGGCGGCCTCCGCCTTCTGCTCCTCGCGCATCTGGGAAGCGGCGAGCAGGGCGACCAGCCCGC
>JASGGR010000077.1:0-14397 GCA_047602705.1 Sphingomonas bacterium | reverse complement strand
CTCGCGGATCAGCAGGTTGCAGCCCTGCGCGCGCGGATCGAGCGGGCTGCCGGGCCCGGCCATCACCTCGCGCCCCGCCTCGTTCGCCAGCCGCGCGGTGATGAGCGAGCCGGATTTCGGCGCCGCCTCCACCACCAAAGTCCCCGCCGCCAGCCCGGCGATGATGCGATTGCGATGCGGGAAGTGGCGCGCGCGCGGCTCCGTGCCGGGCGGCATCTCCGCGATCAGCAATGCCTCCTGCGCGATGCGTTCCTGCAAGGCGGCGTTCTCGGGCGGATAGGCCACGTCGATTCCGCTCGCGATCACCGCGATCGTGGCGGGGCCTGCGCCCATGTGCGCCGCCGTGTCGATCCCGCGCGCGAGGCCGGAAATGACGGCCGCGCCCTCGTTCGCCAGCTCATGCGCGATCTGGCGCGCGAAGCGGCAGGCGGCGGCGGAGGCGTTGCGCGCGCCGACGATCGCCACCGCCGGGCGCTGCGCCAGCGCGATATTGCCGCGCACGATGATCGCTGGCGGCGCGCTCTCCAGTTCGGCGAGCAGGGGCGGATAGTCCGCATCGCCGAGGAACAGATAGCGCGCGCCGAGTTCGGCCACGCGCGCCATCTCGCGCTCGATCGTGCGCGGGTCCGGCGGCATCTGCGCGCGTCCGCCGCCGCGTCTCGCGAGATCGGGGATCGCGGCGAGCGCGCGCGCCGCATCGCCGAAGCGGGCGATCAGTTGCCGCCAGGTGACGGGGCCGATGCCGGGCGTGCGGATCAGGCGCAGCCGATCCGCGTCAGCCACCTTTGCCGCCGCCGATCCTCGGCTCCGTGCCGGAGAGCAGCCGGGCGATATTCTCGCGATGTTTCCACAGCACGATCAGCGAGAGCGCGATCAGCAGCGGCACGATATCGATCCGGCCGAACGCGATCGCGGCGATCGGCGCGGATATCGCCGCCGCCATGCCCGCCAGCGACGAGACGCGCGTGATCGCCAGCAGCCCCAGCCATACGATTGCGTAGACCAGTCCGAGCGGCCAGTGCAGCGCCAGGACGATCCCCATGAAGGTCGCCACGCCTTTGCCGCCCCGGAAACCGAGCCATATCGGATAGCAATGGCCGAAGAACGCCCCCGCCGCCGCCAGCGCGCCGTCTCCGGGGAAGACGTGCGCCACGATCAGCACGGCGGCTAGGCCCTTGAGCAGATCGAGCACCAGCGTGGCCGCCGCCAGCCCCTTGCGCCCGGTTCGCAGCACGTTGGTCGCGCCGATGTTGCCGGAGCCGATCTGGCGCAGGTCGCCCGCGCCGGACATGCGGGTGAGGATCACCCCAAAGGGTATCGAGCCCAGCAGATAGCCGATCACCAGCGCGGCCGCCGGCGCGATCCATACAGGTGCGGTATCCACCGTGACGCTCCCCCCAACAAGCCGCATGTCCTAGCCGATGGGGGCGGGGCGAGGGAAGGGCTTGTCTCGCCGCGCGGCGGCTCTAATTCCCGATGCATGAGCGATGCGCGGCCGATCCTGTTCTTCGATTCCGGGGTGGGCGGCCTGTCGATCGTCGCGCCCGCGCGGGCCGCCGTGCCGGATGCGCGCTTCGTTTACGTCGCCGATTCGGCCGGCTTCCCCTATGGCGTGAAGACGGAAGCGGAGATCGCCGCGCGCGTGCCCGCGTTGCTGGGGCGGCTGGCGGAGCGCTATCGCCCACGGCTGATCGTGATCGCCTGCAACACCGCCTCCACCATTGCGCTGGCTGCGGTGCGCGCCGCGCTGGACCTGCCGATCGTCGGCACCGTGCCCGCGATCAAGCCGGCCGCGGAGATGAGCGCGACGCGCACGATCGGCGTGCTCGGCACGGAGGCGACGGTGCGGCAGGCCTATGTGGACGATCTCACCGCGCGCTTCGCCGGCGATTGCCGCGTGCTCCGCCACGGCTCGGCCGATCTGGTGCAGCTCGCGGAGGCGAAATTGCGCGGGGAGGCGGCCGATCCCGAACGCTATCGCGCGGTGCTGGCGGGGCTGTTCGGCCAGCCGGGGGGCGAGGCGATCGACGTGATCGTCAACGCCTGCACGCATTTCCCGCTGGTGGAAGCGGAGCTTGCCGCCGCCGCGCCCCGGCCCGTGCGCTTCGTGGACGGCGGGCCGGGAATCGCGCGCCGCATCGCTCATCTGACGCAGGGGCAGGATTTCGCGCGGGAGGCCGACGACGTGGCGGTCTTCACCGGCGCCGGCGGCGAGGCGCTGGCCCCCGCGCTGGCCGGTTACGGTTTCTCAGGGATCGAGCGGCTATGACGCGCGAGGGGGTGGGACAAAATGTCCCAAGCAATTTCGCTGGCGCCCCTGCTTACATCAAGGTAAGCGGCACGGACATGAGCATCGAGCACAAAGGGGCGCGCCCTGTCGATTACGGGCGTGTGTTCAATCAGGCGATCGACCGGCTCCACGCCGAGGGCCGTTATCGCGTGTTCATCGATATCCTGCGCAACAAGGGCAGTTTCCCCAACGCGCGCTGCTTCGCGGGCCATAACGGACCGAAGCCGATCACCGTATGGTGCTCCAACGACTATCTCGCCATGGGCCAGCATCCGAAGGTGATCGCGGCCATGGAGGAGGCGCTGCACGACGTGGGCGCCGGCTCCGGCGGCACGCGCAACATCGGCGGCAACACGCATTACCATATCGATCTGGAGGCCGAGCTTGCCGATCTGCACGGCAAGGAAGGCGCCCTGCTGTTCACCAGCGGCTATGTCTCGAACGAGGCGACGCTGGCGACGCTGGCGAAGGTGCTGCCGGGCTGCGTCATCTTCTCCGACGAGCTGAACCACGCCAGCATGATCGCGGGCATCCGCAATTCCGGCTGCGAGAAGCACCTGTTCCGCCACAACGATCTGGCGCATCTGGAGGAGTTGCTGGCGGCGGCCGATCCTTCCGTGCCGAAGCTGATCGCGTTCGAGAGCGTCTATTCGATGGAGGGCGACATCGCCCCGATCGCGGCGATCTGCGACCTCGCCGACAAATATAACGCGCTGACCTATCTGGACGAGGTCCATGCCGTCGGCATGTATGGCCCGCGCGGCGGCGGCATCTCCGAGCGCGAAGGCGTGGCGGACCGGCTGACCATCATCGAGGGCACGCTGGGCAAGGCGTTCGGCGTGATGGGCGGCTATATCGCCGCCGACAAGGTGATCGTGGACGTGATCCGCTCCTACGCGCCGGGCTTCATCTTCACCACCTCGCTGTCGCCGGTGCTTGTGGCGGGCGTGCTGGCGAGCGTGCGGCACCTGAAGCAAAGCTCGGTCGAGCGCGAGGGGCAGCAGGCCGCCGCGGCGAAGCTGAAGGCGATGTTCGCGGACGCCGGCCTGCCGGTGATGAGCGGCACCACGCATATCGTGCCGCTGATGGTCGGCGATCCGGTGAAGGCCAAGAAGATCAGCGATATCCTGCTGGCGGAATATGGCGTTTACGTCCAGCCGATCAATTATCCCACCGTCCCGCGCGGCACCGAGCGCCTGCGCTTCACCCCCGGCCCCGCGCATGACGAAGCGATGATGCGCGAGCTGACGCAAGCGCTGGCGGAAATCTGGGACCGGCTGGAGATGCGCGACGCGGCTTGAGGGAGGAAAGAGAGCCGCCCTTCGGACAGGATCAGCCCGAACGAGGAGGGACTGAACCGAGGCGCTCCATCGCCCAAACGGCCGTTTCGCGCACCACCTCGTTCGAGTCGTCCAGCAACGGCCGCACCGCCTCGATCAGCGTGGCGTCCCCGCTGTTCCCCGCCGCGATCAGGCAGTTGCGCACCATCCGGTCACGCCCGATGCGCTTGATCGGCGAGCCTGAAAACACCTGCCGGAACCCGGCGTCATCCAGTCCCAGCAGATCGGCGATGCGCGGCGCGGCCAGTTCGGCACGCGGCAGATAGGCCTTGTGCGCCCGCGCCGCCGTCGCGAACTTGTTCCACGGGCAGGCGGCAAGGCAGTCGTCGCAGCCGTAGATGTGATTGCCCATCGCCTCGCGGAATTCCGCCGGGATGACGCCGGCATATTCGATCGTCAGATAGGAGATGCAGCGCCGCGCATCGAGCCGATAGGGCGCGGGGAAGGCGTCCGTCGGGCAGGCGCGCTGGCAGGCGTCGCACGATCCGCAACCGCCGGCGCTCC
Source organism: Sphingomonas bacterium (assembly GCA_047602705.1). Taxonomy (GTDB): domain Bacteria; phylum Pseudomonadota; class Alphaproteobacteria; order Sphingomonadales; family Sphingomonadaceae; genus Sphingomonas. The sequence continues at coordinate 10,263 of JASGGR010000077.1, read as the reverse complement.
GCTCGTCAGGCTCCAGCGCCAATGTGGTGTAGATCGCCCCGAGGAACAGCCAGCTTCCGTCCGTGCGGCTCACCAGATTGGTGTGCTTGCCCTGCCAGCCCAGACCGGCGGCCTCCGACAGCGGCTTTTCCATCACGGGGGCCGTGTCCACGAACACCTTCAGGTCGCCGCCCGCCTCCGCCACCAGCCAGCGGGCGAGCGCCTTCAGCGCCTTCTTGACGATGTCGTGATAGTCCTGGCCCTGCGCGTAGATGGAGATGCGCGCCCGGTCGGGCACGTCCGCCAGCCGCATCGGATCTTCGCGCGGAGCATAGCTCATGCCGAGCGCGATCACGCTTTGCGCCTCCGGCCACAGCCCGGCGGGGCTTTCGCGGTGGTGCGCGCGCGCTTCCATCCACAGCATGTCGCCGTGCGCGCCCTCCGCCAGCCATGCGCGCAGCCGTTCCGCCGCCAGCGGCGTGGAATCCGCGCGCGCGATGCCGCACGCCGCGAAACCAAGCTCGGCCGCCTTCGCCTTCAGACGGGATTCGAGGGACTTGTTTACTTCCACCCGATATCCGCTAGCACAAACGGAAGATGGCATGAGCGACAATCCGGCGATCACCGCAAACGGCCTGGTAAAGCGCTTCGGCGGACGGCGCGTTGTGGACGGCCTCGACCTGACGGTGCCGCGCGGCCTGATCTATGGCGTGCTCGGCCCGAACGGCGCGGGCAAGACGACGACGTTGCGGATGCTGCTCGGCATCATCGAGCCGGACGAGGGGAACCGCACCCTGCTCGGCCGCGACCATCCGCGCGCGGCGAGCGATCTGGTCGGCTATCTGCCGGAGGAGCGCGGCCTCTACCCCGCGATGAAGGCGCGCGAGGCGATCGCCTTCATGGGCGCGCTGCGCGGCCTCCCCTGGGCCGAAGGGCGCGCGCGGGCCGACGTGTTGCTGGAGGAGAACGGCCTCGGCCATGCCGCCGGCGAGAAGATCCGCAAGCTTTCGAAGGGCATGGCGCAATTCGTCCAGTTGCTCGGCTCCGTCGTCCACCGGCCGGAACTGCTGGTGCTTGACGAGCCTTTCTCCGGCCTCGATCCGGTCAATCAGGAACGGCTGGAGGCGCTGATCCTCGCCCAGCGCGATCGCGGGGCGACCGTGCTTTTCTCCACCCATGTGATGGCCCATGCGCAAAGGTTGTGCGACCGGCTGGCGATCATCGCGCAGGGCAAGAGGCGTTTCGAGGGGACGGTGGAGGATGCGCGCGCGCTGTTGCCGCAGCAGGTCCACTATGTGCCGCATGTCGCCGATCCCGCGATCCGCGCGCTCCTGCCGCATGACGCTTCGCAGATGGGCGAGGGGTGGCGTTTCGAGCTTCCGCGCGAGGGCATCGAGGGGCTGCTCGAGCGGCTGATCGACGCGGGCTACGGCATTTCCGGCCTGTCGATCGAGCGGCCGGGATTGCACGAGGCGTTCGTCCGCATCGTCGGGCAGGCGGCGGACGCGCAGGAGGAAGCGGCATGAGCGCGCTTCCCCGCTCGCTGCGGCAGGCGCTGACGATCGCCCGGCGCGATTTCGTCGCCACGGTGTTCACGCCGATCTTCCTGCTGTTCCTGTTCGCGCCGGTCATCATGGGATCGTTCGGCGCGATCGGTGGCCTGGGGGCCGCGAGCATCTCGTCCGGCGCGAGCGCAAGGGCGCGGCTGGTGGCGATCGTCTCCCCGGCGGAAGGGGCGCAATTGCGCGCGGCGGACGCGGCGCTCCGCCCGATCTTTCCGCACGATGCTGCGCCGCCTCCGCTGGAACTGCGCATCGCGGGCGAGGATGTGCGCGCGCAGACCCGCTCCGCGCTCCGCGTTCCCGGCGTGGACGTGGCGGCGGTGCTGACCGGAACGCTGGACCGCCCGCATATCCTGCGCGCGGAGGACGGCAGGCAGGAGGCCGCCTATCTCGTCGCGCTCGCCGATCACGCGGTGAAGGCGGCCCGCGCGCCTTCCGCCCGCGCGATCCCGCGCATCGAGACGATCGCGCACGGCAGCCGCCCGGGCAACGGCGGACGTGGCGCCTCCGCCTTCATGGCGGTGTTCGGCCTGTTCTTCCTCACCCTGTTCCTTTCCGGCCAGGTGGTCGGCACGATGGCGGAGGAGCGGAACAACAAGGTGATCGAGGTGCTGGCGGCGGCCGTTCCGCTGGAGAGCGTGTTCGTCGGCAAGCTGCTCGGCATGTTCGGCGTGGCGGTGCTGTTCGTCACCTTCTGGGGCGCGGTGCTGAGCCGGATCGGCGCGCTCTTCCCCGGCGTGGGGCTGGAGGCGATGGCGCCGGCCGTGGGGATGGGGGCGTTCGCCCTGCTGTTCGCGGCCTATTTCGCTATGGCCTATCTGCTGCTCGGCTCGGTGTTCCTCGGCGTCGGCGCGCAGGCTTCGACGATGCGGGAGATCCAGATGCTGTCGCTGCCGATCACCATCGTGCAGGTGGCGATGTTCGGCCTGGCCTCGTCCGCCGCCGCGCATCCGGGAACGTGGGTCGCGACGGTTGCCGAGGTCTTTCCGCTCTCCTCCCCCTTCGCGATGGCGGGGCGGGCGGCCAATGACCCGGCGCTTTGGCCGCATCTGCTCGCGCTTGGCTGGCAGGCCTTCTGGGTCGCGATCTTCGTGACGGCGGGCGCGCGGCTGTTCCGGCGCGGCGTGCTCCAGTCCGGCAGTCCGGTCAGCGCATGGCGGAAGCTGTTCGCCCGGGGCGATCGCGCTGCCTATTGACATTTGTGTCAGCTAGCGCTCTCCTCCTGCCAAGGATGAGGAGATAGATATGGCCACGCTGGCGAAAGACGCGTTCGAAACCTGTCCGGTCGATCCGCTGGACGTGAGCCGCGCGGAGCTTTACCGCGACGATATCTGGCAGGAACCCTTCGCGAAATTGCGCGCCACCGCGCCGGTCCACAAGGTCGAGCATTCCGATTACGGGCCTTACTGGTCGATTGCGACCTACAAGCCGATCGTCGAGGTCGAGTCGCTGCCCGATCTCTATTCCTCCGAAGCGGGCGGGATCACGCTGGCGGACGCGGCGGACGATTCGGAAGTGAAGATGCCGATGTTCATCGCGCGCGATCGCCCGATCCACACCGCGCAGCGCCGCACCGTCTCTCCGGCCTTCACGCCTTCCGAGATGACGCGCATGTCCGAAGACATCCGCCGCCGCACCGCCGAGATACTGGACGCGCTGCCTTATGGCGAGACGTTCGACTGGGTCGACACCGTCTCGATCGAGCTGACCACGCAGATGCTGGCGATCCTGTTCGATTTCCCGTGGGAGGATCGGCGCAAGCTCACCTTCTGGTCCGACTGGGCCGGCGATATCGAGATCGTGAAGAATGAGGAGCTTCGCCAGAAGCGCCTCGAATATATGTATGAATGCGGCGCCTACTTCCAGAATCTCTGGAACCAGAAGGTCGGCAAGCCGCAGACGCCGGACCTCATCAGCATGATGATCCATTCCGACGCGATGAGCCACATGGATCATCACGAGTTCCTCGGGAACCTGATCCTGCTGATCGTCGGCGGCAACGACACGACGCGCAACACGATGTCGGCGGTCGCCTATGGCCTCGACAAGTTCCCGGATCAGCGCGCGAAGCTGGAGGTCGATCCGTCGCTGATCCCCAATACGGTGAGCGAGATCATCCGCTGGCAGACCCCGCTCGCGCACATGCGCCGCACGGCGACCGCCGATACGGAGCTGATGGGGCAGCAGATCAAGGCCGGCGACAAGCTGGCGCTCTGGTATATCTCCGCCAACCGCGACGAAACCGTGTTCGGCGACGACGCGAACGATATCGTGGTCGATCGCGCCAACGCCCGGCGGCATCTGGCGTTCGGCCACGGCATCCACCGCTGCGTCGGCGCGCGGCTGGCGGAATTGCAGGTCGGCATCCTGCTCGAAGAAATGGCGAAGCGCCGGATGCGCGTGAACGTCACGGGCGCGCCGGAACGCGTCTCCGCCTGCTTCGTTCACGGCTATCGCAAGCTGCCGGTGGAACTGAGCCGCTATTGAAAAGGGGCGGGAGAGGGTGCGTGATGCGCGTCCTCTCCCTTTGCCCGGTTCAGGCCGGAGCGAGAATGCCGCCGCGTGCGAATCCGCGCCGAGCCTGCCCTTGGTTCCGCCACCGGAGAATGACCACGAGCGTTAGCGCCAGCCCCGCGCCTGCGAGAATGTCGACCGCATAATGGCCGCCCCACACCGGGGTGCCGGCGATCATCAGCAGGTTGAGGGTCAGCGACGGCAGGAACAGCCTCGGCCCGCCGCGCGAGCAGCAGATCATGATGACCCCCATCGCGGTGTGGAAGGACGGGATTGCGACCAGTCCCGGCAGGTTCCCGAGCTCGAGCATATGGTTGGGATCGGACCTCAGGGCGTTGAGCGCCGGCCAGAAATAGGTGCCCGTTTCTCCCGGAACAATGTGGTGGAACAGCGCGGCTTCAGGCGCATGGAACAGCATCGCGCCGCGTGCCGGCAGCAAGATTCCGGTTACGATGGTGAGGATCGCGGCCGACAGGAACAGCAGCACGAATTCACGCGCGCGTGCCGGGCCGCGCGCGACGAGCAGCAGCAGGAAGGCCGCGCAGGAATAATAGCTGAGGCTCTGATAGGTCAGGTTCGTCAAGCCCAGTAGCCCCGGATGCGCGTCCATCCAACGGACATAGGCCAGCCAGTCGAACCCGATCGTCGCATCCAGGGCCGCGAGCCGCGCGTCGGCCAGCGGGAAGGGGATGGACATGGTGAGATGGTTGAGGATCCGCAACAGCGGCCATGCGGCAAGCGAGATCGCCGCGCCGCTCAGCAGCATGAACGGCATCGGCCGATCCCGGCGGTGATGGGCGAGCGCGAGCAGCAGGCCGAAGGCGGCGCCCGTTTCCGCCAGCGTCGGCATGTCCTGTGGGTCCAGCGAGATCGGAGTCAACGCCAGCCAGCACAGGTCGACCAGCGCCAGCGCGCCGAGGGCGAACCATATCCATGAAGGCCAGCCCGGGCATTCGTCGTTTACCATGATATGACATTGGCGGCGACAGGTTGAGAATTGGTGACGGCGGCGCTGTCGCCCAAAAAGAAAGCCCCGGCGCAACGGCCGGAGCTTTCCTCATATATCGAGCCTAAACCGGCCTCACGCCCCCGCGGGCGAGGGGTTTCCGAACGGCCCGGAAGGCCGCCGCGTCTTGGGGATCGAGGTGCCCGCAGCGCGGACGGGCGCGGATTTCGGGCCGTTGTCGATGCGGCCGATCTCCTCGCCGGCGATCAGCTTCTTGATCTCCTCGCCGGTCAGCGTCTCATATTCCAGCAGCGCGCCGGCGAGCAGGTGGAGCTGGTCGATATGCTCGCTCAGCACCTGCTTGGCGCGCGCGAGGCCGCCTTCCACGATCGAGCGGATCTCGTCGTCGATAAGCTGCTGCGTCTGGTTGGACATGCGCACCGGCTGCGACGAGGAATAGCCGAGGAAGCTCTCGCCCTCCGGTTGCGAATATTCCACCGGGCCGACCTTGTCCGACATGCCCCATTTGGTGACCATGTCGCGCGCAAGGCCGGTGGCGTACTGGATATCGCCGGACGCGCCGGAGGATACCTTGTCGTAGCCGAAGATCACTTCCTCCGCCACGCGGCCGCCCATCGACACCGCGAGGTTCGCATACATCTTGTCGCGGTGATAGCTGTAGCTGTCCCGCTCCGGCAGGCGCATCACCATGCCCAGCGCGCGGCCGCGCGGGATGATCGTCGCCTTGTGGATCGGATCGGACGCCGGCTCGTGCAGCGCGACGATGGCATGGCCCGCCTCGTGATAGGCGGTCATGCGCTTCTCGTCCTCGGTCATCACCATGGAGCGGCGTTCCGCCCCCATCATCACCTTGTCCTTGGCCTCCTCGAACTCGGCCATGGCGACGAGGCGCTTGCCCTTGCGCGCGGCGGTGAGCGCGGCCTCGTTGACCAGATTGGCGAGGTCCGCGCCGGAGAAGCCGGGCGTGCCGCGCGCGATGACGCGGCTGTCCACGTCGGGGGCCAGCGGCACCTTCTTCATATGGACTTCGAGAATCTTCACGCGCCCCTCGATATCCGGGCGCGGCACGACCACCTGACGGTCGAAGCGGCCCGGCCGCAGCAGGGCGGGATCGAGCACGTCCGGCCGGTTGGTCGCGGCGATGATGATGATGCCCTCGTTCGCCTCGAACCCGTCCATCTCGACGAGGAGCTGGTTCAGCGTCTGCTCGCGCTCGTCGTTGCCGTTGCCGAGGCCGGCGCCGCGATGGCGGCCGACCGCGTCGATCTCGTCGATGAAGACGATGCAGGGCGCGGACTTCTTCGCCTGTTCGAACATGTCGCGCACGCGGCTTGCGCCGACGCCCACGAACATCTCCACGAAGTCCGAGCCGGAGATGGTGAAGAACGGCACGCCCGCCTCGCCCGCGATGGCGCGGGCGAGCAGGGTCTTGCCGGTGCCGGGCGAGCCGACCAGCAGCGCGCCCTTCGGAATCTTGCCGCCGAGCCGCGCGAACTTGGACGGGTCCTTCAGGAACTCCACGATCTCCTGAAGCTCCTCGCGCGCCTCGTCGATGCCGGCGACGTCGTCGAACGTCACCTTGCCTTCCTTCTGCGTCAGCATGCGCGCGCGGCTCTTGCCGAAGCCCATCGCGCCTGATCCGCCGCCCTTCTGCATCTGGCGCATCACCAGGAAGGCGATGCCGAGGAACAGCAGGAACGGCAGCGCCTGCACCAGGATATATTGCCAGATCGAGGGCGAATCCTCCGGCTTGCCGGAAATCGCGACGCTCGCCTTGCGCAGCCGGTCGGTGAGCTGCGGATCGGACACGGGATAGGTGCGGAACTTGTCGCCGGACTTGAGCGTGCCGGTGATGAGATCGCGGCTGACGTTCACATCCTTCACGCTGCCCTGATCGACCTTGTCGAGGAAGGCCGAATAGGCGATCGTATTGCCCTGGGCGACAGGCGTCTTGCTGTCGAACATCGTGACGACAAGCGCCAGCGCGAGCAGGATGCCGACCCAGATCAGCAGGCTCTTCATCCATGGATTCGGGCCGCCGCCATTATTGTCGGGGCCGGGCTGCTTGTCCTTGTCGATCATGCGCTACCTTTCACCGCCTAATGTAGGCGATGGGAGGTTAATGGCAATGGAACAGCGTCGATCAGTTTGATCGACGTGGCGGAGCCTTCTCGACCCGCCATGCGAAGGCGCGCGGTGTGAGCATCACGCCTGCCTGCGTGGCGCGGATTCCGGCGGCGAGCGAATCGAGCAACGGCTCGATATTGGCGGCGTCGCTCCAGGCGGGCGCGGTGATGGCGTGGCGCGCGCGCGTCTCCCCGATCGCGCGGCGGGCGAGGCGGCGGAGCAGCTCGCGCGGCAGGCCGTGAGTATCGAGGATGAGGGGCGCGTCCCCACGCGCGCGCTCGGCCCATAGCCGGTCGGCGGCGAAGGCGAGCGCGGCCTCCGCCTCCGCCAGCGCCGCGGCGGATTGCGCGAGCGCGAGGGGCGGGAGCGCGGACGTGTCGGCCAGAAGGGTGCGGAAATGCGTGCGGTCGTGGCGCGGATCGTCGTTGCTGGGGTCGTCCACGAAGGGAACGCCGGATTCGGTGGCGATACGGCGCAGGTCCGCGCGCCGCCAGTCGAGCAGGGGACGGAGCACGGGGAAGCCGTTGATCGTCGCTCGCGCGCGTATCCCGGCCAGCCCGGCAACGCCCGATCCCCGCGCGGCGCGCATCAGGAACGTCTCGGCCTGATCGTCGGCGTGGTGCGCGGTGAGCAGGGCCTCCGCCTCCTGCTCGCGCGCCCAGCGGGCCAGAAGCGCATAACGCGCCTCCCGCGCGCGCGACTGGATGCTGGCGCCCGCGATGGGCATGTCCGGCGCGAGGGTGGCGTGGGGCACCCCGATCGCGGCGCAATGGCGCGCGACCATCGCGGCTTCGTCTGCCGACGAGGCACGGAGACGATGGTCAACCGTGGCGGCGACGATGCCGCCGGGCAGGACGATGTGCGCAAGCGTGAGCAGCGCCATGCTGTCCGGCCCGCCCGATACGGCGATCGCAAGCTGTTTCGCACCGGGCGCGATACGATCGAGATCGGCGCGGAAACGGGTGAGGTCGGCGGGGGACGGCATGGCGCGGGAAGTATCAGGGCGCGGGGCGATCGGCCATGCCGCTATTGGCATGTAACCCGCTTCATTGGTCTACAATCTTCAGCCATGGCCATCGCTGCTGATAGCTTTTGGCTTTTTCCAGAAAGAGATTTCTTTTGGGATTGCGGGGATTCATGCGCAGCACGCCAGCGACAAGATCATCCAGCCCGTTCGGTGCATATAGATCGCCGGTCCGGACCCCGATTCCAATGCATGTACAGGAAATGAGATAAAGATCGATGCCCGCGCGCGCTGAGCCAAGTTGCGGATAATCGCTCCCGAAGCGTTGGGGATACCAAAGATGCACCCGCGCCTGATTCTTCGTTTCGATGAAGATCGGAAGATCGGCTGTCGCATCAGCGATACGGCGGATGATCCGATCTTCCGCATCTCAGGATAGATCCCGGTCATCGAAATAGAAAACGTCGTAATCCTTTATGCCCCATTCGGGCGGCCGACCGGAAAGATGATTCCAGACCGTTTGAAAGAGGCAGCCGGCCGTAAGATAGCAGTCATCGATCCCCAGCCGTGACAATCTGGCGATCAATTCCCGGTTGATCGGATTGCTTAGTGCGATGGCCTGGAATTCATGGTTCGTCATGGAATGACGATGGCATGGCGGCCGTCGGGATCAGGCGGCTGCCTCGTTCCGGCGGCACTTCCGCCTCACTTGCACTTCGCCGCAGCCCGCGCGCGCGTGATATTGGCTTGCATCGCGCCGTCGATCTTCGTGCCGTAGACATCGGTCAGCTCGCCATAGACCTTGCAGGCGTCGGCGGGCTTGTTGAGCTTCATCAGCGACTGGCCGAGATAATAGAGGCTTTCCGGCGCGCGTTCGCCGTCGGGCATCTTCTTGTAATTGTCGTAGAAGGCGATCGACGCGAGGCTGGGCTTGCCGTCGTCCAGATAGGAGCGGCCGAGCAAATTCTGCGCATAGCTGGCGCGGCGCGAGCGCGGATAGTCCGTCACCACTTTCTTGAGCTGAGCGGCGGCTTCCGGATAGAGCTTCGCCTGCCACAGGCGATAGCCGTAGATATATTCGTCCTCGTCCGCCTGCCCGGTGCTGGGCTTCTGCACCGCCGCGACCAGCTTCGCGCGCGCCGGATCCTTGCCCGCCGCCGGAGCGGGCGTGGGAGCGGCTGGCGCGCCGGGCTTTTTCACGGGCGGTGGCGGCGGGGCATCCACGATCGGGCCGCCCGTGCCCGTGCCCGTACCCGCGCCTTCCGCCGGAGCCGGCGCGGCATTGGCGATGCGTGCGTCGGTTTCCTTCTTGTAGGCGAGGAACTGTTCCTCGAGCTGGCGCAGGCGATGCTGCGTCTGCTCGATCTGGCCGGTCATCGACGTGACCTGCTGCTCCAGCATGCCGACGCGCTGGTTGAGATCCGCCAGCGGGGTGGTTGCGGGGGAGCCGATGTCGCGGCCCGGCGTGGGCGCGGCGGTGATTTCCGGCTCCACGGTGGGCATGCCGCCGCCGGGGAAGACCTTGCGCTGAACCGCGCGCATCTCGCTTTCGAGCTTTCCGACGCGGCCTTCCAGCCCCGATTGCGCGAATGCGGGGGCCGCCGTGCAAAGCGCCACGCCCGCCAACAACACCAGTTTACGCATCGTCATCCTCTAAAGCGTTTAGTTGGGCGTGCCGCCCGGCGGCGTCGCATCCGTCGCGTCCGTGGACGGGGCGGCGGGCGTCGGGTCGGTGAAAGCGGGCGGACGCGTTTCCCCCGTTCGCGGCGATGCGGTCGGCGAGGCGGCGGGCGCGGCCCGCGCCGCATTGGGCGTCGTGCCCGAGATGCGGGCCGCCAGCGCCTCAGCGCTCACCGCCACATTCTTGATCGGGCGCGATCCGTCGCCGAGCGGGGGGAGCGCCGATCCGTTCAGCGTGACCGTCAGCTTGTCCGGGCGCCCGACATTGATCTTCGGCCCCTTCGCATCCGCCGGCACGTCGAACTTGTCGCCCTTCTTCATCGTGCCGATGAACAGGGTCTTGTCGTCGGCGTCATAGACGCGCAGCCACACGTCGTCGCTGGCGGTGAGCGACACATGGCCGCCCGCCGGGGTCTGCGGCGCGGCCGGCGTCGCCGTGGGGACCGGGGCGACCACGGCGGGCGCGGAGG
>JASGGR010000076.1:0-14462 GCA_047602705.1 Sphingomonas bacterium | reverse complement strand
CTGCTGATCGAGGCTGACGATATCGACGCCCGTGCGCGCGGCGAGCTGCAACAGCGCGGCATCCAGCGAAACCGGCGCTGCTGAGGCAGCCGCGAACGGCGCAACCGCCGCCACGCCAGCGGCTGCGATGGCGAACCTAGCGGCTAGAGCCGACCTGCGGCGCGATGATCCAGCCTTCCCCCTCATGAGAAACGCGCATTCCAGTCAGTTCCGCGACATGCGCCATGTCGCGAGGCGCGTCTCCCGTCAATCGGACGATGCCGGTGAAGGGCAATCCGGCGATGCTGTCGTCGGTCCGCACGTCGCTTCCCATCACGAGGCCGATCGTCTCGGCGGCGATCCGAAGCGGCTGGCCGGAGAATGTCAGCGTCCGCGCCGCATCCGAATCGATCCGCGAGCGGACGATCCGCTGGCCGGGCAGCACCGAAAGCCCCTCCCCCGCCTGCAACGCGATCCGGTTGCCGCCGGGATCGAACAGGACCGAGCCTTCGGTGACGCCGACATCGAGTCCGCCCGCGCTGCGCGTTACCGCGAATATCGTGCCGACGTCGCGGATTTCCCAATCGCCCGCGCGCACCGTGAAGGGCCTGGCGGCATCGTGCGCGACGTGGAAGGTGACGCGCCCGTTCTCCACCGCGACCGAGCGCTGGTCCCCGCCGATCGTCATGCGCGCGCCGGCCGCCATCGCGATCCGCGTCCCGTCCGCCAGCGCGAGCGAGCGCGCGTCGGTCGCGGCGATCTCCACCGGCGCGCCTTCGCGCTGGCGCAACTCCATCAGCCCCACCGTGCCGATCAGCGCGGCCGCCAGCGCCCCGCCCGCCACCGCAAGGCCGCGCCAGCGCCGGCCGCGAGGCAGGTCGTCGTCATTGGCCGGAACCGGAAGCACCGCCGGCGCCGGCGCATGGCGCTCCGCATCCGCGACGCTCACCATGTCGTAGGCGCGCGCATGGGCGGGATCGGCCTCCAGCCAGGCGATGAAATCGACCCATTCCGCCGGGCTCATCGCCGCCTGGCGGACATGCCAGGCGATCGCGGCGTCGAGGATCGCGTCGTCGATGTCAGTCATCACCGCCCCCATCCGACATGGCATGGAGCCGGCGATAGGCCCGCTGCAACAATTTCTCCACCGCGCTGAGCGAGATGCCCAGCCGCGCGGCGATCTCCCGCTGCGGCAGGTGATCGATGCGGAACAGGCGATAGGCGGCGCGCATCCGTTCCGGCATTTCGGCGATCGTCATGTCCGTGCGGCGCAGCGTGTCGCGCGCCAATGCCTCGCGTTCCGGCGTGGGGCGATCGAACGGCGAATCCGCGCTTTCCGCCCAATGCGTCTCCAGCAATGCGCGCCGCCGCGCCGCGATCCGCCGGTCCGTCGCCAGATTGGCCGCCATGCGCATCAGATAGGCGGCCGGATTGTCCACTTGCTCCGCAGGGCTGGAGGAGATGCGGAGCCACAGGTCCTGCAACGCATCCTCCGCGTCCGCCGCGCTTCCCAGCCGGGCGGTCAGCAGCCGCAGCAGCAGGGCGCGCTGCTCGCGATAGGCGCAGGCGAGCAGCGGCTCCGCCATCAGGCGTCCGCTCGCGGCGCGGGAGCGCGCGTCTCGTCATGCGCCGAAATCCAGCCCATAAGCGCGAGCCATGTCCGCGATCTGCATCCGGTGCAAGACCGCAGCCTCGCGCGGGCGCGCGTCGGCGATGCCGTCCCCCGCCAGCCTGCCCGCGCCGGGATGGCACATGATGAGGTGCATCTTGCCGGGCCGGCGCAGGAATGTCGGGAAGACGCGTTCGTAATCGCTGCGGAAATCATAATGCCCGGCGAAACTGGTGTTGCAGGCGATCCCCCGCCGCTCCGCCGCGCGACGCAGGCCACGCGCGTGATAGGCGCTGCCGATCGCCTTGCCGCGCCAGGGCCGCGCCGCGATGGCGCTGATGCGATCGCCGCAATCGCGTATCCACGCCCGGGGCGCGTGATGCTTCACCGCATCGAGGAACAGGCCGCGGATACCGGGCAGGACATGCGCATGCTGATGCGCGTCGACGAAATCCGGCGCGCGGCCCATCGCCTTGCGGAACGCGCGGAACTGCGCATCGATCTCGCCCGCGATCTCCTCCAGCGGCAGGTTTCCCTTCATCGCCGTCGCCGTCAGCGGATCGATATCCGGCATCCGTCCGCCATCGGGGAGATATTCCGGCATGTCGGTGAGCGGCGGTTCGCCCGTGAGGGTGAGATGCAGGCCGATCTGGACATGCGGCCCAAGCCCGGCCAGCAATCCGGCGTCCCCGGCCCAGCCGGGGCACACCGTCATGCAGCTTATCGCATTGAGCCGCCCCTTGTGCGCCAGCTCCGCGATCGTCTCGCTGATCGGGCGGGAAAGCGCGAAATCGTCGGCGCAGAGGATCAGGCGCGCGACGCTCACGCCGTCACCGCCCGGGCAGGCATCGCGGAGGGCTGGAAGCGCCGCTCGCGCAGCCGGTCGCTCGACAATTGCCGCGCGGCGAGCCGGCGGGCGAGATAGTCGTAGAAGAACCAGTCCCCGGCCCGCGCGCCCATCGCGAGGTAGCAAAGCCGCTCCGTCACCGTCCACCGCACCGAAGCGCGGTCGCGCTTGCGCGGGGCGGGCGCGCACCACAGCGCGGCGCTGTAATCCATCGCGCCGTGCCGCAGCACGCGGTTCATCACCTCATGATCCTCCAGCACCAGATTCCACAGCGCCGGATCGACAGCTGGCGCGGCGCAGCGCGGCGGCATGGAACACCTGCCCCGCGCCGCCGGCGTGGCACTGGCCGGGGAACAACCCGCCGACGAGGGGTCGCCAGCGCGCCCGCCGCCCGCTCGACCGCGCCGCCGCGCCGCGACACGAAATAGGCGCCAGCGGCAACATGCCCCGGCTGTTCGAGCAGCGCCCGCCCGGCGGCGAGATAATGCGGCGGATACCAGGTGTCGGCATCGCAGGTCGCGACATAGGGCGTCGCGACGAACGGCAATCCGGCCGCCAGCGCCGCGACCTTGCCGGGGCGATGCTCCTGCACCAGCACATGCGGCACGCCGTGTTCGATGCAGGCCGCGACCGCCACGTCCGCGCTGCCGTCGGTGCTGCCGTTGTCGATCAGGATCAGGAACGGCTGCTCGGTCTGCGCCGCCAGGCTCGCCACCGTCTCGCGCAGGTAATCCCGTTCGTTGAAGAACGGCAGCAGCGCGGACCAGTCGCTACGGCTCCGGCGCCGTTCCCCAACCGCCGCCGGCGCGCCAGAATCCTCCTGCCGCATGAAATCCTGAAACACGCCGTCCCTCCGGGCCAAAGGTTGCAGCGGGCTTCCCCCTTCCCGCTGCATTGGCCATGACGACGCCGCGCCCCGCGACCCGCACGGGGCATCTGAAAATTATTTTCGCGCCCGGAAGCGCGATCGCTCGCTTCGCCGCTTCGGCGTCCCGGCGGGCGACCCCGGCCGGAGCAGCGACGCGGCGGCCATCAGGACCCGCCGATCAGCGCCGGCAGGCGTTCGAGCCATGGACAGAGTTTCTCGTAAAGCGCGGTCACGGCCAGCAGTTCGGCGTCACGGCGCGGCGCTGCGATGATCTGCATCCCCATCGGCAGCCCCGCCGCGTTGAAGCCCACCGGCACGCTGACCGCGGGCGCCCCCGCCAGCGTCGGCCCCACCACCACCTCCATCCAGCGGTGATAGCTGTCCATCGCGCGCCCGGCGATCTCCGTCGGCCAACGCGTCTCCGCCGCGAACGGGAAGACCTGCGCGGACGGCAGCAGCAGGAAATCGAAGCGCCGGAACGCGCCGAGCAGCGCCTTGTGCCATGCGCCACGCTCCACCGCCGCCTTGTAGACGTCCGCCACGCCCAGGCTCCGGCCGTGCTCCACTTCCCATATCGTCTGCTCGTTGAGCAGGTCGCGGGTCCCGGGATTGCGGTGCGCGTCCTCATGCAGGCCGCGCACGCTGTGGCTGCGCAGCCTGATCCAGCTCTGCCAGATGCGCTCGGGATCGAAATCGATCCGCGCCGGCTCCACGATCGCGCCTTCCGCTTCGAGCAGACGGGCGCCCTGCTCGCACAATTCCAGCACGCCCGGCTCGAACGGCAGATGGCCGTCCATGTCGCCCAGCCAGCCGAAGCGGACGCCTTCCAGCGTCTCCAGCGCGCCGCGCCACCCTGCCAGCCCCGGATCGTCATAGGACAGCGGGGAGCGCGGATCATATCCCGCCTGCACGCCGAGCAGCAGCGCCAGATCCTCCGCCGAACGCGCCATCGGCCCTTCCGTCGCCATCTGGCCGTAGAAGGAATCGAACACCTCCGCCGGCACGAGTCCCTGCGAGGGCCGGAAGCCGAACACGTTGTTGAAGGCGGCCGGATTGCGCAGCGATCCGCCCATGTCCCCGCCGTCGGCCACCGGCAGCATCCGCAAGGCCAGCGCCACCGCCGCGCCGCCGCTGGAGCCGCCGCCGACCTTCGACGGATCATAGGCATTCCGGGTGATGCCGAAGATCGGATTATAGGTGTTCGATCCATAGCCGAATTCCGGCACGTTCGTCTTGCCGAGGATCAGCACGCCCGCCGCACGCATCCGCTCCACCATGATCGCATCGGATGCGGGCACGAAATCGGCGAACAGCCGCGATCCGAACGTGGTGCGCAGCCCGCGCGTGGTGGCGAGATCCTTGATCGCCTGCGGCACGCCATGCAGCGGCCCGCGCAGTTCGCCCCGCGCGACCTGCCCGTCCGCCTCGCGCGCCTCCGCGATCATCTCCTCGCGCGGGCGCAGCGAGATGATCGCGTTCACGGCCGGGTTGATGCGCTCGATATGGTCGAGGAAGGCGGTCATCACCTCCTCCGCGCTCACCTCGCGGCGGCGGATCATCGCGGCGAGCGGGACGGCGCCGTGACGGCACAATTCGGGCAAGGCGGCTTGCGGCATGATCCCTCCTCAGGCGGCGAAGGTGTTCCCGTAGGTTTCGCGCAGGTCCTTCTTCTGCACCTTGCCCATCGCGTTGCGGGGCAGATCGGTGGTGACGAACACGCGCTTCGGCTGCTTGTAGCGCGCAAGCTCGCCCGCGATGGCGGACAGGATTACCTGCTCATCGATCGCGCCGCCCGGCTTCGGCACCACGACGGCTACCACCGCCTCGCCGAAATCCGCATGGGGCACGCCGATGACGGCGCATTCGCCCACGCCGGGAACCGCCTCGATCGCCGCTTCCACCTCCGCCGGATAGACGTTGTAGCCGCCCGAGATCACCAGATCCCTGGCGCGGCCGGAAATATAGACATAGCCCCGCTCGTCCACATGCCCCAGATCGCCGGAGATGAAGAAGCCGTCCGCGCGGAACTCCTCCTTCGTCTTTTCCGGCATCCGCCAATAACCCTTGAACACATTGGGGCCGCGTATCTCGATCACGCCGATCTCGCCCTGCGGCAGCACCTTGCCGGTGGCCGGATCGGCGATGCGGATCTCCACGCCCGGCAAGGCGGGGCCTACGCTGCCCGGAATGCGATCGCCCGCATAGGGGTTGGAGGTGTTCATGTTCGTCTCGGTCATGCCGTAGCGTTCGAGGATGGCATGGCCGGTGCGCGCGGAGAATTCCTTGTGCGTCTCCGCCGACAGCGGGGCGGAGCCGGAAACGAACAGCCGCATATGCGCCGCATGCCCGCGTCCGAAATCGTCGCGGGCGAGCAGCCGCACGTAGAAGGTCGGCACCCCCATCATCACGGTCGCGCGCGGCAGCAGGCGCATGATCTCGCCCACGTCGAAGGCCGGCAGGAAGATCATCGCGCTCCCCGCCATCAGCGTGATGTTGGTCGCCACGAACAGCCCGTGCGTGTGGAAGATCGGCAAGGCGTGGAGCAGGCGGTCGTCCGGCCCGAACCGCCATTCCTCCTTCAGCGTCCGCGCGTTGGATGCGAGATTGCCGTGGGAGAGCATCGCTCCCTTCGAGCGCCCCGTGGTGCCCGATGTGTAGAGGATCGCGGCCAGATCGTCCGCCGTGCGCGCGACATCCTCGAACGCGGCCGGCGCATGCGCGGCGCGGTCCGTCAGGCTGCCCTCGCCGTTTCCGTCCAGCGTCTCCAGATGCGCGACGCCGATCTCCCGCGCGATCGGGGCCATTTCATCCAGCCGCCGGGGATCGCAAACGAACAGGACGGGTTCCGCGTCGCCGAGGAAATAGCGCACCTCCGCCGCCGTATAAGCCGGGTTGAGCGGCAGATAGACCGCCCCCGCCCGCAGGCACGCGAGATAGAGCATCACGCTTTCCGGCGTCTTGTCCACCTGCACGGCGACTCGGTCGCCCGGCGTCACGCCCAGCGCCACCAGCGTGTTCGCCAGCCGCGCGGAGCTGTCGAGAAGATCGGCGTAGCTGATCCCGCCGCCGTCCGCCCGCTCGATGAAGATGGTGGAGAGGTCCTGCGGAAAGCGGGCGGCGAGGAGGGTGAAGAGGTTTTCCGACATGGCTTTCTCCAGAAACGGCCGTGCATGACCGATGGAGGATGGAGCGCATGACGGCAAGAACCGGCGCGGCGGAATCGCTTCCGCCACGCCGGCTCATGTGTGGAAATCAATGTGGGGCGATGCCCGGCTCAGCAGCCCCGGCGCCGGTTCTGCGCGGCGTCGTGCTTCTTGTCGAGGTGCTTGCCGAGCAGCGCGCCGCCCACGCCGCCCGCGACCGTGCCGAGCACGCCGCCGCCCAGCGCATTGCCGACCAGCGCGCCGCCGGCGCCGCCGGCGATCAGGCCGGTGGTGCCGCTGCTGCGCTTGCACCGGTAATGGTGATGCTGCTGCGTGCCGCGGTTGTAGGTCCGGGCGTCAGCCGAACTGGGGAGGGTCGCGACCGGCACCATCAGCGATGCCGACACGGCGGACATTATCAAGGCCTTGCGCATGGCGTGAATCCCTTCTTATCAAAATTGCAGCACCGATTATGGGCATATACCCTATGCGGGATGCTGAACATGCCATGCAGCCATTGTTCAGGAATGATCCCCTCCGGCGCATAACGCGCACAGGGCGTGGATGATCGCGCTGACCATGGGGTCGCTCAGCCTGTAGTAGCGCGTCTGCGCCTCGCCCCGGATCGTCACCACGCCTTCCTCGCGCAGCATGGCGAGATGCTGCGAGACGGAGGATTGGGAAAGGCCCGCCAGCGCCACAAGTTCCGTCACCGATGCCTCCCCCTCGTCCAGCCGGCAGAGCATCAGCAGGCGTTCGGGGTGGCTCATCAGCTTCAGCCGGGCCGCCATCGCGCCGGCATTGGCCTTGAGCCTGGAAAGATCGGTCGGCTTCATCGCGCCGTTTTCGTGCGCGCATGGGCGCCGTCGCGCAAGATATTATAGATCGCCGGGATCGCCGGAGCGGTCAAAAGCGGCGCGGAAGCCCTTCGTCGCCCTCGCTCGGGCCGCGCTTCCGAAATCGGGGCGCGGGATATTGTTCCTCACGATCCAGTCGGCGGTCGCCTCCAGATCGGCCTGATCGTGCACGTCGCGGCACCCTTGCGTCTCGAACGGCAGGATATGCGCGCCCATGCACGGCCACGGCTCCTGCCCGTCGGGATCGAACACCGCACGTCGCCCGCGCAGCACCCAGAAGGAATGATCGTAGAAAAAGCACACCGGCAATTCCTGCCGATTAGCCCCCCCACCCCCAACAAATGGCGCGAGTGACCCATCCTCCATCACGCGGCGCGCGCGCATCGGATGATATTCCGGCTGCCGGTGCGACGGCACCACGGCGGTGGCACAGGGATGCGCGATCAGCCGCTCGATGCAGGTGTCGATCTGCGCCGTGCTGATCGTCCCGACATTGGCGTGCTGCACGACAAGCACGTCGATCGGGCCGTCCCGCTCCATGATCCCGAACGCGTGGCGCACCGCGTCGCTGCTTTGCGCGGTGGCGGTCGCCAGTTCGTCCGGACGGCGGATCGGACGGTAACAGGCCTGCCCCGCCGTCTCCAGGATGCGCGGACAATCGCTGCTGACATAAAAGCGCCCGATATGACGGCTCCCCCGCGCCGCGGCCGCCGTCCAGTGCAGCAGCGGGATTCCCAGCACCGGAAGGATATTCTTGTTCCTGAACGTGCTGCCGCCGCGCCCGATCATCAATGCCACGACATTCATGGGCATATTCCTCAGGCGGCCTTCAGATATTTGTGATGCTCGCTGGCGTTCACTTTCTTCACGTCGCAGCCGACCATCTCCTCCGCCGCGCGGAGCCGGGCGACATATTCGCGGAACTCCGGCGTGGTCAGGTCCACCGCCACGGCATCGAAATGCGCCCAGTCGGTATTGCCCAGCTTCACGTGCTTCTCGATCATCCGTGCGCCGGCCGCGATCGCCAGCGCGGATGCGAGCCAACCGTAGTCGTGGCTGGAATAGCCCGGCACGATGCGTGGATCGGATCGCGACAGGCCATGATAGTGTCGAACGACCGCCACGTTGCAATCCGCATCCGGCGTCGGATAGGCCGAATTGCATTGCAGCAGGTATAGCCGCTCGCAATCCACGAAATGGGTGAGCAGCCAGCGCTCGTAATCCGGCCCGGTCATGCCGGTGGAAAGCACCACCTCGCCGCGATAGCTGCGCGCGACATAGCCCAGATAATCGCGATGTTCCGAAATGGTGCTGGGCAGCTTCACCATCGCCGGATCGAATTGCAGCATGAACTCGAAGGACGGTCTGTCCAGCACCGAGGCGAACCAGCCGATCCCCAGATCGCGGCACAGGGCATCGACAAAGGCGAAATCGTCGCGATCGAGCTCGAGCTGGCGGCGATAGTCCCCGAAGGTCTTGCCGAACGGCGAGACATAGGGCGAGGCCAGTTGTTCCGGCGTGTAGAAACTCTCCACATCGCGCTTCTGCAACTTCACATGATCCGCTCCGGCGGCGCGGGCGGCGCGGATCATCCGTTCCAGCCGGTGGCGATCGCCGAAATGGTTGGTGGTCAGCTCCGCGACGATCCGCACGCCGTCACCCGTGGGCCGCGCCGCCACATCGCGCGACACATGGAAGCGGCGGTTCAATCCTTCCGCATCGAGCCGGGAGAAGCCCCTGTCTCCGACATGGATGACGTCCAGCTCCGAATCCTTGAGCATGTAAAGGCAGTTGAGGAAATAGAATTCCTGCATGCTGATGCGGAAGAAACGGTCCGCGCTGCCCCCCGGCGCATAATCGTGGCGGATCGCCTCCGATATCCCGGCATCGGCCCGGAAATCGAACCCGACCATATAGACCGTCTGCCGCCGGCCTCGCGCCCGCGCCACCCGCCGCGCGACATTGAGCGCGGAGAGGAACAGCATGTCCTCCAGCACGAAATCGTCGGAGAGGAAGCGCTGCATCAAGAGGTCGTTGTTGCCGTTCTGCAGCGGCACGAACGGGGCGCGCAGGATTTCCCGGCCGGCGGGCGCGAAATCCGTGGAGGTGATGTAGAGGCGCGACCGCAGCCCGCTCGCGACGAGCGCGGGTTTCACCCAATCGGCATGGAAAAGCGTGATGTCCGTCGGCGCGATCCGCTCCGCATCGTTCACGCCGATCACCAGCGATCCGGCAAAGGCGTCGGGAGAAACCGCGTCAGCCGACGGCCCCTTGCCGAGGATGAAGATCGTATCGGTGCCGTATGTCGATGCGATATCGTTTATGCGGCTGGAGAAATAACCCATCAAATGCCCGTCCATCGATCGCAATCTCGCAGCCATGCTCGCGCGCCAGCATCAGGCCCGCGAGAAGATCCCACGCGCGGGCGCCCCTGGGGTTGACGAACCGGGCAAGCGCGCCGCGCGTGACGTTGAACATATTATAGACGGCGCAACCGAAGATGCGGGCCTCGCCCCCTTCCGAAATGCCGGAAAGGATTTCCGGGTGCATGGATGAGGAATAGCCCGTGATGCGGGAGCGGACGCGCGTTATCGGCTCGCCGCTCAGCATGGAATCGCCCAGTTCCGGCAGCATCAGCAGGCTGCCCGCATGATCGCCGCCGCGCCACAGGCTCAGCGAGACGCCCCATTCCTTCAGGCCCGAGCAGAAATTCTCCGTGCCGTCCACCGGATCGAGCACCGCGATCCAGCCCGCCGACGGCACGAAGGGCACGCCCTCCACGAAGCTCTCCTCCCCGATCAGCCGCAACCCCGGCAACCGCTCCCCGAGCCATGCGGCGAGGCGATTCTCGAGCAGGATGTCGGCTTCCGTCACCGGGCTGCCGTCCGGCTTCCAGCGCAGGTCGAAACGGCGTTCCAGCAGCGCGGGCAGGCTGTCGCGGACGAGGGCGCGCACCCCCTGCAACAGCGGAGCGACCCCGTTCATGCCGCGATCCCGCGCATATATGCTTCGAGCCGCCCGCGCCCGGCGGCGATGCGCGTCGCGGCGAAGGGGCGGTCGATCCGGTCCAGCAGCTCCGCGCCGGATATCGTCGCCGCGTCGAACGTCTCGTGCAGAAGATGATGGCCGAACCAGCGCCGCGCCCGATCCTCCGCCACGCCGTCCCCGGCGCCGATCCGACCAAGGAAATGCTCCATGTCGCCGGAAACGCGCAGCCATCCGGCGCTCGGACGCCGCGACAGACGAAGCACGGGCTTGCCGAAGAAAGCGCCCGAATAGATCGCCTTGGTATTCTGGACGATCAGGCCGTCGCAATTCCGGATCAGCCAGTCGGTCGGCAAATTGCAGGCGTCGGGATTGGGCACCAGATGCGCGCGGCCTCCCAATGCGCCGATCGCATCCTCGAGACATGGATCATGCGCATATCGATAGTTCAGGGGATGGTTGGTGATCGCCAGCACATGATCGCCGGAAAGCCGCCCCGCCACATGCGCGACCAGATCGAGGTTGCGGGCGAAGCGGCCGTGGAATTGCGTGAAGGCTTCCTCATGCTCATATTCCAGCGGCAGGGCGATGATCTTCCGGTCCGCCGGAAGCCCCATCGCCGCCAGCGCCTCGCCGCGCGGAAGCCCGAATTGATCGCGGTGACATAGGGGATCGCGCATCGCCCGCCAGATGTCCGCGAACTCCGCGTCGATTGCCTCGCGATCCGCATCCGGAACCGGCGGCAGCGCGCCGTGATGCCAGAAATCCTTCTGGAGGACGATCCAGCCCGGATCGGTGGGAAACGGCGGCGCGCCGGCCTCCATGAGATGCACCAGCCTGCCCGGAAAGCGCGCGGGGGTGGCGATGTCCGCGCTGCGGCAGAGCACATAATCGGGAGCGATCGAGCGGACGAACTCCACCACGCCATCGGCATCCCCGGGCGCGGTGCGAAGCGACTGATGCCCCTCCGCATCGACGATATGCCAATGCACCCCGCCAACGGCCGCGACCTTCCGCACCTGATCCGGCCCGACACCCGTGTTGCGCCACGGGATCGGCGCGAGGACATGGACCTCCGCTTCGACGGACAGGCTGTCGATCAGGTGGGCGACGATATTGTCGAACCACCAGGGAGTCACCACCGGCAGGTAGAACAGGACACGGGTCATCCTCCATTGTAGAGGATATTCGCCCCGCCCGGCCGCGCCTTCACGCCTTCAACGACGCAACGCGCGGCGGATCGCCGCCCCTGCTCAGTCCCTCCACATCGCGGGAACGTGCTCCTTCCATTCCGGCGGCAGGCGGATGATGCCGCTTTTCGGATCGGTGCGGAGCGGCGCGAACCGCTCCTGCGCGCGCGCCAGCCGCGCCGCCATGGCCTTCACCACATCGGGATGGAGCGACGCGACGCTGTAATCCTGCGTCCGGTCCCGCATGTCGTAGAGCTGCGGATAGCCGCGCTTCTCGGTCGAGAGGAAGTAATTGCGGTAATAATCGGCAATGACATAGGACCATTGCTGCGTCCGCACCGCCGCGACATCCTCGTCGTTGAACAGCAGCAGCTCGTCATGCGGAGACGCCGCGCCGCGCGTCAGCACGGCGGAGATGTCCAGCCCGTCCAGCTCCACCCCGGCCGGATTGGGCAGCCCGGCCATCGCGCAGAGCGTGGGCAGGAAGTCGATCCCCATCGCGATCGAGTCGCTGCGCCTTCCGGCGGGGATCACGCCCGGCCGCCATGCGACGAACGGCACGCGCGAGCCGCCGTCATAGCCGCCCCCGCCCTTGCGCTGGCGCAGGCCGCCCGCCGATCCCTCGAACCACGGGCCGTTGTCGGAGGTGAAGACCACCAGGGTGTTGCGCGCCAGCCCGCTCGATTCGAGCTTGGCGATCAGCCGCCCGACGATGGAATCGATCTCCATCACGCAATCGCCATAGGCGCCGGCTGCGGATTTCCCGGCGAAGGCGGGGTTCGGATAATTGGGCAGGTGCGGCGCGCTCAAGGTCAGCGCCAGGAAGAACGGCCGATCGCGATTGTCGTCGATGAAGCGTTCGGCGCGGGTGTAGAATTGCTGCTGGAGCTGCGGATAATCCACCGGCTGCTGCGTCATCCCCTGCGCATTGCCCTCGTAGAGGGCCAAAGGCAGCATGTCGTGGCTGTAGGGCAGGCCATAGAACAGGTCGAAGCCGTGCTGCATCGGCGGCCAGGACGGGGCGACATGGCCGAGATGCCATTTGCCGATCAGCGCCGTGGCATAAGCGGGCTTCAGCGCCTCCGCGATCGTCACTTCCGAGAGCGGCAGGCCGCGCTTGTCGTTCTGGAGAATCACGCCTTTGCCCAGCCCGGTGCGGATCGGGTAGCGGCCGGTGAGGAAACCTGCGCGCGACGGCGTGCAGAGATTGGCCGGAGCGTAATAATCGGTGAGCGTCATCCCCTGACGCGCCATGCGATCGATATTGGGGGTCCGGATCGTGCGGCCGCCGGTCGGGCCGACATCGCCGTAACCCATGTCGTCCACATAGACGATGATGAAGTTGGGGCGCTCGCCCGTCCGCGCCAGTGCGGGAGCGGCCAGGCCCGCCGCCGCAACGCCGCCCGCCGCGCTCAGGAACTGCCTGCGATCCACCGCCCTCTCCTTCTTTTCCACCATCGCGATCATCGCGGAAAGCCGCGATCGCTCCCGTCGAATGCGACCGGGCGGCCGATATGTCAACGCTGACAATTTGCCCGGAGAGGCGGTGCGGCGCGGCGCGGAGAGGGGGCGTCGGCGGTTGTCTCCCGCCTGCCCCCGTGCCATAGGCGCGCGCCCTTTCCCCGCGAACAGGAGCCATCCATGACAGCCACCGCGATCGGGCTGGACTTCGGCACGTCCAATACCGTCGTCGCGCTGGCGGACGGCCGGGGCGGATCGCGGCTGGTGGATTTCGCCCGGCCCGATGCGGAGCCTGATCCCGTGTTCCGCTCCGCCCTGTGCTTCTGGGAGGAGGAACGCGGGTGGAACGGCATCGCGCATGAGGCGGGGCCGTGGGCGATCGCCGAATATCTCCAGTCCTCGCTCGACAGCCGCTTCATCCAGTCGTTCAAGAGCGTCGCGGCCAGCCCGCTGTTCGAGCGCGCCCTGATCTTCAACAAGCCGTTCCGTTTCGAGGACATGGGGCGGCTGTTCCTGCAAAAGCTCGTCCGCCACGCCGGCGGCGCGCTGGACGAGCGCCCGCGCCGCGTGATCGTCGGGCGGCCGGTGGAATATGTGGGCGCGCGGGCCGATCCGGCGATCGCGCGGCAGCGTTACGACCTGATGCTGCGCGAGTTCGGCGTGGAGCTGCATTATGTCTACGAGCCGCTGGGCGCGGCGCACAGCTATGCCGCGCGGCTGGACCAGCCGGCGACGATCATGGTCGCGGATTTCGGCGGCGGTACGACGGACTTCTCGATCGTCCGCATCGCGGAAGCCGGGGCGAGGCGGCGCTGCACCCCGCTCGCGTCCTCCGGCGTGGGCATCGCGGGGGATCGCTTCGACCAGCGCATCGTCAACCATCTCGTCCTGCCCCTGCTCGGCAAGGGCGGACGATATCGCTCGTTCGACAAGCTGCTGGAAATCCCCGGCGGCTATTTCGCCGATTTCGCCGACTGGTCCCGC
The DNA here is from genome assembly GCA_047602705.1 of Sphingomonas bacterium. Classification (GTDB taxonomy): domain Bacteria; phylum Pseudomonadota; class Alphaproteobacteria; order Sphingomonadales; family Sphingomonadaceae; genus Sphingomonas. The sequence continues at coordinate 539 of JASGGR010000076.1, read as the reverse complement.
CTCGCGATGATGCGCAACCGGCGGACGCTGGAGGAATTGCGCCGCCTGCAACGCGATGCGCTCGATCCCGCGCCGATCGGGCGGATGATCGCGCTGATCGAGGAGGAACAGGGCTTTCCGCTGTATGACGCGGTGGGCCGGGTGAAGCGCGACCTGTCCGGCGCGGCGCGGGCCGAGTTCCGTTTCAGCGGCGGCGGCGTGGAGATCGCGGCCGAGGTGCGCCGCGCGGATTTCGAGCAATGGATCGGCGAGGATCTCCGCCGGATCGAGGCCGCGATGGACACCGCCCTCGCCCGCGCCGACCTGCCCGCTGCCGCGATCGACCGCGTGTTCCTGACCGGCGGCTCCTCGCTGATCCCGGCGATCCGCGCGATCTTCCTGCGCCGTTTCGGCGAAGAGCGCATCGCGAGCGGCGGGGAGCTTACCTCGATCGCCCATGGCCTCGCGCTGATCGGCGAGGCCGAAGACCTTGCCGAGTGGGAGGCCTAGGACCGATCGACATTCGGACTTCGCCGCGTTTCCTTCATCGTCATGCCGGG
>JASGGR010000075.1:0-14671 GCA_047602705.1 Sphingomonas bacterium | reverse complement strand
ATGGGCCTTCCTATCGTGGGAAGGTCAAGGCGCATTTTCCGCAAGGGGCGCTCAGCCGTCGCGCAACAGCATCGCGATCTGCGCCTCCGCGATCGCGCGCGCCTCGGCGGCGTCCAGCACATGCGGGGAGAGGCAAAGCTCCAGCCACAGCCCGTCCACCAGCGCCGTGACCCCGATCGCCGCGCGGCGGCAGGCGGCGGCGGGCAGGCCGCAATCGGCGAGCAGGCGCTCCAGCCCGGCGCGGAAGCGGGCATATTGGTCGTCATGCAGCCGCGCCACGTCGTCGCGCGCGATCGTCAGGCTCCAGAAGGCGATCCACGTCGCGAGCAGGGCGCGATCGGCGATCGGCGGCGCGAAGCTGGCGGCGACATAGGCCGAAAGGCGCGCGCGGGGATCGCCTCCCGCCCCGGCCACCGCCGCATCCAGCGCCGCCGTCACCTCGCCGCTGACGGAGGCGTAAGTGGCCGCGATCAGCGCATCGACGCCGCCGAAATGATGCGTGACGAGGCCCGGCGACACGCCCGCCTCCTGCGCGATGGCGCGCACCGACGCGCCGTTCGCCCCGTCGCGCGCCAGCACCCGCGTCGCCGCCGCGATCAGCAGGCGGCGGCGCGCGTCGGCATCGGTGCGGGTGAAGGCGGGGGTGTTGCGCACGCGGCATCCTTATTATACGTTCGTATAGCAAGCAACGGGAGTCGCCGAAACCATGGCCAGCGTGGCGCAATCCTCCGCCGATCCCGATGCGGATTTCTCGCTGCCCGGGTGGATCTACACCGATGCCGAGTTTTTCGAGGTGGAGATGGCGCGGGTGATCCGCCCGTCGTGGCAGATCGTCTGCCACGAAAGCGACCTCGCGAAGCCCGGCGACTGGCGCACGATCGCTTACCTCGGCGAGCAGGTGATGGCGCTGCGCGGCGAGGACGGGGCGATCCGTGCCTTCCACAATGTCTGCCGCCACCGCGCGATGCGGATCGTGGAGGGGGATGCGGGCTGCGCGCGGAAGCTCGTCTGCCCCTATCACGCATGGACCTATGAGCTGGACGGGCGGCTTTCCGGCGTGCCGATGAAGCGCGACTATCCGGCGCTGCGGCTGGAGGAGAACGGCCTCGTTCCGGTCGAGGTGTCGACATGGCGCGGCTTCGTCTTCGTCCGGCTGGAGGATGACGGCGGGCCTTCCGTCGCGGAGATGATGGCGCCCTATGACGCCGAGATCGCGCCCTATCGGTTCGAGGAGATGCGCCGGCTCGGCGACGTGCGGTTGCGCGACCGCGCGGTGAACTGGAAGAATGTCGGGGACAATTATTCGGACAATCTCCACATCCCGGTCGCGCATGACGGGCTGACGCGCCTGTTCGGCAAGAGCTATGCGATCGAGGCCGCCGGCTGGGTGGACCGGATGAGCGGCGAGCTGGTCGATCGCCCGTCCGACAATGTCTGGGAGCGCTTCTACCAGAAGCATCTGCCGCGCGTGGATCACCTGCCGGAGGCGAGCCAGCGGCGGTGGCTCTATTACAAGCTCTGGCCGAACATGGCGTTCGACATCTACGCCGACCAGATCGATTTCATGCAATGGCTGCCGGTGTCGCCCACGGCCTGCGTGCTGCGCGAGATGTGCTTCGCGCTTCCCGACGACCGGCGAGAGATGAAGCTGGCGCGCTACGCCAACTGGCGGATCAACCGCATCGTCAATGCGGAGGACACCTGGCTGATCGAGCGCGTGCAGCAGGGTATGGCCTCGCAAAGCTACACGGTCGGCCCGATCGGCGCGAGCGAGGTGTGCCTGCGCAGCTTTGCGGCGAAGATCAGGGAGCGGATACCGGAGGCGCGCCTCCACCGCGCGCCCGCGCCCGGCTGGTCACGGCGGCCGCGCGGGGTTTGAGGGACAGGGCTCGGGGAAGACATGACGAAAAGATACGATGCGATCATCATCGGCGGCGGGCACAACGGCCTCGTCTGCGCCTTCTACCTCGCGCGCGCCGGGCTGAAGGTGCGCGTGCTGGAGCGGCGGCATGTCGTCGGCGGCGCGGCGGTGACGGAGGAATTCCACCCCGGCTTCCGCAATTCCACCGCCAGCTACACCGTCAGCCTGCTCCGCCCGAAGGTGATCGCGGACATGAAGCTGCACGATCACGGCTATCGCGTGATCGAGCGGACGATCTCGAATTTCTTCCCGTTCGAGGACGACTATCTCAAGCTCGGCGGCGGCACGGAGCGGACGCAGGCGGAGTTCGCGCGCTTCAACGCGCGCGACGCGGAGACCTACCCGCGCTATGACGCCGCGCTGGAGAAGGTGGCGCAGGTGCTGCGCGATCTGGCGCTGAAGGTGCCGCCCAACGCAGGCGGGGGCCTGCGCGCGCTCCTCTCCGGCGCGGCGCAGGGCTGGCCGCTGGCGAAGATGGGGATCGAGGCGCAGCGTGATCTGCTCGACGTGTTCACCAAATCGGCGCGCGATTTCCTCGACGGCTGGTATGAGGACGATCGCGTCAAGACCGCCTTCGCCTTCGACGCGGTGGTGGGCAATTTCGCGGGCGTCTCCACGCCGGGATCGGCCTATGTGCTGCTCCACCACGTCTTCGGCGAGGTGAACGGCAAGCTCGGCGCATGGGGCCATGCGGTGGGCGGCATGGGCGCGATCACGCAGGCGATGGCGCGCGCGTGCGAGGGCGCGGGGGTGGAGATCAGCCTCGAAAGCCCGGTCGATCGCGTGCTGACGGACGGCGGCAAGGCGGCCGGCGTGCGGCTGGAAAGCGGGGAGGAGATCGCGGCGAAGATCGTCGCGGCCAATGTCGGCCCGGCGCTGCTCTATCGCCGGATGGTCGATCCGGGCGACCTGCCGGCCGACTTCCGGCGGCGGATGGACAATTACAAGACCGGCTCCGGCACGTTCCGCATGAACGTCGCGCTTTCCGAGCTTCCCGATTTCGCGGTGCTGCCGGGGAAGGACAGGGCCGAGCACCATACGGCGGGCATCATCATCGCGCCGGGCATGGACTATATGGACCGCGCCTATGACGACGCGCGGGCGTTCGGCTGGTCGAGGAAGCCGATCGTGGAGATGAAGATCCCCTCCACCGTGGACGACAGCCTCGCGCCGCCCGGCCAGCATGTCGCCAGCCTGTTCTGCCAGCAATTCTCGCCGACGCTCTCCGGCCGCTCGTGGGACGATGCGCGGGAGGAGGCGGCGGACCTCATCATCGAGACGGTCAACGACCATGCCCCCAATTTCAAGGCGAGCGTGATCGCGCGGCAGATCCATTCCCCGCTCGATCTGGAGCGCAAGTTCGGGCTGGTCGGCGGCGACATCTTCCACGGGACGATGGGCCTCGACCAGCTCTGGGCCGCGCGGCCGGTGCTGGGGCACGGCGATTACCGCTCGCCGGTGAAGGGCCTCTACATGTGCGGCTCCGGCACGCATCCGGGGGGTGGCGTCACCGGCGCGCCGGGGCATAATGCGGCGCATGAGATATTGCGCGATCGCTCGCTGGTGGGACGTTTCCTCCCTGTTTGAGATTATCGTCATGCCGGACTTGATCCGGCATCCAGGGCCACAAAGGCCATCGCCCGCAACTCTGGATGCCGGGTCGAGCCGGGCATGACGAAAGTGGACATGCAGCCGATCGGCCCCGCATCATGATCCGCTACGACCGGCGCCGCCAGTCGCTCGCCGCCGCGCTGGCCGCGCTGGCCGGCTATGTCGATGCGATCGGCTTCGTGAAGATGGGCGGCCTGTTCGTCTCCTTCATGAGCGGCAACACCACGCGCATGGCGGTGGGAATGGCCGGAGGATCGGCGGTGGCCGCGATGGCGGCGGCGCTGATCGCGGCCTTCCTCATCGGCGTGATCGGTGGCGCGCTGGTCGCGGCGGCGAGCGGAGCGGCGCGCAAGACGGCGGTGCTGTCGCTCACCGCCGCATTGCTGGGCGTGGCGGCGGTGCTCGAACGCTTCGTCTCCGGCAACTGGACCGCGATCGCCATGGCGGCGGCGATGGGGACGACCAACAACGTCTTCCTGCGCGGCGGGGAGGTTTCGGTCGGCGTCACCTATATGACCGGCACGCTGGTGAAGCTCGGCCAGCGCATCGCCGCTGCGCTGATGGGAGACGGAGCGGGCGAGTGGCTCGCCTATCTCCGGCTGTGGCTCGGGCTGCTGGCGGGCGCGGTGAGCGGGGCCTTGCTCTATCCGCGGATCGGCTCGCTCAGCCTCGCGCTGGCGGCGGTCGCGGCGACGGGGCTGGCGCTGGCGGCGCGGCGGCTGGGGCCGTCCGAACCCTATCCCCGCCGCACCCACCAATAGACCGGCAGGCCGAGCGCGAGCAGCCCAAGCCCCCACAGATCCGCCTTCAGGCCGAGGCCCCAGGTCATCCACAGGACGAACACGGCGGCGATCGCCGCGCCGATCCGCACGGGCCAGTCGCCGCGCAGCAGCTTGAGCGCCGCGAGCGCGCTGACCAGATAGGCGAGCATCCCGGCGGACAGGCTGATCGAGGCGACGTCCTCGAACAATTTCCCCGTCTTGCCGGTATAGTTGAGCGCCATCACCGCCGTCACCAGCAGGCCGGAGACGAGATGCGCGCGCGCCGGCGTGCCAGCGGCCGTTTCCTTGCCGAACCACGCGGGGAAGACGCCGCCGCGCGCCATCGCCCATGGCATCTCGCCCTGCAGCAGGATGAAGCCGTTGAGCGCCCCGAACGCGCTGACCGCCGCGAACAGCGCCACCACCTCGCCGGTCCATTCCCCGAAGCTGCGGCCGAGGAAGGCGGCGACCGGCGCGGGGGAGGCGGCGATCTCGCCGCGCGGCATCATCAGCCCGATCGCGGCGGCGACCGCGACATATACCACCCCGGTCAAGGCCGTGCCCGCGAGCGTGACGAAGGGGACGACGCGCGCCGCGTCTTTCACCTTGTCCGCCGGAACGGTGGCGGATTCGACGCCCAGGAAGCCCCAGAAGGTCAGCGCCGCCGCCCCCGCCACCGCGCCGAAGCCCACCGGCACCGGCGGGTTGGGGGCCAGCGCGCCCGATCCGTCGCGGAACAGCAGCCACGCGGCGAGCAGGATCACGCCCGCCAGCGGCGCGAGCTTCACCACCGCCGTCACCACCTGCACGCGCCCGGCAAGGCCCACGCCGTGGATATTGACCGCCACCAGCCCCCAGATCAGCGCAAGCGCCACGGCCATCGCGGGCAGGCCGCTGCCCAATGCCGGGAAGGGCACGCTGAGCGCGCTCACCACCGCCACCGAAACCGCGCCGTTGCCGGCCCACAGCAGCACCCAATAGCTCCACGCCACCGCGAAGCCGATCGTGGGGCCGAAAGCGGCGTTGGCGAAGGCATAAGGCCCGCCCGCCGCCGGCACCACGGCCGCCAGCCGCGCGAAGACGAAGGCGAGGCACATCGCCCCGCCGATCGTCACCACCCAGCCGATCATCGCGTTCGTGCCGAGCGGGGCGAGCGTCGCGGGGAGCAAATAGATCCCCGATCCGATCATGTTGCCGACGACCAGCGCCAGCGCCGCCCAAACCCCCAGCGCGCGCTTTTCCTGCATCCGGGCCGATCCTTTCTGTGACTTCCGGCCTCTGCGGCAATCGCGCGCGCCGGGCAAGCCGCGTCATGGCGGGCCGGGCGGCGGCGTTAACCGCGTCTTAGCCCCTCCGCTTTACCCTGGCGTCCGATCCCAATCGCGCCGGAGCCGATGTTAAGGCCCATCCTTCTCGCCGCGCCAGCCCTTGTGCTGGCCACGTCCTGCGTGCCGCAGCAGCAGGGGGAGCGTTATGCCCCGGTGCTGGCCGACGCGCCGACCCGGCCGGTGAAGAACCCGCGCGAATTGCTCCAGCGGCTCGATCTCGACGTGCCGGCCGATCTGGTGGAGGAAACGGCGCTCACCGCGCGCGCGCATCCGGCGGTGCTGACGGCCGCGCCGGCGTTCGACGCGGGCGCGCAATCGATGGACGATGCGGCGCGCGCGCTCGATTGCCTGACGCAGGCGGTCTATTACGAGGCGCGGTCAGAGCCGGTCGACGGCGAGCGCGCGGTGGCGCAGGTCGTGCTGAACCGCGTGCGCGATCGCGCCTTCCCGAAAAGCGTGTGCGGCGTGGTCTATCAGGGATCGAACCGGCGCACCGGCTGCCAGTTCACCTTCACCTGCGACGGCTCGCTGCTGCGCCCGCGCGAGCCGGGGGCGTGGGAGCGCGCGCGCGAAGTCGCGGCGGCGGCGCTGGCGGGGGAAGTCTATGCGCCCGTTGGCTCGGCGACGCATTATCACGCAAATTACGTGCAGCCGTGGTGGGCATCGAGCCTGACGCGCATCGGCGCGGTGGGCAGCCACATCTTCTACCGCTGGCGCGACGCGATGGAGAACGCGCTCGCCTTCCGCCAGCGCTATGACGGAATCGAGCCGGACCTCGCCTCCGCCGCCACCTTCGCCGGGCTGGACGGCATGGGCGTGACCGTCCACCGCAACGGCGCGGATGGCGATGGCGGCGGCGATGGTGGTGCTGCGGCGAACGCTGGCGGCGAGACGATCGGCGGGGTCACGATCCACCGCAACGGTGCGTCCGTCGGCGGCGAGGCCGCGAAGCCGGCGGCCGTGAATCTCGCGCGCTCCTCGAGCGTCGCGGGCGTGATGATCCATCGCAACATCGCCCCGCCCGAAGGCGCGGGGCCGGAGGATGTCGATCCGGGCGACGCCAGCTAGCGGATGTTCCGATTTGCCGTCTGCCGGGCTTGACCCGGCATCCAGTGCCCCGGATGTCGTCGCCCGAGACTGTGGATGCCGGGTCAAGCCCGGCACGACGATCGGAGGATGGGCCTTAGCCCAGCCGCTCCGCGTGCCAGCGCAGGTGATCCGCCATGAAGGTGGAGATGAAATAATAGCTGTGGTCGTAACCGGGCTGCATCCGCAGCGTCAGCGGGATGCCGGCCTTGCCGCATGCCGCCGCCAGCAGCCCCGGCCTGAGCTGGCCTTCGAGGAACTGGTCCGCCTCGCCCTGATCCACCAGCAGCGCGGGCGCCCGCGCGCCGTCCTCGATCAGCGCGACGGCATCGTGCCGGCGCCACGCGGCGCGATCGGGGCCGAGATAGCCGCCCAGCGCCTTCTCGCCCCACGGCACCTGCCCCGGCGCGACGATCGGCGCGAAGGCGGAGATCGCGCGATAGCGTTCGGGAAAGGTCAGCCCGATCGTCAGCGCGCCGTGTCCGCCCATCGAATGGCCCATGATCGACTGGCGCGCCATGTCCGCCGGGAAATGCGCCTCGACCAGCGCGGGCAATTCCCGCGTGACATAGGACCACATGCGGTAATTGGCCGCCCAGGGGGCCTGCGTCGCATCGACATAGAAGCCCGCGCCCAGCCCGAAATCATAGGCGCCGTCCGGGTCGTCCGGCACGCCTTGCCCACGCGGTGACGTATCGGGGGCGACGAGGATCAGGCCCAGCTCCGCGCAGGCGCGGCGGAACTCGCCCTTCTCAGTCACATTGGCCTGGGTGCAGGTGAGGCCGGAGAGATACCAGACCACCGGCAGCCGCGCGCCCGCCTCGTGCGGGGGCACGTAGACGGAGAAGGTCATCTCCGTCCCCGTCTCGGTGGACGCGTGGCGATAGACGCCCTGCGTCCCGCCGAACGCCGCGTTGGTGGAGACGGTCTCCATCAATAGACCACGACCGAGCGGATGCTCTCGCCCGCGTGCATCAGGTCGAAGCCCTTGTTGATCTCCTCCAGCGAGAGGCGATGCGTAATCATCGGGTCGATCTGGATCAGGCCGTTCATATACCAGTCGACGATCTTCGGCACGTCGGTGCGCCCGCGCGCGCCGCCGAACGCCGTGCCCTTCCAAACGCGCCCGGTGACGAGCTGGAACGGGCGGGTGGAAATCTCCTTCCCCGCCTCCGCCACGCCGATCACGATCGATTCGCCCCAGCCGCGATGCGCGCTCTCCAGCGCCTGCCGCATCACGGCCGTGTTGCCGGTGCAGTCGAACGTATAGTCGCCGCCGCCGTCGGTGATCGCGATCAAATGCTGGACGACATCGCCGACGTCCTTGGGATTGACGAAATCGGTCATGCCGAAGCGGCGGCCCCATTCCTCGCGATCCGGGTTGATGTCGACGCCGATGATCCGCGCCGCGCCGGCGAATTTCGCGCCCTGGATCACGTTCAGGCCGATGCCGCCCAGCCCGAACACGATCACGGTGGCGCCCGGCTCCACCTTCGCCGTGTTCACCACCGCGCCCACGCCGGTCGTGACCCCGCAGCCGATGTAGCAGCTCGTGTCGAACGGCGCGTCCGCGCGGATCTTCGCCACCGCGATCTCCGGCAGCACGGTGAAGTTCGAGAAGGTGGAGCAGCCCATGTAGTGATAGATGGTCTGCCCCCTGTAGCTGAACCGGCTCGTCCCGTCCGGCATCAGCCCCTTGCCCTGCGTCGCGCGGATCGCGGTGCACAGGTTGGTCTTCTGGCTGAGGCACGATTTACACTGGCGGCATTCCGGCGTGTAGAGCGGGATGACGTGATCGTCCGGCGCGACGCTCGTCACGCCCGGACCCACCTCGCGCACGATGCCGCAGCCTTCGTGGCCCAGGATCGAGGGGAAGATGCCCTCGCTGTCCAGCCCGTCCAGCGTATAGGCGTCGGTGTGGCAGATGCCGGTGGCCATGATCTCCACCAGCACCTCGCCCGCCTTCGGCCCCTCAAGGTCGAGCTCGACGATCTCCAGCGGCTTCTTCGCCTCGAACGCTACGGCGGCGCGGGTCTTCATCTTGGGCAGGCTCCTGTCTTAAGCGGCAACCATCTCCTTAAGCGGAACTGACGCATCGGCAAGCCGCTCCGGCGCGATCGCGGCCCCGGCCAGCACGAGCGCGCGGCCCTGCACATAATCCTTCGTCGCATTCACGCAGTCGAGCGCGATCACCCGGCCCTGCTTCAGATAGACGATGCTGAAGGACCGCGCGCCCGTGTCCCCGCGCACCACCACCGCGTCATGCCCGGTGGAAAGCCCGACCGTCTGGAGCTTCAGGTCATATTGGTTGGACCAGAACCACGGCACCGCATCGTAAGCCGCCGGATCGCCGGTGATCGCCTTCGCCACCGCCATCGCCTGATCGTTGGCGTTCTGCACCGATTCGAGCCGGATGCGCGCCCCGCCCGCGAAATGGCTCTCATGCGCGGCGCAATCGCCGATCGCATAGATATCGGGCAGGCTGGTGCGGCAATGCGCGTCGACGTCCACGCCGTTGCCCCCCGCCGCGCCGGCCGCGAGCAGCGGCTCGACCGAGGGGACGATGCCGATGCCGACGATCGCCATCTCGCACGGCAGCACCTCGCCATCGGCCAGCCGCACGCCGCTCACCCTGCCGTCGCGCCCCTCGATCGCCTCCACAGCGGCGCCCAGCCGCACCTCCACGCCGTGCGCGCGATGCTCCGCCTCGTAGAAGCGCGACAAGGGCTCGCCCGCGACGCGCGCCAGCACGCGCGGCAGCGCCTCCAGCACCGTCACCTCCTTGCCGAACTTGGCGAGGACGGCGGCCGCCTCCAGCCCGATATAGCCGCCGCCGATCACCACCACGCGGGTCGTCGTCTCCAGCTCGTCCATCAGCCGGTCCACGTCGGCGCGGGTGCGCACCGCATGGACGCCCGCGAGATCGTGCCCCTCGCACGAAAGCCGGCGCGGGCTGCCGCCGGTGGCCCAGATCAACGTGCCGTAGCCGATCGCCGCGCCGTCCGCCGTCGTCACGCGATGCGCCGCCGGATCGACCGACACGACGCGGCGGCCGAGCAGCATCGCCACCTGCCTGTCGGCCCAGAAAGCCTCCGGCCGGATCAGGATGCGCTCGAACGTCTTCTCGCGCGAGAGATAGTCCTTCGAAAGCGGCGGGCGCTCATAGGGCAGGTGCGGCTCTTCCCCGACGATCGCGATCGTGCCTTCGAACTTGCGCTGCCGCAGCGCCGCTGCGGCCTGCGCCCCGCCGTGACCGCCGCCGACGATCAGCACGTCATATCGTTCGCTCATCCATCTCTCTCCACTTGCGCCTTCCACCACGCGAAAGCGGCACCCGAGTCAATGACAGAAACGTCACTTGGTCTGGCGGCGTATCGGCCATATGTGGCTTGGCCGGAGGCGCGAGATGAACCTGCTGCTGGTCGAAGCCGACGAAAGCTATGCCGAAACGCTGGCGGAGGCGCTGCGCGCGCGAAGCCATCGCGTGGCGATCGCCCCCTCCGGTGCCGCGGCGCTTCAGGCGATGGACCGCCAGCCGTTCGACGCCGCGATCATCGATCGGCGCCTGCCGCAGATGGACGGCGTGGCCGTCACCCGCCGGCTGCGTGAGAGCGGCAAGGTGCTGCCCGTCGCGATGCTGGGCGAGGGCGGCGGCGCGGTGGAGGCGCTGGAAGCGGGCGCGGACGATCACCTCGCCAAGCCGCTCGTGCTGGAGGAGCTGGACGCGCGGCTGCGCGCGCTGCTGCGCGGGCGGCAATGGGCGAACGGCACGGGGGACACGCTGCGGGTGGGCGATATCGTCGTCAGCCCGGCGCGCTTCCGGGCTTGGCGCGGCGAGCGGCCGCTGGAGCTGGTCCGCCTCGAGCTGCGGCTGCTGGCGGAGCTGGCGCGCAACCCCGGCACGGTGCTGACCCGCGCCACGCTGATCGCGCGCGTGTGGGAACAGGATTCGGAGCCGGCCACCAACATCGTCGACGTCCAGATCCGCGCGCTCCGCCGCAAGCTGACCGCGCAGGGGGAGGACGATCCGATCGTCACGGTGCGCGGCGTGGGCTATATGCTCCGCGATTGAACGGGCAGGAGAAAGGGCGGCAAGGCTTTCGCCCGCCGCCCCCTTTCCCGCGAACCGGCGGGCCGGTCAGAAGTTGAGCGATGCCTCCACGCCGAAGGTGCGCGGCGGGTTGAAGTTGGCATAGTCGCCCAGCACGCCCGAATAGCTGTAGCCGGTGAGCTGGCCTGAGGAATTATAGACCGCCGTCGGCACCGAATTGGCGGCGGAGCGGCGATAGATGTGCGTCTCGTTGAGCAGGTTGCGGCTCCACACCGAGAACGTCACCTTCTGCCCGTGGTCGTTCAGCATCACGTCCGCCAGCGCGAGGCGGCCGTTCACGATGAAGCTGGAGTCCGTCTTCGTCGATTCGTTCTGGAAGCTGTACATGCTGCTGGCGTAATTCGCGTCGAGGTGCAGGCGCACCCTGGTGTCGCCGCCGCCCACCGGCACCTCATAATCGATATAGCCCGACGCGGCGTTGCGCGGCGTGAACACCACATAGACCTGATAGAGCTGGTCGTTGAGGAACGGGTTCGGCGTCGCCGGCACCTTGGTGTAGGTATAGGCATAGGAGCCGCCCAGCGTCAGGTTCTCGACCGGGCGCACCGTCACCTCGGCCTCGATGCCCCTGATCCTCGAGACGCCCGGCGCGTTGCGGGTTTCCTCGGTGTGCAGGTTGTAGGTCGGGCTGGCGGGGTTGGTGTCGACATTGTCGAAGTCCGTCTGGGTGCCCTTGCGGTCCATGATATAGCCCGCGAGGTTCAGGCGGACCTTGCGGTCCAGAAAGTCCATCTTCGCGCCGACCTCATAGGATTTCACCGTCTCCGGCCCGAAGGCGGTGAAGGTCTGCGAGCGGTCGTTGGCGCCGCCCGCGCGATAGCCGGTGGAATATTTGGCGTAGAGGTTGACGTTCTGCGCCGCCTCGAACGCCAAAGTCACCATCGGATCGAAGCGATCCTTGTCGAAGTTGAACAGGAAGTTCGCGGGCTTGCCCTGCACCAGGTAGAGCACGCCCTCGCGCTTGTCCTTGGTGTAGCGGCCGCCGACCGTGAGGTGCAGCGCCTCGAAGCCGTCGGGCGTGTATGTCGCCTGCGCGAAGGCGGCGTAGCTGTGCGCCTTCGCCCAGCTTCCGCGCTGGGTGAACCACATGCCGTCGCTCCAGCCCTGGTTGCCGGAGGTGATCGGCCCCGTCACGATCGGGCTGAGCACGGTATAGCCGGTGCCGTCCGCGTTCCACAGGGTGCTCGACGGGGTGGCCGCCGATTCCTGCGCGCGCTCCGTGAAATAATAGGCGCCGACGACGTAATCGAGGCTCGGCAGGCTGCCGACGACCTGGAATTCCTGGCTGAACTGCGTCTGGTGCAGGTGCGACAGGCTGTAGCGGCTGAACTTGCCGTTGGGCGAGAAGATCGTGCGGTGCGCGCCGCCGGAGTTATCCCACTGGGCGGTGTCCACCCCGCGCCATGCGGTGATCGAGCGCAGCTCCACGTCCGGCGAGGCCTTGTACTTGATGGTCGAGGAGAAGCCGTCGGTCTTGTCGATGCTCAACTGCTGCGGCACGCCGATATCGGCGCTGGACATGCGCTTGTCCCCGCTCACCTGCACGATCGGCGAGAGCGGCGCGATGCACGAGGCGGCGCCCGCCGGGCAGACGAGCTTCGATCCGCTGTAGCTGCCCACCGCATAGCCGTTGGGGTTGTAGCTGACGAGCTGGCTGTAGAACGGCGTGTTCTCGTCGCGCGCCTTGTCATAGGAAAGCTCGATCGACAGGCCGTCCACCGGCTTCCACAAGGCGGAGATGCGGCCGCCGTAGCGGTTGTAGTAGTTCCAGCCGTATGCGCCCTGAAGCGGGTTCTTCGTGGTGGCGTCCTGATGCTGGACGAGGCCGTCCAGCTTGATCGAGATATTGTGGAATTCCGGCAGGTCGAGGTGCAGCTCGCCATTGTAGCTGCCGTAGTTGCCGACGCCCGCCGTCATGCGCCCGCCGAATTCGCCGGTCGGCGCCTTGGTGACGATGCTGACCGCGCCGCCCTCGGTATTGCGGCCGAACAAGGTGCCCTGCGGCCCGCGCAGCACCTCCACGCGCTCCACGTCGAACAGCGCCGCGTTCAGGCCCTGCTGGCGGCCGAGATAGACACCGTCGACATAAACGCCCACGCCCTGGTCGCGCGCCGTCTGGTTCGCGTCGAACGGCACGATGCCGCGGATGCCGACCGTGAGCGCGGACTGGCGCGCCTCGAACGTCGCGACGCGCAGCGAGGGCACGCCGCCGTCGGCGAGGTCGATCAGGCTCTGGACGTGGCGGTCCTTGATGATCGTCGGATCGACGACCGAGATGGCGATCGGCGTCTTCTGGAGGTTCGTCTCGCGCTTCGTGGCGGTGACGACGACGTCCTGAATGCCCGAATCCGATTCGGCGGCGGCGGAATCGGCGGCCGGCGCATCGGGGGCGGCCGGCGCGGCATGGGCCATGGCGGGCAAGGCGAACAACGCGGCGCCGGCGAGGAGACGCAGGCGCGTCCGCGAAAGAATCGTCATGTGGATCTATCCCTTTTTCGCAGGCGGCATCGGCCCGCGAAAAAGCGCCCTATGTCAGTTGCGCGGCACGCCCGTGACAATCGGATTACAGTGACAGACCCGGAAAATTCATCTTCATTTCATGTTGCGGGTGCGAGAAGGGCAAGCGCCGCGATTCAGCCATTCGGCCTGTGCGAACGGCATGGGGTCGCTATGCCAGCGCAAAACGCTTCATCGAAAAACAAGGGGAAAACACAGGCCGCGCCGGACCATGCGGCCGGTCGCCGCGTGGTGGCAGCAAGAGCGTTTCCGTTCAGCCCAGCAGGACGAAGGCCACGCCGAAGATGGCCAGCGCAATGCCGCTGGCACAGGCGAGCAGGCTCGCCTCGCATTGGCAGACGCCGGAAGTGATCCGTTCCATCATCCGTCTCCTGTCCCTTCGCTGCGCTTCGTGGCGTCATGCTTCGGGACGAGGAGAGCGTATCACGTATCCCTGTGGACGCAAGCGGGGGAATCGGGCTGTTCCAGCGCATCCACCAGCTTGCCCAGAAGGGCCGTCAATTCAGCCTGTTCCGTCGGGGTGAGCGCGGCGAATTGCTCGCGCAGCAGCCGCCGGCGCAGCGGCTCGCCCGCCGCGATGGCGCGCGCGCCGGCGGGCGTGACCGCGATTCGCTTCACGCGGCGATCGTCGGGATCGACGGTGCGGACGACCAGCCCGTCGCGCTCCAGCCCGTCCAGCGCCTCCGTCACGGTGCGGGGCGCGAGGTCGAACAGCTCGGCGATATCCGCCGCGCGCGCCGCGCCCTCCTTGTTCTGGACGAACATCAGCATCTTCGTGCGCGCGAGCGACGTGCCCTCCTGCGCCAAGGCCCGGTTCAGCTGCCGGTGGATGTGCAGATAGGCGGTCGCAAGGTTCCGGATCAGCTGATCGTCGCTATTCATGAGGAACCTCAATACATGGTCTTGCATTATGCTGCAACCGCGAGCATCTATGCACGCCAATATTGTTTTCGGGAATCGCCATGGCCGACCAGACGCCAGAAACCAACGCGAACGGCGCGGCGGAGGATCGCCCCTCCGCGCTGAAGAACCCGCGCGTCCGCATCATCCTAGCCGCCGTGCTGGCGCTGGTGGTGGTCGGCGTGCTCGCGTGGTTCGTCCGCTACGAAAGTTACGGGAAATACCAGCAATCCACCAACGACGCCTATGTGCAGGCGGACGGCGTGACCGTCTCGCCCAAGGTTTCGGGCTATGTCGACCAGGTGTTCGTCGAGGAGAACCAGGCGGTGAAGGCGGGCGATCCGCTCGTCCGGATCGATTCGCGCGACTATAATGCCCAGGCGGCGCAGGCGACCGCGCAGATCGATGTCGCGCGCGCCAACGCCGCCGGCGTGGA
>JASGGR010000074.1:0-14792 GCA_047602705.1 Sphingomonas bacterium | reverse complement strand
CTTCACCAGGCAGGAGCTGGAGCAGACGCGGAGCTGGCTGTGGGGCAAGGCCGTGTCGATCTACGGCGGCTCCAGCGAGATCCAGAACAACGTGATCGCCAAGCGCATCCTCGGGATGCTCGATCACCAGTAATCGCACGGTTGGGCGCGAGCGGCCCGGCGGCCGGCGCGTCTGGAGAGGGCCGGGTGGAGGAGGGTGCGCCAGATGCCCTCCTCCCCGGTAATTCTCGGGAAGGGAAATGACATGGCGGTATTGAACGAAGAACAGGTGATGCTGCGCGACATGGCGCGCGAATGGGCCGACAACGAAAGCCCGGTCACCGCTTTCCGCAAGCTGCGCGATGCGGCGCCCGCCACGGGCTATGACACGGAAGCCTGGGGCGCGATCGGCGGCATGGGCTGGGCCGGGATCGTCATTCCGGAGGAATTCGGCGGATCGGCGTTCGGCTATCTCTCGCTTGGCCTCGTGGTGGAGCAGCTCGGCCGCAACCTCGCGGTGTCGCCGCTCGCCTCCACCGCCGTCGCGGCCAGCGCGATCGTGATGGGATCGTCGGACAAGGCCAAGGGCGAATGGCTGCCGAAGCTCGCGACGGGCGAGGCGGTGGCGACGCTGGCGATCGACGAAGGCGCGATCCACGACCGCAAGATCGCCGCCACCGTCTCCGGCGGCAAGCTGAGCGGGACGAAGAAATTCGTGGCGGAAGGCGACGGCGCGGACGTGTTCGTCGTCGCGGCGACCGACGGCCTGTATCTGGTGGCGAAGGGCGAGGGCGTCACCGTCTCGTCGCGCAAGATGGCGGACAGCCGCAGCCATGCCGACGTCACCTTCACGGATGCGCCGGCCGAGAAGCTGGGCGACACCGCGCTGACGCAGGCGATCGCCGACCGCGCCGCGGCCGTGACCTGCGCGGAGATGCTGGGCATGGCGGAAAGCGCCTTCCAGCAGACGCTCGACTATCTGAAGCAGCGCGTGCAGTTCGGGCAGGTGCTCTCCACCTTCCAGGCGCTCCAGCACCGCATGGCGAAGATGCTGACGGAGCTTGAGCTGATGCGCTCCGTGACGGAAGGCGCGCTGGAGGCGATCGACGCGGGCCGGTCCGACGTCGATCAGGCCGTCAGCCTCGCGAAGGCGGTGGCGAGCGACACGCTGCACCTCGTCAGCCGCGAGATGATCCAGCTTCACGGCGGCGTCGGCATGACCGACGAGTTCGACGCCGGCCTGTATATGAAGCGCGCCGCCGTGCTGGAGACGATGTGGGGCACCGCATCGTGGCATCGCGACCGTTTCGGGCGGCTCAACGGCTATTGATGAAGGACAAGCCGGGCAATTGTTTCAAAACATTGCCCGGTGTTTTTACAATCGCACAAGAGGTTCCGCGGCGTTAGCCTCGATCGGGAGCGGGGGAGAGGGCCATGGGCGGATCAATCACAGCACGAGGCCGCGCACTGACGCTCGCGCTGTTGACGCTCACATATTTCTTCAGTTTCATGGACCGGCAGATCCTCGCGATCCTGCTTGAGCCGATCAAGGCGGACCTGAAGCTGAGCGACACGCAACTGGGGCTGCTTTCGGGGCTGGTCTTCGCGATCTTCTACGCCACGCTCGGCATCCCGGTGGCGCGCTTCGCCGACCGTGCCAACCGCCGCAACATCGTCGCGATAAGCCTCGCCTTGTGGAGCGGGGCGACGGCGGCTTGCGGCATGGCGCAGAGCTTCGTGCAGTTGATGCTCGCGCGGATCGGCGTTGGCGTGGGCGAGGCAGGCTCCGGCCCGCCGAGCCATTCGATCATCGCCGACCTCTATCCGCCGGAAAAGCGCGCCAGCGCCATGGCGATCTACTCGCTCGGCGTGCTCTTGGGCGGCGGCATGGGCATGGCGATCGGCGGCGTGGTGGCGAGCGCGCACGGCTGGCGCGCGGCGATGATGGTCGTGGGCCTGCCGGGCCTGCTCCTCGCGCTGGTCGTCCGCCTGTTCGTGGTCGAGCCGCCGCGCGGCATGTCCGACGGGCATGAGGCGGGCGCATCGCACGAGATGCCGTCGCTGGGGCAAGGCATCGCCTCCATCTGGAACAACGCGCCGGCGCGGCATCTGATCGCCGGCATGACGATCACCTCGCTGGTCGGCTATGCGGTGACCGGCTGGGGGCCGAGCTACATGCAGCGGTCGCTCGGCTTCTCGCTTCTCGATATCTCGCGCTACGTCGCCCTGCCGGCGGCGCTGATCGGCTCCTTCTCCGCGCTGCTCGGCGGCGTGCTGGCGGATCGCGCGGCGCGGCGGCACGGCATATGGGCGCAGAGCCATGTGGTGGCGGGGATGAAGGCGATCGCCTTCCCGTTCAGCATCGCTTTCTATTTCGTCCCCGACGTGCGGGTCGCGCTGGGCTGCTATTTCGTCTCCTATATCTTCGCCGGGGCCTATATCGGGCCTACTTTCGCGATGGTGCAGCATCTGGCGCCGTTGCGGTTGCGCGCGACATGGGCGGCGCTGTCGCTGCTGGCCATCAACCTGCTCGGGCTTGGGCTCGGGCCGCTGGCGGTCGGCTGGATCAGCGATGCGCTGCGGCCGATCTACGGCGGCGAATCCCTGCGTTATGCGATGCTGGGCGTCGCGCTGCTGACCCCCTGGGCGATCTGGCATTACTGGCGCGCCGGGCAATTGATGAAGATTGCATCTGGCAACCTCGCGAGAGCGTAAGTAAGGAGACATTAACCAGGGATGATGTCCATGTGAGCGTTCTCGCGCTTCCCCCCGCACATGGTCTTGCGCCTGGCTGTTATCAGGGGGTGAAATGGCGGATTCAGCGGACGAGGGGCCTGTCGCGTTCTGGCGGGCCAGTGCCCGATTTTCCGGGCTTGTCACGGGCTTCCACCGTTTCCGCGCCCAGGTGTCTCCGGGGCAGCGGACCAGCGACGTCTTCTTCCCCGGCTATCCCGTCATCCGCTTCGCCGTGGAAAGGCCGCAGCCATGGTCGCTGCGGATCGGCGCGCGGCAATTCGACATGCCGCATGCTTCCTTCACCGGCCCGACCAACCTTGCCGCATGGGTGGAGGCGGGGGAGGGCGCGCTGATCGGCATGGGGCTTTACGCGAAAGGATGGGCGCGGCTGTTCGGCGGGGACATTTCAGCCCATGCCAATCGCGTCATTCCCTTTTCGGCTCTGGATGACGATGCGGAGGATATGCGTGTGGCGCTGGATGACGGCGCGCATCCGCAGATTGTGCTGGAGGCGTGGCTCGACCGCCGGCTGGCGACCGCGCGCGCCTTCAACCCGCTGATCGAGCGGCTGGAGGAAGCGATCGGCGGCGGCACGGTGACGCGGATCGAGGCGCTGGCGGAGAATCTGGGCCTCACCATGCGTCAGCTCGCCGCGCTTACGCGGCAGAATTTCGGCTTCACCCCCAAGATGCTGCTGCGCCGCCGTCGTTTCCTGCAGGCGCTCAGCAGGGCGCTGGATGCCCCGCCGGGCGAATCGGACGCTCTGCTGGCGGCGGAAGGTTATTGGGACAGGTCGCACTTCTTGCGCGACGCGCACCTTTTCCTCGGCTGCTCGATCCGCGAATTCCGCCGACGACGCGGCCCGCTCCACGCGCTGGCGATGCAGAAGCGGGCGCAGGTGCTGGGGTCGGCGGTCTAATCCCCGATCGTGCGGTCGTCGAACAGGCCGAAGGTCAGCGTCGAGGCGTAGAGCGCAATCGCGCGGTCGCGCGGCATGGACCAGGCCCATTTGCGCATGTCGAACGCCGCATTGAGGAAGGCCATCAGCGCCTGCGCCGCGATCAGCGCGTCGACCGGGCGGATCGTACCTTCCGCGATACCGTCCGAGATCGTGCCGGCGAAGCGGCGCGCGATGCGGTTCGATCGCTCCACCATCACCTGCCGCACGCCCAGCGGCAAAGCGGAGAGCGCGGTGGTGCGCAGGAGCGGCCCCAGCTCCGAGAATTGCACGTCGAGCAGGGTGGCGATCGTGCTCGCCAGCCGATCCCAATGGCTGCCCCCGCGCTCGTCCGACAGGCGCTGCGCGGCGGCTATCGTGTCGAAGCTGCGCTTGTAGCAGGCGACGACCAGATCGTCCTTCGCATCCAGATGATGGTAGAAGCTACCCTTGGTGACGTTCAGCTCAGAGGCGATCCGCTGCACCGATGCGCCGCGATAGCCGAGTTCGTTGATGAGCCGGGTGGCGGCGAGCAGGAACGCCTCGCGTCCCGGCACCGCCTCGTCATGCGGGAGATCGAGCGGGACGGGGGACCATGATGCGCCGGGCGCGCCGATGCCGTGCCGGAACACCTCCATCAGCCGCGCCTCGGCCCGCGCATATTGATCCGGCTCGTAACGCACCAGCCACACCGGCAGCCAGAAGGTGTTCTCCAGCAGCACATGCGCGCGCGCGCCGTTCAGGTCCGTCTGCCGCCGCGTGTCGGCCGGGCCCCAGAGCAGGCGCGTGCGGCGGAACACCTCGCGCCAGCCGGCCATCAGGCGCGACCGCACCGGCTCGTCCATCGCGCGCAGGTCCGAAAGGCCGGCCATCTGCCGTTCCTCCCCGCGCTGCACGCGCGCGAGCCGCGCCATGTTGAGCGCAAGATAGCGTTCGACGCGCGCCTCCGGCGTCAGGCGCGTCATCGCGTCGTCCAGCATCCGCAGCAGATAATCCAGCGTATGCTCGAACGCGGCGGCCGCCAGATCCTCCTTGCGCTTGAAATAATAAGTGACGCTGGTGGTGTTGAGCCCGACACGGCGCGCGACATCGGCGAAGGTCATGCCCTTCGCGCTTTGTTCGTTGATTGCTTCCGCAGCCGCAGCAAGGATCGCGTCGCGCTTCGCCCGGAAGCGGCGAGTGCCCGATTCCTCCCCCCGGCCGGTATCCCCCGGACCGTGCATCGGGCCACTCTAGCAGCAAGATTTCGAAGAAACAGTCCCTTTCTTGCATGTTGCGACGGGCTGTTTTCGGGAGAGCGAATTGGCGATTCTGACGCTTTACCGAAAGACGGGTATGGCCTAGAGCCGTCCGCGAAACAGGATCTGGAGGGATGCGATGGACTTTACGCTGAGCGAACGCGAAACCTATTTCCGCGACCGGGTACGCGATTTCATCGACAAGAACATCCGCCCGCTGCAGGACGAATATCATCGCCAGCACCAGGAGGGCGATCCCTGGAAGGTGATCCCGGTGATCGAGGAGGTGAAGGCCAGGGCCAAGGCGGCCGGGCTGTGGAACTTCTTCATGCCGCCCCATTCCGGCCAGCAGCATGTCGACGACACGTTCGAGTTCGAGGGCACGCAGCTCACCAACCTCGAATATGCGCTCTGCGCCGAGGAGATGGGCAAGGTCGGCTGGGCGAGCGAATGCTTCAACTGCTCCGCGCCCGACACCGGCAACATGGAGGTGCTCCACCGCTACGGCACGCGCGAGCAGAAGGAGCAGTGGCTGCGTCCGCTGATGAACGGCGAGATCCGCTCCGTTTTCCTGATGACGGAGCCGGCGGTCGCCTCCTCCGACGCGACCAATATCGAGACGCGGATCGATCGCGACGGCGATCATTATGTCATCAACGGCCGCAAATGGTGGTCTTCGGGCGTGGGCGATCCGCGCTGCAAGCTCGGCATCCTGATGGGCAAGACGAGCTTCGAAGGCTCGCGCCACCAGCAGCAAAGCCAGATTCTCGTGCCGATGGACACGCCCGGCGTGAAGATCGAGCGGATGCTTTCCGTCTACGGCTATGACCATGCGCCGCACGGCCATGGCGAGGTGAGCTTCACCAACGTCCGCGTGCCGGTGGAGAATCTGCTGCTCGGCGAGGGTCGCGGCTTCGAGATCGCGCAGGGCCGGCTCGGGCCGGGCCGCATCCATCACTGCATGCGCACGATCGGCGTGGCGGAGGTCGCGATCGAGAAGATGGCGAAGCGCCTCGTCAGCCGCGTCGCCTTCGGCAAGCGCATCTCCGACCATAGCGTGTGGGAGCAGCGCATCGCGCGCGCGCGCATCGATATCGAGATGACGCGCCTGCTCTGCCTCAAGGCGGCCGACATGATGGACAAGGCGGGCAACAAGTCCGCCAAGCTGGAAATCGCGATGATCAAGGTGCAGGCGCCGAACATGGCGCTCCAGATCCTCGACGATGCGATCCAGGCGCATGGCGGCGGCGGCGTGGCGGAGGATTTCGGCCTCGCCCATGCCTGGGCGTCGATGCGCACCCTGCGCTTCGCGGACGGCCCGGACGAGGTCCATGCCCGTGCGATCGCGCGCGACGAGTTCGGCAAATATGCCGACTGGAAGGCCGAACGCCCCGCCCCGCGCGGCGGCGCGGAGATTTCGAGCGGGGATATCGGCGTCTCGCGCTGAACCCGTTCGTCAGGATGATCCTCAACGCCCCGGCCACGGCCGGGGCGGCTCAATCGACTGGAGAGGCACATGAAGGCCGCCGTTTTATTTGAAGCGAAGAAGCCGCTCGAGGTGATGGACGTCGATGTGTCCAAGCCGGCGGCGCATGAGGTGCTGATCCGCACGCTGGCCTGCGGCGTGTGCCGTTCGGACCTGCATTTCGTAGACGGCGCCTATCCGCACCCCATGCCCGCGATCCCCGGCCATGAGGCGGCGGGGATCGTCGAGGCGGTCGGCTCCGAGGTGCGCACGGTGAAGCCGGGCGATCATGTCGTCACCTGCCTTTCGGCCTTCTGCGGCCATTGCGAATTCTGCGTGACGGGCCGCATGTATCTCTGCCTCGGCGGGGAGACGCGGCGGCAGGCGGGCGAGGAGCCGCGCCTGCGGCTGGCGGACGGCCGCCCGGTCAACCAGATGCTCAACCTGTCGGCCTATGCCGAGATGATGCTGGTGCACGAACATGCCTGCGTCGCGATCGATCCGGAGATGCCGCTGGATCGCGCCGCGCTGATCGGCTGCGCGGTGACGACCGGCGCGGGCGCGGTGTTCAACACGACCGACGTGTCGCCGGGCGAGACGGTGTGTATCGTCGGCTGCGGCGGGATCGGGCTTGCGGCGGTGAACGCGGCGAAGATCGCGGGCGCGGGCAAGATCATCGCGCTCGATCCCGTGCCGGAGAAGCGCGCCATCGCCGAGAAGCTCGGCGCGACCCACAGCTATGATCCGCTGTCGGAGAATACCGTGGCGGAGGTGGTGGAGGCCACTAGGGGCGGCGTCGATCATGCGATCGAGGCGGTCGGCCGGCCGCAGTCGGCGGACACCGCGGTGAAGGTGTTGCGGCGCGGCGGCACGGCGACGATCCTCGGCATGATGCCGCTGACCGAGAAGGTCGGCCTTTCCGCGATGGACCTCCTGTCCGGCAAGCGGCTTCAGGGCGGGATCATGGGATACAATCGTTTCCCGGTCGATATCCCCCGGCTGGTGGATTTCTATCAGCGCGGGCTGCTCGATCTCGACACGATCATCGCGGACCGGATGCCGCTCACCCGCATCAACGACGCGTTCGACGAGCTTCGCAAGGGCGATGCGACGCGCAGCGTGATCATCTTCGACCAATGACCGACACGAGCCTCCAGACCGAAATCGCCGAGCGCGACCGGCTAGACACGGAGCGCCTCTCCGCGTGGATGCAGGCCAATGTGCCGGATTTCGCCGGCCCGTTGACCTATGCGAAGTTCGCCGGCGGCCAGTCGAACCCCACCTACAAGCTGAGCACGCCGCGGCGCACCTATGTGCTGCGGCGCAAGCCGATGGGGGAATTGCTGCCGTCGGCCCATGCGGTCGATCGCGAATATCGCGTGATCGCCGGCCTGCATCCCACCGGCTTCCCCGTGCCGCGCCCGTTCGGGCTGTGCGAGGACGATTCGGTGATCGGCTCCGCTTTCTACGTGATGGAGATGGTGGAAGGCCGCACCATCTGGGACGGCGCCTTCCCCGGCATGGATGCCGACACGCGCCGCGCGCATTATCACGCGATGATCGACACGCTCGCGCAGCTTCATAACGTCGATTATGTCGCGGCGGGGCTGGAGAGCTACGGCCGCCCCGGCAATTATTTCGAGCGGCAGGTGTCGCGCTGGACGAAGCAATATCGCGGCGCGGAAACCGAGCATATGGAGCCGATGGAGCGGCTGATCGAGTTCCTGCCGCGCACCCTGCCGCCGCAGACGCGCACCTCGATCGTCCATGGCGATTATCGCTGCGACAATATGAAATTCGCGCCCGGGCTGGAGCCGCGCGTGGCCGCCGTGCTGGACTGGGAACTCTCCACGCTCGGCGATCCGATCGCGGACCTGTCCTATTTCCTCATCTCATGGGTGACGCAGCCGGAGGGGCGTTCCGGCGTGATGGGGCTGACCGGGCCGGAAACCGGCATACCGACGATCGAGGAAGTGGTCGCGCGCTATTGCGAGAAGACCGGGCGATCGGAGGGGTTGCCCGATCTCAACTGGTATCTGTCGTTCAACCTCTTCCGCCTCGCCTCGATCGTGCAGGGGATCAGGAAGCGCTTCCTGATCGGCACCGCCTCCAACGCCAATGCGGAAGCCGCCAGCGCGCGCGTGCCGGCGCTGGCCGAGGCGGCATGGGGTTTCGCGGTGAAGGCCGGCGCTTAAGGAAAGGATTTCAGCCATGTCGTTGTTCGATCTGACCGGGAAGGTCGTGCTCATCACCGGGTCGTCGCGCGGGATCGGCAAGGCTTCCGCGATCGCCTGCGCGGAGCAGGGGGCGAAGGTCGTCATCTCCAGCCGCAAGCAGGATGCCTGCGACGCCGCCGCGAAGGAGATCAACGATCGCTTCGGCGCGGGCACCGCGATCGCGGTTGCGGCCAATATCTCCGACAAGGCTGGCCTGCAGCATCTTGTGGACGAGGCGCGGCGCGCCTTCGGCCGGATCGACTGCCTCGTCTGCAACGCCGCCTCCAACCCCTATTACGGCCCGCAGGAAGGCATCGCCGACGAGCAGTTCCGCAAGATCCTCGACAACAACATCATTTCCAACCACTGGCTGATCTCGATGGTGGCGCCGGAGATGAAGGAGCGGGGCGAAGGTTCGATCGTCATCGTCTCCTCGATCGGCGGCCTGCGCGGATCGACGGTGATCGGGGCCTATTGCATCTCCAAGGCGGCCGACATGCAGCTCGCGCGCAATCTGGCGCACGAATATGGCCAGCATGGCATCCGTGTGAACTGCATCGCGCCGGGCCTTATCAAGACCGATTTTGCCAAGGCCTTGTGGGAGGATGAGGCGGCAGTGAAGGAACGCAACCGCACCACGCCGCTGCGCCGCATCGGCGAGCCGGAGGAAATCGCGGGCGCGGTCGTCTATCTCGCGTCGAAGGCGAGCGGCTTCATGACCGGGCAGGTGATGGTGATCGACGGCGGCGTGACGATCTGAACAGGAGAGTGGAAATGGCCAGGTTCACCGACAAATCGATCATTGTGACCGGCGCCGGCTCCGGCATCGGGCGCGCCGCCGCAATCCTGTTCGCGGCCGAAGGCGGCAAGGTGATCGTCGCGGACGTCACCGACGGGGCGGAGGCGACCGCGCAGGCGATCCGCGACGCAGGCGGCGTGGCGGAGTCGATCCGCATGGACGCAGGCTCCGAAGCCGATGTGGAGAAAGCGGTCGCGCTGGCCTGCGATCGTTACGGCGGGCTGGACGTGATGTTCGCCAATGCCGGCATCTCGGGCGGCATGGCCAATATCTTCGACACCAGCGTGGACCTCATCACCGAGGTGCTGCGCGTCAACCTCATCGGCCCGTTCCTCGCCGTGAAGCACGCCGGTCCGCGCATCGCGGAGCGGGGCAAGGGCGCGATCATCCTGACGGCCAGCGTCGCCGGCATCCGATCGGGGGCGGGATCGCCCGCCTATTCGGCGTCCAAGGCGGGCGTCATCAACCTCGCGAAGGTTTCCGCGCAACAGCTTTCCGGCTCCAATGTGCGCGTCAACGCGATCTGCCCGGGCCTGACGGAGACGGGCATGACGAAGCCGACCTTCGACTATGCGCGCGAAGCCGGGAAGATCGATCGCGTCGGCCGCCTCAACCCGCTGCGCCGCGGCGCGCAGCCGGAGGAACTGGCGAAGGTCGCCCTGTTCCTCGCTTCGGATGACGCGAGTTACGTCAACGGGCAGGCGATCGCGGTGGACGGCGGCCTTTCCTCGAGCCATCCGGTGACGAAGCAGGAATATGGCCGCACGGCGGTGTGATTTTTCTTCCGTGGTGGAGACAGAGACCGGGTTGCGCCTGTCGTCTGTGGCCTAGGATGGATCGACATTCGGACTTCGCTGCGTTTCCTTCACCGTCATGCCGGGCTTGACCCGGCATCCAGAGCCGCAAACGTCATCGCTCTTCACTCTGGATGCCGGGTCAAGCCCGGCATGACGTGAAAATGGCAGCCGTAACCAGCCCTCCGGACCTGAATGTCGATCCGTCCTAGCGCTTGCGACGACTCGGTTTTTCCCGTTTTGCGCGTAGCGTTGCAAGTTCGGAGGCAATCCGCTCCTCCCGCTGGAGCGTGCTGATCGCATCGATGCCGGGCGCCTGAGGCCGCATCAGCGCACGTGCTTGATAGAAGCGCGCTTCCGCCTTGGCGACGCGCATGTCGAGCGCCGGATGCAGATTTTCGGCGCTTGTCGAGGGCAAGTTCATTCGCGCGCGGCGATCCTGAGCGTCGGTGAGCGCCGCATCCGCTTTGTCGCGCGCTGCTTCCGCCTGTTGGCACTCGCCCTCCAGTGCGGCGACGCGCGATTCGGTATCTACCCGCGTGGCAACGGCGCGCTCGGCAAGGTCTGGCCGATTGCGATCCATCGCATAGGATGCCTGTTCGGAGAGGATGGCGATGCGCGCGCGTTGATCGGCGCGTTCCTGTTCGATGCCGGCGAGTCGCCCGGTCGCCGCGCAGCGCTCGTGTGTCAGTGCATCGATGGCGTGATCCATATCGCGCAGGGCTTCGCGCACCAGCGCGTCGCCGCTGAATCGTTCAGCGGCGCCAAGCATCGTGTCCGCGCCAGCGTTCGCGAGCCGGTAGGCCCGCGTCAGGATGAAAGGAAAAGGAAGCTTAATACAGATATTTAGGGACGCGACGTGTCGACGCGAAAAAGGGCGGCCCGTTTCCGGACCGCCCTTCCTGTTCGCAATCCCGGATCGCCCAAGCGATCCGCAAGATGCATCTTAGCGCTTCGAGAACTGGAAGCTGCGGCGCGCCTTCGCGCGGCCGTACTTCTTGCGCTCGACCGCGCGGCTGTCGCGGGTGAGGAAGCCCGCGGCCTTCACCGGCGAACGCAGCGCCGGCTCATACTTGGTGAGCGCCTGGCTGATGCCGTGCTTCACCGCGCCGGCCTGGCCCGAAAGCCCGCCGCCCTTGACGGTGCAGATCACGTCATACTGGCCCTCGCGCTCGGTGATGCCGAACACCTGGTTGATGACGAGACGCAGCGTGGGACGCGCGAAATAGATTTCCTGATCGCGGCCGTTGATCGTGATCTTGCCGGTGCCCGGCTTCAGCCACACGCGGGCGACCGCATCCTTGCGGCGGCCGGTGGCATAGGCGCGGCCGTATTTGTCGAGCTCCTGCGCGCGCAGCGGGGCGCGCTGGACCGGCTCCTCGATCTGGCCGGCGAGATACGCCTCGGCCTTGTCTTCGGAGGCGTTGACGGCGGCCTCGTTCTGCTGCTTCAGCGCGGCGCCGAGATCGGCGAGGGACTGGCGATTGTCGGACATTATGCGCCCACCTTGTTCTTGCGGTTCATGCCGGCGATGTCGAGCGGCTGCGGGTTCTGCGCCTCATGCGGGTGCTCGCTGCCCTTGAAGATGCGCAGGTTGCGCATCTGCTGGCGGCCGAGCGGGCCGCGCGGGATCATGCGCTCCACAGCCTTCTCCAGCACGCGCTCCGGGAAGCGGCCTTCCAGCACCTTGCCGGCGGTGATGCCCTTGATGCCGCCGGCATAGCCGGTGTGCTTGTAATAGACCTTGTCCGCCAGCTTGTTGCCGGTGAAACGAATCTTGTCCGCGTTGATGACGATGACATTGTCACCGCAATCGACGTGCGGGGTGAAGCTCGGCTTGTGCTTGCCGCGCAGGACATTGGCGATCACCACCGCCGCGCGACCGACCACCAGGCCGTCGGCATCGACGATATGCCACTTCTTCTCCACCTCATGCGGCTTGGCCGACTTGGTGGTCTTCATCAGCGCCTTCATGGCTGTTCGACCTCATCAAAACGAAAGGACGCCGCACCCGAGGGCACAGCGCCGACGCGCGGCCAATGCGCCGGGGATGCTGCAAAGTCAAGATTTCCGCGCGATTCGTGACGGGTATTATTTTACCGCATCCGCGATCCATGCAATGAGGCCGGGCGTGGCTCCGGCTTCCCAATGCTCGATCGCGGGAAGGTCATATGGATGGAGCGCGGCGATCCGCTCGATCACGGCCGGGACGCGCGCCGGAACGGTCTTGAGCTGCATCACCACCTCATCCGTCCGTTCGATCTCGTCCCGCCATCGATAGATCGAGACGCACTGGCCGATGATATTGGCGCAGGCGACCAGCCTCTGTTCCAGCAATGTGCGGGCGATCGTCTCCGCGCCCGCCCGATCGGGGCAGGTGAGCGAGACGATCGCGATCCCGCTCACGCCCGCTGCGCGCCCAGCGTATGCGCGGCGGCGACGGCGGCGATCAGCAGCAATGCGGCATTGGCCTGATGTGCCACCGCCACGCCGATCTGGACGCCGGAGAGCAAGGTCGCGATGCCGAGCGAGACTTGCAGCACGACCAGCAGCACCACGACCGTTCCCACCGGCCGCCCCGCCTTCAGCGCGAGCCAGAAAAGCCCGCCCGCCGCGACAAAGGCAAGCCAGCGGTGGATGAACTGCACGACGATCGGATTGTCCACGGCATTGGTCCATGCCGGCGCGAGCATCGGCACGTCGGGCGGGAAGATCGCATCGCCCATCAGCGGCCAGCTCGCAAAGGCATAGCCCGCGTCCAGACCGGCGGTGAACGCTCCCCACATGATCTGCGCGGCGAGCAGCAGCAGCGCGAGCGCGGCGACGGGGCGAAGCCGCGCCGGCCGCGCGATCGGATTGTGCGCCACGCCACGCAGGTCGAGCGCGGTCCATACGGTGGCGGAGAGGATGAAGAGCGCGGTCATCAGATGCACCGCGAGGCGGATGTGGCTCACGTCGGTGCGCACCGACAGGCCGGAACTCACCATCCACCAGCCGATCACGCCCTGCATGCCGCCGAGCGCGAGGATGGCGGTCAGCCGCCAGCCATAGCCGCGCGGGATGCGCTTCTTCACCGCGAACCACACCAGCGGCAGCGCGAAGGCCAGCCCGATCGCGCGGGCCAGCAGGCGATGGATATATTCCCAGAAGAAGATCGCCTTGAAGCCCGCGAGCGTCATGCCGCGATTGAGCTGCTGATATTCCGGGATCTTCTGGTAATTGGCGAATTCCGCCTGCCATTGCGCGTCGTTCAGCGGCGGGAGGATGCCGCTGATCGGCTTCCATTGCGTGATCGACAGGCCGGATTCCGTCAGCCGCGTGATGCCGCCCACCACCACCATCGCCACGATCAGCGCGGCGACGCACCACAGCCAGCGCGCCAGCACGGCGGGGCGCGCGGTAATGAGATAGCCGGGTGTGGGTTGCAGCATGATCCGCCTGACGGGAATGAGTCGATCCTGCGTTCGTCCGGGCATGATCGAGGAGCGAACGCGCGAGCGGAAATCCTAGCCCACGCCTCCCGGCCTGCCAAGGGACCGGAGGGCGGAAGCGAAAAATGCGCGATGTAATATTGTAACACGAGCAAGCACGCGCTACATGCGCCGCGACATGGCCCATCCGACTCGTCCTGGACAATCCGCCGCGCTCGACCGGATGGCGATCGCCCTGTCGGGGCTGTGCGTCGTCCATTGCCTGGCGAGCGCGGTGCTGGTGGCGATGCTCTCCACGGTCGGCGGGATGCTGGGCAATCCGCTCTTTCACGAGGTGGGGCTTGGAGTGGCGATCCTGCTCGGCGCGGTGGCGCTGGGGCGTGGGGCGCTCCACCACGGCCACCTGATGCCGCTGGCGATCGGTGCGCTGGGGCTGGGGATCATGGGCGGCGCGATCACCCTGCCGCATGACGGAGGCCATGCCGAAGCGCTGTGGACGGTGATCGGCGTCGGCATCCTCGCGCTGGGCCACGATCTCAATCGCCGCGCGGGTTGTTGACCTCCGGCGCTTGTCGCGCGGCCGCTCCGGCCTTACGTTCAGGCCCATGGCCGCCCATCATCACCATCATGAGCCGCATAGCGAGGACCTGACCCGCGCCGCGCAACAGACGCTCGAGCGTTCGGGCGAGCAATGGACGACGATGCGGGCCAGCGTGTTCGACGCGCTCGCTGCGTTCGACAAGCCGGCTTCCGCCTATGACATCGCCGAGGAGGTGTCGAAGCGCGAGGGGCGGCGGATCGCGGCGAACAGCATCTATCGCATCCTCGATCTGTTCGTCGGCGCGAATCTGGCGCGGCGGGTGGAAAGCGCCAATGCCTATGTCGCCAATACGCATCCCGATTGCCGGCACGATTGCATCTTCCTCGTGTGCGACAGGTGCGGGCAGACGATCCATCTGGATGACGACCAGCTTGCCCGCGCGGTGCGCGGCGCGGCGGAACGCGCGGGCTTCTCGCCCGAACGCCCGGTTATCGAGGTGCGCGGAACCTGCGCCGCCTGCGCGCGGGCATGATAAGCGAGCCGTAACAATCGACACGGGTTTTCGGCTGGGGTAGGAAGGCCGGATGACCGATCTACCCCACACCCCGTTATTGGACACGATATCGACGCCTTTGGACTTGCGTGGTCTGGCGCCT
>JASGGR010000073.1:0-15103 GCA_047602705.1 Sphingomonas bacterium | reverse complement strand
ATCGTCCGGCGCGCGGCGGTAGGGGAGGGACTGCACCCGCCCATTGTCGCGCGTGATGCTGAATTGCTCCGCGCCGATCGCGTCCCATGCGGCCGCGCTGCCGGCGTCCGCCTTGAACCACAGGCAGTCGAACGCGACGATCGCGAAGGTCAGCCCGTCGCAATAGAGCGCGGCCCCGCCGAACAGGCGTTTGCGGGTGACGGTGCCGATCGGCTCCATCGCCTCCGCGACCCAGTCGACGAGGCCGGCGTCCGCGCTCATGCCGCCGCCTTCAGCCCCGCGACGCAACCGACGATGCCGAGGATCAGCAGCCCGCGCACGGCGGTCAGCGGCTCGCCGTAGAAGGCGATGCCGACCAGCACGGTGCCGAGCGCCCCGATCCCGCCCCATACGGCATAGGCCGTGCCCATCGGGATCGAGCGCGAGGCAAGCTCCAGCAACCCCATGGAAAGGGTGACGGAAACGAGGAATCCGATCGTCCACGGCGCGTTGCGGAAGCCGTCCACGTAGCGAAGGCAGGTGGTGAACCCCACCTCGCAGCAGCCGCCGACGATGAGCCACAGCCACGCCATCAGCCGCGCCCCGCGAGGCGGAGGAGCGCATCGCCCGAGACGCGCTGGACGGTCCATTCGTCCATCGCCTGCGCGCCCATCGCGCGGTAGAAATCGATCGCGGGCGTATTCCAGTCCAGCACCGACCATTCGAACCGCGCGCAATCGCGATCCACCGCCAGCGCCGCGAGATGCGCCAGCAGCGCCTTCCCCGCGCCCGAGCCGCGCGCGGCGGGCGTGACGTAGAGGTCTTCCAGATACAGGCCGCGCTTGCCCGCCCAGGTCGAGAAATTGTGGAAGAACAGGGCGAAGCCGATCGGCTCCCCGTCGCGCTCGGCGATCAGCGCCTCGGCCGCCGGGGGCGTGGAGAACAGGGCCGCGTGGAGCATTTCCCCGGTCGCCTCCACGGCGTCCGGCTCGCGCTCATATTCGGCGAGTTCGCGCACGAAGCGCAGGATGGTCGCGCAATCGGACGGCGCGGCGGGGCGGATGTTCACGGTCATGCCGCACCCTCTAGCGCGGCCTGCGCGATATCGCGACGCCTCGCCGCATAAAGGCACGCCGCGACGATGATCCCCGCGCCCGCCAGCGTATAGGGGGACAATCGTTCGCCGAACACGAGGAAGCCGAGCGTCGCGGCATAGAGGAAGGAAGTATATTCCGTCGTGGCCAGATAGCCCGTCTCGCCATGGGCATAGGCCCAGCCGAGCAGGAACAGCGACATGGTGGCGAGCAGCGCGGCCACCGCGATCTTCCACCATTCCCCGGCCTCCGGCACCGCCAGCAGCCATGGCGCGCCGAGCGCGAGGCAGAGCGTGACGATCAGCGACTGGAAGAAGGCGATCTCGCCCGGCGGCGCTGCCTGGCTCTGCATCCGCGCCAGGATCAGGGTGACGGCATAGAGGATGGCCGATCCCAGCACCGCCGCCGCGCCTTCCAGCGCCTCCGGCCCCAGCGCCGCGCGCGATTGGCCCGCGAGCACCACCAGTACGCCGGCGAAGGCCGCGCATGACGCCAGCACCACGCGCCGCCCGACGCGTTCGTGCAGGAACACCGCGCCCAGCAGCAGGGCGAGCAGCGGCGCGATGTAACTGAGCGTGATCGCCTGCGCCATCGGCACGCGCGCAAGGCCCCAGAAGAAGGAAAGCGCCATTGCCGCCGTCACGCCGCCCCGGATCAGGTGCAGCCTCATGCCGCGCCGGCTCGGCCGCCGCGCGCCGCTCGCGATCCAGGGCACCGCGCCCAGGATCGCGGTCATTCCCGTCCGCCAGATCAGCGCGTTGTAGACGCCGATCGCCAGCGTCAGCGATTTCATGAACGCGTCCATGATCGCGAACAGCCCGATCCCAGCCGCCGCGACGGCAAAGGCGAGCGCGGGGGAGAGCGCGCGGTTCATTGCCGATCCGCTTAGCCCAGCGGCGGCGCGCGCGCTACTTCAGCCGCATCTCATCATTGCGGATTTCCACGGTGCCGATCTGCCGCAGCCAGGATTGGCCGAGCAGCGAGACGGGGAGGTCCGGCAGCACCACCGCGCGCAGCGGGCCGACGCTTTTCCCGTCCAGCTCGATCCGGTCCACCGTCACCGGCTGGCCGGTGAGCTGGCCGCTCGCGCCATAGCCTATGGGCACCATCTTCCCCGGATCGACATCGATGTGCGCGCGGCGCGCGTCCTCCGTCGTCAGCGCGACGACGGTCGCGCCGGTATCGACGACGAAGCGGATCGGCTCGCTGTTGACGTTGGCATAGGCGTAGAAATGGCCGTTGTCGTCGCGCCGGATCACGGTTTCGCGCGAAGGCGCGGGCGTGGAGGCGGCGATCGGGACGGGCGATTCGGTCGCCTTCGGGGGAGCGGCGGGCGCGGCGCGCGGTTTCCCGTCCGGCAGGGCGAAGCCGATCGCCGTGCCGGCCGCAATCATCACGAGCATCGCGGTGCGCATTGCCCTGCCATAGCCGGGGAGGCGTTGCGGCGCGCTTGATCGTGATGGTTAACGCGAGGAAGGGACGGGACGGATCGGCATTCCGGCCCAAAGGGCTGTTTGTGGTTTACCCGTCATGCCGGGCCTGACCCGGCATCCAGAGCCGCAAGGGGCATCGTTCGTTACTCCGGATGCCGGATCAGGCCCGGCATGACGGCGGAGGAACACGGGGAAAGCCGAACGGCGATCCGCCCTATGCCGCCGCCTTGCCGGCCTCGGTCGCGGCCTCGATCTCCGCCGCCTTGGCTTCCACCAGCCGGACGATATGGTCGATCATGTCGGCATCCTGCACATGATGGTCGGTCACGCCGGACAGATAGACCATATGCTTGCCGTTGCCGCCGCCGGTGATGCCGATATCCGTCTCGCGCGCCTCGCCGGGGCCGTTGACGACGCAGCCCAGCACGGAGAGCGACATGGGCGTGCGGATATGCTGGAGCCTCTCCTCCAGCGCCTGCACGGTGCGGATCACGTCGAAGCCCTGACGCGCGCAGCTCGGGCAGCTCACCACGCGCACGCCGCGGTTGCGCACGCCGAGGCCCTTCAGGATCTCGAAGCCGACGCGCACCTCGTCCTCCGGCTCGGCGGAGAGTGAGACGCGAATCGTGTCGCCGATGCCGAACCACAGGAGCGATCCGATCCCGATCGCGGACTTCACCGTGCCGCCGACGAACCCGCCCGCCTCGGTGATGCCCAGATGCAGCGGGCAATCCACCGCCTCGGCAAGCTGCTGATAGGCGGCGACGGCAAGGAACACGTCCGACGCCTTCACCGCCACCTTGAACTCGTGGAAATCGCGATCCTGCAACAGCTTGATATGATCGAGCGCGCTTTCGACCAGGGCCTCCGGGCACGGCTCGCCATATTTTTCGAGCAGGTCCTTTTCCAGGCTGCCCGCGTTCACGCCGATGCGGATCGCGCAGCCGTTCGCCTTGGCGGCGTTGACCACTTCGTTCACGCGATCGGCCGATCCGATGTTGCCGGGGTTGATGCGCAGGCAGGCCGCGCCGGCGTCCGCCGCCTCAAGCGCGCGTTTGTAGTGGAAATGGATGTCCGCCACGATCGGCACGCGCGCGGCGCGGACGATCTGCCTGAACGCCGCCGTGCTCTCCACGTCCGGGCAGCTCACGCGGATGATATCGGCCCCGGCCTCCTCGCAGCGGCGGATCTGGTCGATTGTGGCCCTGGCGTCGGCGGTGGGCGTGTTGGTCATGGTCTGCACCGTGATCGGCGCGTCGCCGCCGACGGGGACGTTGCCCACCATGATCTTGCGGCTGGGGCGGCGCTGGATATCGCGCCAGGGACGGACTGACATTGATACGCTTCCTATCGGGGTCGCAGGCGATATAGCGGTTCGCGACGCGGAACGGAACGCCGCGCAATCGAGAAGGAGCAGGATATATGAGTTTTTCGCTTTACGATGCGGTGATCCCCTCCAACCTCCAGATTCTCGGCGCGGTCGAGGGGCTGGTGGACAAGGCGGAGGCGTTCGCGTCGGAAAAGGGCATCGCCCCCGCCGACGTGATCGAATGGAGGCTGGCGGCGGACATGCTGCCTTTCGGCTATCAGGTGAAGGCCACGGCGGAGCATTCGCTCGGCGCGCTGGAAGGCGTGCGCGCCGGCAGCTACTCCCCCAGCATGGCCCCGTGGCCGACCGGCTTCGACGGCCTGCGCGAGAAAGTGCGCGGCGCGGTCGCGGCGCTGAAGGCGGTGGACCGCGCGGAGTTCGACGCGCTGGCGGACCGCGACGCGGAATTCCGCATGGGCGAGATGGTGGTTCCGTTCACGGGCGCGACCTTCCTGCTCAGCTTCTCCCAGCCGAACTTCTATTTCCACGCCACCACGGCCTATGCGATCCTGCGCGCGAAGGGCGTGGCGCTCGGCAAGAGGGATTTCCTGGGCCAGTTGCGCGTCAGGATGTGAGTTGAACCGCGGGGCAATGGGGGTGGCCTTCGCCGCCCCGCCCCCCTACACCGCCCCATGATGGCGCGGCATTACGGGATGGATTGGCTGCGGGTCGGCGCGTTCGGCCTGCTGATCCTCTATCATATCGGCATGGTGTTCGTGCCGTGGAACTTCCACGTGAAATCCACCCATGGGGAGGATTGGACGCGGCTGCCGATGATGGCCACCAACGCCTGGCGGCTGCCGTTGCTGTTCGTCGTCTCCGGCTATGCCAGCCGCGCATTGCTGCGCCGGTCGGAAGGCGTGGGCGCCTTCCTTTCCAACCGGAGCTGGCGGCTGCTGGTGCCGCTGATCTTCGGCATGGCGGTGATCGTGCCGCCGCAGCCGTGGGTCGAGCTGGTGACGAAATCGGCCTACGGCCACGGCTATCCTTATTTCTGGACGCACGACTATTTCCGCTTCGGGAAGCTGGCGGGCATCCTGCTGCCGACGTGGAACCATCTGTGGTTCGTCGCCTATCTCTGGGTCTATACGCTCGGGCTGGCGCTGCTGGTTTCGCTGGTGCGGACGGACGTGCTGCAGCGCGGATTCGATCGGCTGTTCGGCGGCTGGGGCGTGATCGTCATCCCGACGCTCTGGGCGCTCGCCGTCCACGCATGGTGGTTCCCGATGGTCGGCGAAACCCATATGCTGATCGACGATGCGATGGCGCATTTCATGTATGTGCCGGATTTCCTGTTCGGCTTCGCGCTCGCCCGTTCGGAAGCCGCGCTGGCGGCATTGCGGCGCTACTGGGCGGTCGCGGCGGCGATGGCGCTGATCGGCTTCGGCACGGTGCTGTCGATCGAATATCGCTGGCCCCCCGCCGTGCCGACGCCGCGCTGGGTGCTGCGGCCCTACGGCGCGGCCCATGCCATCCAGCAATGGGGCACGATCGCCGCGCTGATCGGCATCGCGGACCGCTGGCTGAACCGCGACGCGCCGTGGCGCGCGATGCTGACGGAGGCGGTTTTCCCGTTCTACATCATCCACCAGACGATCATCGTGGTGGTGATGTTCTGGCTCCTGCCGCTGGACCTGCCGGGCGCGGCGGAATTCGCGATCCTCGTCATCGTGACGGTGGCGGGATGCTGGGCCTTCTATCTCGGCGGACGGGCCGTGCCGTGGCTGCGCCCGCTCATCGGATTACGCTACAAGGGATGATGACCATGGCTGACGACGAAGAATATGTGTTCGACGAGGAAAGCGGCGAATGGCTTCCCGCATCCGAGCTGGCCGCGAAGCGCGCGGCGGCCGATACGATCGAGGTGCGCGATTCGGTCGGCAACCTGCTGGCGGACGGCGATCAGGTGACGCTCATCAAGGACCTGGACGTGAAGGGCGCCGGCCAGACGCTGAAGCGCGGCACGCTCATCAGGTCGATCCGCCTCACCGGCGACGCGCAGGAGATCGATTGCAAGTTCGACGGCATCAAGGGCCTCGTCCTGCGCGCCGAATTCGTCCGCAAGCGCTGAACCGGGGGCAGCGACGTGGCCGATCCGAAGATGGACCCGAGCTGGCTGGAGCCGCTGCGCGGCGAATTCGCCAGCGATTACATGGCGGCGCTGCGCCAGTTCCTCGTCGCGGAGAAGGCGGCGGGCAAGCGTGTCTTCCCCCATTCCGCCGACTGGTTCCGCGCGCTGGAGCTGACCGCGCTGCCCGACGTGCGCGTCGTCATCCTGGGGCAGGACCCGTATCACGGGCCGGGGCAGGCGCATGGCCTGTGCTTCTCCGTCCGCCCCGGCATCCGCCCGCCGCCGAGCCTCATCAACATCTACAAGGAATTGCAGACCGATTGCGGCATCGAGCCGCCCGCACACGGCTTTCTCGAAAGCTGGGCGAAGCAGGGCGTGCTGCTGCTCAACAGCGTGCTGACGGTGGTGAGCGGGCAGGCCGCGTCGCACCGCGACCGGGGATGGGAGCGCTTCACCGACGCGGTCATCCGCCTGCTCGCCGCGCGGCCGGAGCCGATCGTCTTCATGCTGTGGGGCAGTTATGCGCAGAAGAAGGCGGCGTTCGTGCGCAGCGTGGAGCAGGGCGGGCATCATCTGGTGCTGAAGGCCCCGCACCCTTCGCCTTTGTCGGCGCACGCGGGCTGGTTCGGTAGCCGTCACTTCTCGCAGGCGAACGCGTTTCTGGAGCAGAACGGGCGCGGGCGGATCGATTGGACGTTGCCGGCTGCTGTGTAAAGCAGCTGGCGCTTGCTCCTCATTTGTTCTAAACGGGCGTCATGCAAATGGCGTTCGGTTTCCTGGGCGCGGATATCGTGCGATGGCGCGGCCGGCTTGCCGGGCTGCGCGCGGGCGTCGCGCCATGGCCGGCGCGGCGGCCGGTGGCGCAACTGGTCAAGTCGATCATCAGCGGAAGGACGCGTGACGCGGTATCGTTGGCGGCCTTCCGCCGGCTGACGGCCAGCTTCGGCAGCGCCGCACGGCTGGCGGAGGCCTCGCCGGAGACGGTGGAGCGGATCATCGAGGACGTGACCTTCGCGCAGGACAAGGCGCGTTATGTCGTCTCCGCGTTGCGCAAACTGCGGGAAGAGCCGACGGGCTTCCGGCTCGATTCGCTGGCCGCTCGTCCGCTCGATGATGCGCTGGCCTATCTCGAGGAGCTGGACGGCGTGGGCCGCAAGGTTTCCGCCTCGACGCTGAACGCGAGCACGCTGGCGCTGCCGGTGATGATCGTGGACACGCATGTGCTGCGCGTGCTGCGCCGCCTTGGCGCGGTGCCCGATCATGCCGATTATCGCGCGGCGAGCGAGGCGGTGACGGCCGCATTGCCGGCGTGGACGGGGCCGGATTTCCTGGACCTGCATGTCGTGATGAAGCGGCTGGGGCAGCTCCATTGCCATCACGAAGCGCCGCATTGTGCCGCCTGCCCGCTGCGCGCGGATTGCCCTTCCGCGCGATAGCGGGCTTACCAGACCTCGATGGACTGCTCGAAGCTGTCTTTGTTGCCCTCGCGCCACGCCTTCATGCGGATGCGGGTGGGAATGACGCTGTCGCCGCGATAGTCCGACTCGACCGTCATCTGGTTGACCACGCCGTCATGCATCATCTGCGTAAGCGTCTGGATGGCAAGCGCGCGATCGGCGGCGGCCTGCGGCGTGATATAGGCCACATTCTCCTTGTCCGGCTTGCCGCCCAGCTCCGCCGGAAACAGCAGAATCTTCACCAGCTCGCCCTTTGCCGCAAGTCTCTTCACGGCGACGACGCGCGTCACCGCCGTGAAGTCGGGGCGAGCCGCGGAACCGGTCTGGCCAGCCATCATCACCGGCGCAGCCAGCAGCAGCGCCAATAAACGCCGCCCCATCCCCTCAATCATGCTCCCGATCGCCCGCGCCCATGTAAAGCTCGCGGCCGGTTTCGTCATAGACCTCGCTCATCCGCTGCATGCCCGCTTCCGCGTCGGCCGCCACGAAAGCCTCGGCGCTCTGGTTCTGCAAGCGGGCGAAATCGCGCACTTCCTGCGTGATCTTCATCGAGCAGAATTTCGGCCCGCACATCGAGCAGAAATGCGCGCTCTTCGCACCCTCCGCCGGGAGGGTCTGGTCGTGATATTCCTCCGCCGTGTCGGGATCGAGGCTCAGGTTGAACTGGTCGCGCCAGCGGAACTCGAAGCGGGCGCGGGAAAGCGCGTCGTCGCGCAGCTTGGCGGCCGGGTGGCCCTTCGCCAGATCGGCGGCGTGGGCGGCGAGCTTGTAGGTGACGACGCCCACCTTCACGTCGTCGCGGTCGGGAAGCCCCAGATGCTCCTTGGGCGTGACGTAGCAGAGCATCGCCGTGCCGTACCAGCCGATCATCGCCGCGCCGATGCCGCTGGTGATATGGTCGTAGCCCGGCGCGATGTCGGTGGTCAGCGGCCCGAGCGTGTAGAAGGGGGCCTCGCCGCACGCCTCGAGCTGCTTGTCCATATTCTCCTTGATCTTGTGCATCGGCACATGGCCGGGGCCTTCGATCATCACCTGCACGTCCTGCTCCCAGGCGCGCTTGGTCAGCTCGCCCAGGGTGTAGAGTTCGGCGAACTGCGCCTCGTCGTTGGCGTCGGCGATGCTGCCGGGGCGCAGGCCGTCGCCCAGCGAATAGGCGATGTCATAGGCCTTCATGATCTCGGTGATCTCGTCGAACCGCTCGTAGAGGAACGATTCCTTGTGATGCGCGAGGCACCATTTCGCCATGATCGAGCCGCCGCGGCTGACGATCCCGGTCACGCGCTTCGCGGTGAGCGGCACGTAGGGCAGGCGGACGCCCGCGTGGATCGTGAAATAATCGACGCCCTGCTCGGCCTGCTCGATCAGCGTGTCGCGGAAGATCTCCCACGTCAGGTCTTCCGCGATGCCGCCGACCTTCTCCAGCGCCTGATAGATCGGCACGGTGCCGATCGGCACCGGCGAGTTGCGGATGATCCATTCGCGGGTGTCGTGGATGTTGCGGCCGGTGGAGAGGTCCATCACCGTGTCCGCGCCCCAGCGGATCGACCAGACCATCTTGTCCACTTCGCTCGCCACGTCGCTGGCGACCGCCGAATTGCCGATATTGGCGTTGATCTTGACGAGGAAGTTGCGGCCGATCGCCATCGGCTCGCTTTCCGGGTGGTTGATGTTGTTGGGGATGATCGCCCGGCCGCGCGCCACTTCATCGCGCACGAACTCCGGCGTCACGTAATCGGGGATCGCCGCGCCCCAGCTCTGGCCGTCGCGGGCATATTCCTTGAGCATCTCGCGGCCGAGATTCTCGCGGGTCGCGACATATTCCATCTCCGGCGTGATGATGCCGCGCCGGGCATAATGCATCTGGCTGACGTTCGCGCCCGCCTTCGCGCGCAGCGGGCGCTTCACGACATTGGGGAATTGGGCGACGCCAGCCGAGCGGTCCGGCCCCTTGAGGCCATTGTCCTCCGGCCTCACCATCCGCGCGTCATAGCTTTCCACGTCGCCGCGCCCGACGATCCAGTCGCGGCGCAATGCGGGCAGGCCGGCCATGATGTCGATCCGCGCCTCGGGATCGGTATAGGGGCCGGACGTGTCGTAGACGTTGAGCGGCGGCTCGCCGGACGAAGGCTCCAGGTCGATCGCGCGCATCGCCACTTTCAGCGGGCCGACGTGGATCTTGCGGGAACCGCGAATCGGGCCGGTGGTCACGCCGATTTCGGTGCGGGCGGGGGCGTCTGCCATGTCTTCTCGTTCCTCGCATTGTCGCGGGGAAGGACACGGGCGAGATTTGCGCCGCTCCCTCCCTACGCCGGTGTCAGCCGGATCAGGTTCGGCGGGTCGAGGGCTGCGGCCCTCCTCTCAACCGCAGCGACAGCGGTCCCCCGGGGATGGTTCAAGGATAGGGCCTTGCGCGGGCGGCGTCCAGCGCCGCCCGTGATCAGCTGCTGGCGGCGCTGGCGTTGATCGTGCCGTTGACGCCGGAGGGGTAGAATCCGCCGGAAGTGGCGGAGGCGGCGTTCTGGAACAGGATGTTGAACGCCTGCCCGGTCGAGCGGCTGTAGACGATGCCGTTCCCGTCCACCGGCGCGATGTTCGAGATCGAGGCGTCCGCGCCCGCGATCCCCTGATCCAGGTCGCTCGCCCCGTCCAGCCCGTCGCGCGCATTGCTCAGCAGGCCCGGGGTGGCGGTCAGCCCCTTCGCATAGAGCAGGGTGCGGATCAGGCCGGCGTGATAGGATTCCGCGCCAAGGATGCCCGCCGCCCCGGCCGCGAAGTCCGCGGTGCCGATCAGCGGCGCCAGCCCCTTGTAGGCGG
Organism: Sphingomonas bacterium; assembly: GCA_047602705.1. Lineage (GTDB taxonomy): Bacteria > Pseudomonadota > Alphaproteobacteria > Sphingomonadales > Sphingomonadaceae > Sphingomonas. The sequence continues at coordinate 4,886 of JASGGR010000073.1, read as the reverse complement.
TGACGATCACGTCCTTCAGGATGAACGCGCCGTAGAGGAAATTCTCGTCCGAGGCATAAGGGTTGAAGCCCGCGCTCGCGCCCGGCACCTGCGCCAGCTTCGCCAGCGCGGTGAAGGCGCCGCCGGCGTCGCCCGCGATGTTGAGCGACGGCATCGCCACCGTCGAGGCGCTGCCGAGCTGCGAGCGGAGATATTCGACATGCGCGCGATCGTCGCGCGCGATCTCGCGCGCGCAGGCGGCCACGATCGGGTCCGTGAAGGAAACCTGCGCCCCGCCCGTCACGCTGCCCTGCGTTCCCGTGCCGGTGAGGTCCGACGCCGGCAGCCCGGTGCCGAAGGCGGCGAAGGAGAAATATTGCGCGGACAGATATTCGATGTTGAGCGCGAAGTTCAGCAGCGAGATGTCCGCCGCTTCCGTGCTGCTGGAGCTGGTCGGCGTGGGCGTGGGGGTCGCGGACGAATCGCTGTCCCCGCTGCCGCAGGCCGAAAGCAGCGCCAGCCCGCCCGCCGCGACGCCGCCCCGCCCGACGAGGCTCAGGAAGCGGCGGCGTTCCGTGCTGCGCAGCGCGGCATTGTCGAGGGCGGCGGCGATTTCATGCTGATCGATCATGACGATATTCCTGTGAATCCGGGTGCGGGATGGGGCGCTGGGAAAGGCGCCGCCGTCAGCTCGCCGCGCTCGTCGTGATGTTGCCGTTGACGCCGCCGGGGAAGAAGCCGCCCGATGTCACGGCCGCGCGGTTCAGGTAGAGGATGTTGAACACCGTGCCGCTGGAGCGGGCGAAGGTGCTGCCGTTGCTGTCCACCGGCGCGATGTTCGCGATCAGGCCGTTGGCGGCGCTGACCGGGCTGATGCCCTGATCGTCGTCCGTCCCGCCATCCAGACTGTCGCGATAATTGGATATCGCATTCGCCATGTCGAGCAGGGCGGGGGTGGCCGCGCTGTTCTGGTAGAGCGTCGTGCGGATCAGGGCGGCGTGATGCGCCTCCGCCGCCATCAGCCCCGCCACCGCCTCGCGGAAGGTCTGGCTGGAAATCAGCGGGAACATCCCCTGATAGGCGCTGACCGCCAGATCCTGGAGGAAGAAGGCGGCGAGCAGGAAATTCGTGTCCGATCCATAGGGATCGAATTGCGCGCCCGATCCGACGACGCCCGCATTCTGCGCCATCACGCTGAACGCATTGGTGGCGCTGCTGCCGAGGTCGATGGCCGGCATCGCCACCGCCGAGGTGCCGAGCGCCGTGCGCAGAAAGCGGACCTGCGCAAGCTGAACGGCCGCCATTTCCTTCGCATAGGCGGAAAGCGGGCTGGAGAGGGTGGCCTGATGCCCGGCGATCACCGTGCCGCCCGGCGTGGGCGTGGCGTCCCCGCTCTGCGTGTCGGCGGTGCCCAGCCCGCTGCCGGTGGTGGCGTAGGCGTAGAAATTGGCCTGGAGATATTCGATGTTGAGCGCGAAGTTCAGCACGTCCGCGTCGGTGATCGTCTGCGCCGAAAGCGGATCGGCGAACAGCAGCGCGCCCGCCCCGATCGCCACCGCGCCGGCGGCAGCGGCGAAGAAGGCGCGGCGATCGTCGCGTCGCTCGCCCTGCGTTTCGGGGTGCGTCTCCGGCATCCCGGCAAGTCGCTCGTCCTGCGTCATCGCTGCCTTCCTTCCTGAACCCGCCCGTTGTCCATTGCCGGGCAAAACGCGCCTAGAATATTTCGCTGTCGCCAAGCTGAACGAATCGACAGATTCGCGACCCGCCCGGCCTTATGCACTTCAGAACGTATAGGCCACGCCCAAAGCGCCGATCCACTGATTTGCCGAGCCGACGTCCCGCACCAGCGGGCTGTCCGCCGCGTCACCCAGTTCGCGGCTGTAGCTGCCGCCGCCGACCAGCTTCCACCCATGAAGCAGGTCGCCGGAGATGGAGACGGTGCCCGCCAGCCCCGCAGTCCAGCTTTTCCACCCGCCGCGCGCATTGTAGACCGGCAGGCCGCTCGCCATGCTGCCCGACGGGCCGATGCCGAAATAGCGCTGCATATAGCCGCGGCCGGCATGTTCGGCGGAGACGAACACCATCGCCGCCGTCTTGCGGCTGAACGGCGTCATATAGGTGAACACCGGGGAGACGACGGCGCTGTCGTGCACGCCCGTCACGTCGTGGCGATAGCTGACCGACAGCGATATCCTGTCATAGGGGCTGGTGACGACGCCCGTCTTGCCGATGCCGACGAAGCCGCCCAGCTCCAGCGCGATCGGCACCTTGGGCAGGGCGCGGGCCTGCGGATCTTGGATGTCGCCGCGGCTGTCCCGATTGAGGTTGAGCACGCCCAGCGGCCCGGCCTGGAAATCCCATGTCTGGCCGGACCTGTTGCGGATCAGGTCCACGCTCGCGCGGTTGCCGAGCACCGAGAAATTATATCCCCCGATCGATCCGATCGCGGCGGGCAGCGGATAGAGGCCGTAATGGTCCGCGCCCTCATAATCGCTCATGTAGACGCCGCCGATGCCGATCGTCACGCTGTCGCGATCGAGGTCCAGCGGGGCGTCGGCGTCCCGCGCCAGCGCGGGCGAGGCGGCAAGGACGCAGGACAGGGGGGCCAGGAAGAGGAGGCGCAAGGGAATTTGCCTTTTGTTTTCCGTCACTCCCTTCATAGGGGCGAGGGTCGCGGGCGCCACCCCGATGCGCCGGATTGAGGGGCGCGCGTGGCCGAATTGCCACAGCGCGCGGGCATCGTTCGATCGTTGCGGGCGGGCTTTTCGGTTCACTGTCGTCTCCCGGTGGCGCCCTTGCGCGGGGGCGTTGAGGTCAGGAAACGCCGGAACGGCATGTCCCGATCCGGGGCTGGTGGCGAATCCCGCTCTTTCCCCTTCGCCCGCTATTCGCTACGCCCTCCGGCATGGCGGACATCCACGATTGCGACGTGGCGATCGTCGGCGGGGGACTTGCGGGATCGCTGATCGCGCTGGCGCTCGCGGAAAAACGCCCCGAACTGTCGCTGCTGCTGATCGAGGCCGGGGAGGCGATTGGCGGCGACCAGCTTTGGTCGTTCCTCGATGCGGAGGTGGCGAAGGACGATCGCTGGCTGCTCACGCCGCTCGTCTCCCACGCATGGCCCGCCTATGACGTGAGCTTTCCCGGCCATGCGCGCGTGCTGAACCAGCCGGTCTATGCGATCGAGGGCGCGCGGCTGGAGCGGGCGCTGCGCGCGCGCCTGCCGCAGGCGGCGATGATGACCGGGCGCCGGGTGCAGAGCGTCACGGCCACCAGCGTCTCCTTCCCCGAAGGCGACCGGATCGAGGCGAGGGGCGTGATCGACGCGCGCGGCGCGGGCGACCTTTCCGCGCTGGAAACCGGCTGGCGCAAGTCGCTGGCGCGCGTGTTGGAGGTGGAGGGCGGCCACGGCATGACGCGCCCGATGCTCATGGACGCCGCCGTCACCCAGCATGACGGCTGCCGCTTCGTCCGCTGCCTGCCGCTCTCCGACACGCGGGTGTTCGTGGAGGACGGCTATTTCAGCGACACCGCCGCGATCAATGCCGGCGCGCTCAATCGCCGGATCGAGGGCTATGCCGAAAGCCGTGGCTGGCGCGTGCTGGATTCCGGCGGCGAGGAGCGCGGCGCGCTGCCGTTGGCGATGGGCGGCGATTTCGAAGTCTATTGGCGGGCCGGCGGCGCGCGCGTGGCGAAGGCCGGGGTGCGCGGCGGCATGTTCCACCCGGCGACCGGCCATGCGCTCGCCGACGCCGTGCGGCTGGCGGTGCGGATCGCGGGCGCGGAGGATTTGTCGGGGGAGGCGCTCCACAATCTCACCCACGATCATGCGCGCGATCTGTGGGAGGCGCGGGGATTCTACCGATTGTTCAGCGCGATGCTGTTCCGTGCGGCGAACCCGGACGTGCGCTGGCGCGTGCCGGAGCATCTTTATCGTCAGCCCGGCGCGATGGTGACTCGCTTCATCGCGGCACGTTCCACCTTTTCGGACAAGGCGCGGGTGCTTAGTGGCAAGCGGCCCGTGCCCTTCTGGCGCGCGGTGAAGGTGGCGAGACGGATAGCGTGACGACTGCGGTGGTGATCGGGGCCGGGATCGGCGGGCTGGCGCTCGCCATCCGGCTGCAATCGGCGGGCGTGGCCACGATTCTGGTGGAAGCCCGCGAGCAGCCCGGCGGCCTTGCCGGCGTGGTGCGGCGCGACGGCTATGTCTTCGATACCGGGCCGACCACCATCGCCGATCCGGAGCCGTTTCGCGCATTATGGGCGCTTTCCGGCAACGATATGGCGGAGGATGTGCGGCTGCTGCCGGTTGAGCCGCTCTGCCGGTTCGGCTGGGTGGACGGCACCGGCTTCGAGCTGGCGCACAATGAGGCGGCGCTGCGCGCGGAGATCGGCCGGCACGAGCCGGGGGATGTCGCGGGCTATGCGCGGTTCGCCGCCTTCGCGGAGAATGTGCGCCACGAAGGCGTGGAATGGAGCTTCCCCGATTTCGGCGCGATGCTGCGCGCCGGCCCCGCATTGGTGCGGTCGCAGGCGTGGCGATCGGCCTATGGGCTCGTCTCGCGCTTCGTCCGCAACGAGAAGCTGCGCGAGGCGCTGACCTTCCGCACCCTCCTGGCCGGCGGCAACCCGATGAGCGCGAGCGCGCTGCTCGCCTTTCCCGATCGCGGCCAGTGGAGCGTGGAGAGCGGCATGAACCGGCTGGTCGCCGGCATGGCCGCCCTGTTCCGCCGGCTCGGCGGGGAGATACGGCTGGGCGATGCGGCGACGCGGATCGGCACGCTCGGCGATCGCGTGACGGCGGTGGAGACGGCGAGCGGCTGGCGCGCCGATTGCGCGATGCTGGCCGCGGGGTGCGACGCCGTCCATGCCTGCCACGATCTGCTCGCCGGGTCGGCGGCCGCCGC
>JASGGR010000072.1:0-15129 GCA_047602705.1 Sphingomonas bacterium | reverse complement strand
GCGGCCCGTTCGCCGCATCGAGATTCCTCGCCAGCGCCAGGATGTCCTTCGGGGCCGCGCCTCCGCCGCCGCCCACCGCCAGCCGCTCGTTCATCAGCGTGACCAGCGCGACCTTCCATCCTTCGTCCACCGCGCCGAGCCGCTGCGAATCCGGGATGCGCACGTCGGTGAAGTAGATTTCGTTGAAGTTCGATCCGCCGGACATCTGGTGGATCGGCCTGATCTCGATCCCCGGCGAGCGGAGGTCGAGCCAGAACATCGTCAGCCCCTTGTGCTTGGGCACGTCGACATTGGTGCGGACGAGGATGATGCCGTAATCCGAATAATGCGCGCCGGATGTCCATACCTTCTGGCCGTTGACCACCCAGTCGTCGCCGTCCTTCACCGCGCGGGTGCGGATCGCCGCCACGTCCGATCCGCCGGCCGGCTCGGAAAAGAGCTGCGACCAGATTTCCTCGCCGCGCAGCGCCGGCCCGACGAAGCGCTGCTTGGTCGCCTCGTCGGCGAAGGCCATCACGGTCGGCACGCACATGCCCAGCCCGATGGTGAAATAGCCATATTGGACAGGGAATTTCGCTTCCTCCTGCCCAAAGATCACCCCCCGGATCGGCGTGCCGCCGCCTCCGCCCCATTCCTTCGGCCAGGTGATCTGCGCGTAGCCGGCGGCTGCCTTACGCGCCTGCCAGCTTCGTGCGGCGGCCATGTCATCGGCATGGGCGAGCGCCTTGTGCTCCGCGACGTTCTTCTCCAGCCAGGCGCGTGCGGTGGCGCGATATTCGGCTTCCTCGGGGGTATCGTTGAAATCCATCTTTCCTCTCCCCGTTTCAGGCGGCGTTGCGCATTTCGAGCTGGCTTACCAGCCGCTCGCGCCATGTCGCTGGCGCGCCGGCCACCAGGCTCAACTGCCGCGAACGCCGGTAATAAAGCTGCGGGTCCGCTTCCCAGGTGAAACCAATGCCACCATGCGTCTGGATATTCTCCTTCGAGGCGAACCAATAAGCCTCGCTCGCCGCGACGCGCGCAGTGGCCGCTGCCAGCGGCAATTCCGGCGCGGCGCTGTTGAGCGCCCATGCACCGTAATAAGCGTTCGACCGCGCGATCTCGTTCTTCACATAGATATCAGCCAACTTGTGCTTGATCGCCTGATAGCCGGCGATCGCGCGCCCGAAAGCGAAACGCTCCAGCGCATAATTCTTCGCCATCTCAAGGCAGCGATCCGCCCCGCCGAGTTGCTCGAAGGCAAGCAGCACCGCCGCGCGATCGAACACGGCCTGCATCGCAGAGATACCATCCTCGCCGCCCAGCCGCTCCGCCGGGGCCGAATCGAAGACGAGCTTTGCCACCGAACGCGTCGGATCGAGCGATTTGAGCACCTCCGCCGAGACGCCCTCGCCCTTCTCTACCAGATACAAACCGTCCTTCGCCAGCACGACGATCAGGTCCGCCACGTCGCCGTCCGTCACCGGGATCTTGGTGCCGGACAGCGTGCCACCGGTCGCGACGGTATGGAGCGAGCCTTGCGTCACCGGCCCGGCGCGCTCGCTGGTCGCGAAGGCGCCGGTCGCCTCCCCGGCGGCGATCCTCGGCAGCCATTTCACCTTCTGCGCTTCGCTGCCGAACAGCATCAATGCCTCCGCAACGAAATAGACTGTGGACGCGAAGGGGATGGGGGCACAGGCGCGGCCGAGTTCCTCCGCCAGCGCGCACAATTCGACATGGCCCAGCCCCAGCCCGCCATAAGCCTCCGGGATCGCGGTGCCGAGCCAGCCCTGCTCCGCCACCGCGCGCCACAGGCCCTCGTCATAGGCGCGGGCATCGTCGTCGAGCACGCCGCGCACCACCTTCGCATCGCATTTCGCGGCGAGGAAGCGGCGCGCCTCCTCCTTCAGCATCTTCTGCTCGTCGGTATAATCGAAGTTCATCGCCCGCCCCCCTATCGCGGCTGCATGCGGATCGCGCCGTCGAGGCGGACGTCTTCGCCGTTGAAATAACCGTTGCGGATCATCTCCAGCGCGAGGGCGGCATATTCCCGCGCGGCGCCCAGCCGCTTCGGGAAGGGCACGGAAGCCGCCAGCCCCGCCTTCACCTGCGGCTTGGCGCGCGCGAGCAAAGGCGTGTCGAAGATGCCGGGCAGGATCGTGTTGATGCGGATGCTCTCGCCCGCCAGATCGCGCGCGATCGGCAGCGTCATGCCGATCACCCCGGCCTTGGCGGAGGCATAGGCGACCTGCCCCATCTGCCCCTCCTCCCCGGCGACGCTGGCGGTGTTGACGATCGCCCCGCGATCGCCGTCCGGCAGGGGATCGAGCGTCATCATCCCCGCCGCCGCGCCGACGATGCAACGGAAGCTGCCGATCAGGTTCAGTTCGATCGTCCTGATATATTTGTCGAGCGGATAAGGCTCGATCGCGCCCGTTTCCTTCGATCGCGCCACCGTCTTGTGCGCGCCAAATCCGCCGCCGGCGCAATTGACGAGGATGCGCTCCTGCCCGTTCGCCGCCCGCGCCTTGGCGAAGCCCGCGTCGACGGACGCCTGGTCCATCACGTCCACCGCGCAGAAGGTAGCGCCGATCGCGGCGGCCGCATCCGGCCCGATCTCCTCATTCCTGTCGAACAGGGCGACCTTCACGCCCGCCGCGCGCAAGGCGCTCGCCGTCGCATGGCCGAGGCCGGAAGCCCCGCCGGTGACGATCGCCGCAATATCCGGCCCCAGCTTCACGCATCGCTCTCCTGTGTTCTGTTGCGGGATAACATTAGTTATGTAGAGATGCGCGTCAACAGACCATTGGGAGAGGACAATTGGGCTATGAAACGCTGATCGTGGAGCGGGACGGGCCGGTGGACCGGGTGACGCTGAACCGCCCGGATCGGCTCAACACGCTGGACGACACGATGATCGCGGAGCTTTCCGGCTATTTCGGCGGCCTCGCCACGGATCGCGATTGCCGCGTGGTGGTGCTGAAGGGCGCCGGGCGCGGCTATTGCGCGGGGCTGGACCTGACGGCGGCCGGCGGCAAGCAACGCGACACGATCGACCGGCTCGCCCACCAGCGCAGCATCGCGGAGATCGTGATGCGGATGCGCTATTGCCCGCAACCGATCATCAGCCTCGTCCACGGCCCGGCCTGCGGCGGCGGATTCGCGATGGCGCTGGCGAGCGATATCCGGATCGCGGGGGAATCGGCGCGGATGAACGCGGCCTTCATCCGCATCGGGCTTTCCGCCTGCGATATCGGGGTGAGCTATTTCCTCCCCCGGCTGGTCGGCGCGAGCGTCGCGGCGGAGTTCATGCTGACGGGCGACTTCATCACCGCCGATCGCGCGCTGGCGACCGGACTCGTCAGCCGCGTCGTGCCGGACGACGAGATGGAGGCGGCGGCCGCCCCGCTGATCGAATCGATGCTCACCACCGCGCCGCTCGGCCTGCGGCTCACCAAGGAATGCCTGCGCATGGCGATCGACGCGCCCAGCCTCGAATCGGCGATCGCGATGGAGGATCGCAACCAGATATTGAGCGCCTCCGGCCCCGATTTCGAGGAGGCGATCAGGGCCTTCTTCGAAAAGCGCACCCCCGATTACAGCAGGAAGGAACAGGCATGAGCGGACTCGAAGGGCGCGTCGCGCTGGTCACCGGCGGCGGGCGCGGGATCGGGCGCGCGATCGCGCTGCGGCTGGCGCGCGACGGCGCGGACGTGGCGGTCAATTATCGTCGCGACGCCGATGCGGCGGCGGAAGTGGTGCGCGAGATCGAGGCGATGGGGCGCAAGGCGAAGGCCTATCCCGCATCGGTCGATCGATTCGAGGAATGCGAGGCGCTGGTCGCCGCCGTGCTGGCGGACTTTCCGGCGATCGACATCCTCGTCAACAATGCCGGCATCGCCAGCCGGGGCCAGCCGGTCGCGGATACCGATCCGGGCGAGCTGGAGCGTGTGCTGCGCACCCATGCCTTCGCCCCGCATTTCCTGTCCAGGCTGGCGCTGCCATCGATGCGCACCCGGCCGCGCGGGGACATCGTGATGATCTCCAGCGTCGCCACGCTCTATCATGCCGCGAACGGCGCGCCCTATAATATGGGCAAGGCGGCGTGCGAGGCGCTGGCGCAGACGCTCGCCAAGGAAGAGCGGAAGAACGGGGTGCGCGTGAACATCGTGGCGCCGGGGCTGACCGTCACCGAGATGGGCGAGCGGCTGGCCAGGGCCACGCGCGGCGTGGCGAGCATCCATGATCTGGACGCGCAATCGCCGTTCGGGCGCGTCTCCACGCCGGAGGACGTCGCGGCGGCGGTGGCGTTCTTCGTCTCGGCGGACGCGGATTATGTCACCGGGCAGAAGATCAACCTGCACGGCGGCGGATGATTCGCCGCCGGACGGCCACCCCGGCACAAGGCCGGAGTGGCTGCCGGGCTCACACCCGCATCGGCATCAGCACGTAGAGCGCGGGCGCCTTGTCGCTTTCGCGAATCAGCGTCGGGGCGGCGGCGTCGGCGAGGTGGACCTCCACCACGTCGCCGTCGATCTGCCCCAGGATATCCAGCAGGTAGCGGCTGTTGAACCCGATCTCGAACGGGGCGGAAACATATTCGCCCGGCACTTCCTCGGCCGCCGTCCCGTTCTCCGGGCTGGTGACGGAGAGCGTCACCTTGTCGCGATCCAGCCCGACCTTCACCGCGCGGGTCTTCTCCGTCGCGATGGTGGAGACGCGATCGACGCCTTCCATCAGCGCGGAAGGATCGATCCGCAGCATCTTGTCGTTGCCGGTCGGGATGACGCGCGAATAATCCGGGAAGGTGCCGTCGATCAGCTTGGAGGTGAGGACCGCCTGCCCCAGATCGAAGCGGATCTTGGTGGCGGACAGCGAGACGCCGACCGAGCCATCCACCTCGTCGAGCAGCTTCCGCAGCTCCGCCACGCATTTGCGGGGCACGATCACGTCGGGCATCCCCTCCGCGCCGTCCGGCCGGGGAATGGTGACGCGCGCGAGGCGGTGGCCGTCGGTGGCGGCGGCCTTCAGCACCGGCTGGCCGTTCTCATTGTCCGAAACGTGCAGGAAGATGCCGTTCAGATAGTAACGCGTCTCCTCGGTGGAGATGGCGAATCGCGTCTTGTCGATGATCTGCTTCAGCGTCTCCGCCGGCATCTCGAACTGGGTCGGCAGCTCGCCTTCCGCGATCACCGGGAAATCGTCTCGCGGCAGGGTGCCGAGCGAGAAGCGCGCGCGCCCCGCCACGATCGTCATCCGCCCGTCCGCGGCGGAGAGCGAAACCTGCGCGCCCTCCGGCAGCTTGCGGGCGATGTCGAACAGGGTGTGCGCGGAGACGGTGGTCGCGCCCGGCTGGTCCACGGCGGCCGCCACGCTTTCGTTGATCTGGAGATCGAGGTCAGTGGCCATCAGCCGCAGCGCGCCCTCCGCCGTCGCCTCGATCAGCACGTTGGAGAGAATCGGGATGGTGTTCCTGCGCTCCACCACGGATTGCACATGGCTCAGCCCCTTGAGGAGCGTCGCGCGTTCGATCGTCGCCTTCATTCTAATCGTCCCCCACCCCGCTGGCAGAGGCCAGGGGTCAGTTAAGATCACCCTAGCCAATGAAAAAGGGCCGGAGCAAGCGCCCCGGCCCTCTTTTCGTTGGATTGCGGCACCGTTCCCCTGCCCCACCCGGCTTCCCGTTCGGGATACTTCGCGGGGAGCGGGCCGGTGCGGACGGAAATGCGGCCAGGCCGCATTTCCCCCAACCGTCAGAAGCGCATGCCGACGCCGGCCATGATCTGGTGGCGATCGACGTTCGTGTCATACACGCCGTCGTCGGTGCGGCCGTAGTGCGAATAGCGATACTCGCCCTTGATATAGGCCGTCGGCGTGACGCTGTATTCCACGCCCGCGCCCAGACGATAGCCGTCGAGGTTGCGCGCGTCGTAATAGACGTTCGAGGTGCCGTCGTAATAACGCGCGTTGAAGCGGGCGTTGGTGTAGCCGGCCTTGGCGTAGATCATCGTCTGCGGCGACACGACATAGCCCAGGCGGCCGCCGACATAGATGTCGCGGCCCGCGCGCAGGCGGAAGCTGTCGTTGGCGTTGACGAGATCATAGGCGCGCGCCTTGGTGGTCGAGCCGTCGATTTCACCCTCGATGCCGAGCACGGCGTTGCCGCCGATGCGCGCGTCGTAGCCGACCGCGCCGCCATAGGTGAAGCCGTCACGGCCATCCGCATCGCCGCCTTCATTGCCGTTCACATGATCCCAGCCGGCGAGAACCTCGACGCGCGGACCAGCGAAGGGGGCCTCCGTCTGCGCCATCGCCGGAGCGGCGATCGCGGCCCCGACAGTGGCGGCCGCAGCAGCGAAAACGAGCTTACGCATAACAAAACTCCATTCGATAACCGTCCCCGGAAAACTGGGGGCGCGGCGGCTATTTGGTGCTTTTCGCGGGAGTTTGCATGAACCTCAGATAAACACGAAAAAGCGTTGTTTTTGCGCCACAGGGGCTTGAAAGCAGGGCAAATGCTTCCAAGGGCGCATGCGCCTTCCGCGCAAATGCGGCGTTGCGCGAAGGCCATGGGACGGTCCAAAGACGGGTGCATGGAAAACCCCTTCGCGCGGCGTCCGGGCCGCGATTTCATCGCCCGGCACGGCGAGACCGTGTTCAACGCCGCCCGCCGCCTGCAGGGCGACGCGCCGCACACACCGCTCACCCGCGCCGGATTCGCGCAGGCCGACGAGATGGGCCGCGCATTGCGCGAGACGCTCGGGCCGAAGCCGGCCCTGACCCTTTGGGCGTCGAACACCGGCCGCGCGCTACAGACGCTCGCCGTCATCGCCGAGCATCTGGGGCTGGACTGGCATGACGCGCGCGTCGATCCGCGCCTCACCGAGATCGGCATGGGGAGCTGGGGCGGGCGCTATTACGCCGACGTGATCGGGGAAGCCGGGCCGGTGATCGATGCCGAGGGCCTGCTCCGCCCCGCCCCCGACGGCGAGGATTATCCGGCGATCGCCGCGCGCGTTTCCGGCTGGCTGGCCGATACCGCCGACGATCCGGGCGACCGGCTGGTCATCATGCACGGCATCTCCAGCCGCGTGCTGCGCGGGGTGATGACGGGGGCGGCGCCCGGCGCATGCGGCGCGCCCGTGCTGCGCGGCCATCCGCAGGGGACTGTCACCATGATCGAGGGCGGGCGCGAATCGGTCGTCCACCTTGGCACAGGCTACGCGCCCGCGTGATCGGGGCCGCGCTCCTGCTGCTCGCGGCTGCGGCCGGAGAGGGGCGCGTCCCGCTCGGCGTGTGGCAGGGATGGGCGGCGTTCCGCGACGCCGCGCCGCAGCGCTGCTTCGCGATCGCGGCCCCGCTGCGCGCGGGCGCGGCATCCCGCTGGCGGCCATTCTCGAGCGTGCTGAGCCGCTTCGGCGCGGACCGGCGCGGGGCGGTGTTCGTCCGGCTGAGCACCAATATCCGCCCCGGCGCGCCGGTGACGCTGGCGATCGGCGATCGGCGCTTCACCCTTTCCGCGCGCGGTTCCGCAGCCTGGTCCCCCGATGCGGCCACGGACCATGCGATCGTCGCAGCAATGCGCGGCAGCCGCAGCATGAGCGTCTCCACCGTCGCCGCGAGCGGGCGGCCCTTCGCCGACACCTATGCCCTTCCCGGCGCGGCGAGCGCAATCGACGCGGCGGCGCTGGGGTGCACCAACCGCTAAGGCCGATCAACATTCAGGCCTCCTTGCGTTCTCCCGCCGTCATAAACAGTCGTCGATCCGTTCCAGAGCGGGTTACAGCCAGATTGAACCGTTCTCCCGCGCAGGCGGGAGTCCAGAGTCTCAGGCGCAAAGCCGTGTGGCTTCCGCCCCCCGCCCGCGCGGGGGAACAGCGTGATATTCAGCCCATATGAAACAGGCTCCAGACTGGAAAACCCGCACCGATTCGACTATGTGGGCGGCCATGCAAACAGCGTCGGCAGCCCCCATGCCCATTCCCGGGCACTTCGATCCCGTGCCCGTGGCGCGCCCGGACACCCTGCGGGAGGACGGCCGCGTCGACCTGATCGGCCTGTCGAAGGACGCGCTGCGGCAGGCGCTGGCCGACGCGGGCATGGAGCCGAAGCAGGCGAAGCTGCGCGCCAAGCAGATCTGGCACTGGATCTACAATCGCGGCGCAACCGATTTCGCGCAGATGACCGACATCGCCAAGGCGCAGCACCCGTGGCTGGCCGAACGCTTCGTGATCGGCCGGCCGGAGATCGTGACCGCGCAGGTTTCCACCGACGGCACGCGCAAATGGCTGCTCCGCTCGCCGGACGGGCAGGATTACGAGATGGTGTTCATCCCCGATGCGGATCGGGGCACGCTCTGCGTCTCCAGCCAGGTCGGCTGCACGCTCAACTGCCGCTTCTGCCACACCGGCACGATGCGCCTCGTCCGCAACCTGACGGCGGGGGAGATCGTGAGCCAGGTGATGCTGGCGCGCGACGCGCTGGGCGAATGGCCGAGCCAGCCGGAAGGGCGGATGCTCACCAACATCGTGATGATGGGGATGGGCGAGCCGCTGTATAATTTCGAGAACGTGCGCGATGCCCTGCGCCTCGTGATGGACGGCGACGGCCTCGCGCTCTCGAAGCGGCGCATCACGCTCTCCACCTCCGGCGTGGTGCCGATGATGGCGCGCGCAGGCGCGGAGATCGGCGTGAACCTCGCCGTCTCGCTCCATGCGGTGACGAAGGAGGTGCGCGACGAGATCGTGCCGATCAACCGCAAATACGGCATCGAGGAACTGCTGCAGGCCTGCGCCGATTATCCCGGCGCGAACAACGCCCGGCGCATCACGTTCGAATATGTGATGCTGAAGGACAAGAACGATTCGGACGAGGACGCGCGCGAGCTGGTGCGGCTAATCCGGCATTATCGCCTGCCCGCGAAGGTGAACCTCATCCCCTTCAACCCATGGCCCGGCGCGCCTTATGAATGTTCCACGCCGGAGCGGATCAGGGCGTTTTCGAACATCATCTTCGAGGCGGGCATCTCCGCCCCGACGCGCACTCCGCGCGGTCGGGATATCGACGCGGCCTGCGGCCAGCTCAAGACGGCGGCCGAGAAGAAGAGCCGCGCCGAGCTGGACCGGCTGGCGGAGGAGAAGCTCGCCGCGCTGGGCTGAGCGCGGCCTGCGCTTCGTCGCAATCGGTTTGCGGCCCCGCCCTTCGCGCTGATAGCTTCAGGCGATCTTTGGGGGACAATCGCATATGAGGGCCAAATCGTCCGTCTGCGCCGCGATCGTCGTGGCGATGCTGCCTGCCGCGGCATATGCCGACGATCCCCGTGACGCGTCGATGCGCAGCGCGGCCGCGCGGGCGCGCGACAGCGACATGACGCGCCAGCTCAACCTGCGGGCCGGCGTCGCCGCGCGCTCGACCGGGCAGCGCCGCGTAGTGCTGGCGGGCGGCGGCGATTATGCGGCCGCCGTGCGCGCGCATGACGACGAGATGGCGCGCTATGCCCGCAACCGCGCGCAATATGAGCGCGACATGGCCGACTGGCGCCGCGCCGTCGCCGCCTGCCGCGCGGGCGACTATTCCGCCTGCGATTATTGAGGACGCACTATCGGCCCGCCGGGGACGTTCCAGCGGAACAGCACCAGATGCCACAGGCCCGGCGCCTTGCGCGACGGGTCTATCAGCCCTTCCGCGCCCTGCGCCTCGATCCGGTCACGCACGCGCCATGAGGGCGGCGCGGCGACACCCTGCCAGTCGGCGAAGGGATCGCCCGCCGCCTCCCGGATTCGTGCGAATGTTTCGGGATCGCGCAGGTCCGCGATGCGATTCGCCTCGACCGAAAACGGCAGGACGACGCGCTCCCGCTCATCCGCCGCGCGATGGGCGACCATCGCCGCTTCGACGCCCTCGCGCGAGGCGCTGAGGTAGAGCGTGGGCTGCCCGCGCCGCGAATAACGGCCGTCGCCGCGTGAGCCGGACAGGGCATCGGCCGCATGAAGCGGATCGACCGCGCGATAGAAGATGCCGCGCACCGCATGGAGCGGCACGACCGCCGTCACCGCGACCAGCGCGCCCAGATCGCGGTCGGCAGCACCAGCCCGCGCGCTTCCTCGCGCACGCCAAGCTCGCCCGCCTCGACCGTGCCGGGCAGGTCGGCGAAGGCCTGCCGCAGCATCTCCCCGATCGCCAGCGCGGACATGCGCACGGCATAGACGGTGAGGAACAGATAGCGCGATTCGGCGTCCAGCAGCTTGCGGCAATCGGCGATCAGCGAAGGCAGCTGCTCCTCCAGCCGCCATACCTCGCCCGCCGGCCCGCGCCCGTATTTGGGCGGATCGAGCAATATGCCGTCATAGCGCCGCCCGCGCCGCACCTCGCGCGCGACGAACTTCGCCGCGTCATCGACGATCCAGCGCACCGGCGCATCCGCCTGCCCGGAGAGCGCGGCATTGCCCCGCGCCGCCTCGACCGATTTCTTCGACGCATCGACATGCACCATCCGCGCGCCGATCGTGGACAGCGCCAGCGTGCCGACGCCGGTATAGCCGAACAGGTTGAGGCATTCGGGATCGTCGCGGCCCGCCAGCCGCTCGCGCATCCACGACCAGACGGGCGCCATGTCCGGGAAGAAGCCGAGGTGACGGAAGGGGGTGGTCTGCGCGGCGAAGCGGACCTCGTTCCACGCCAGTGGCCAGCCCTCGCGCGGGACCGGCTCGGCGAAGTGCCACTGGCCGCCGCCGTCCTCGTCGCTGCCGGGGACGAACTCACCATGCGCGCGCCAGTCGGGCTTGGCGGGCGCCCATAACGCCTGCGGCTCCGGGCGGATGAAGCGGAAGCGGCCGTAGCGCTCCAGCTTCCGCCCATTGCCCGAGTCGATCAGGCCGTAATCGGCCCAGGGATCGCCGATCAGCGTATCGAGCTTCATGCGCGCGGCGTGGCGAGGCCGGCGATGTAACCGCTCACCGCGTCGAGAGTCGCGTCCAGCGTGACATAGCGCTCCTCGCGATCGAACAGGTCGCCGACGCGCGTGGGCAGCGCCGGGCGCACGCCGGTCGCGCGCTCCACCGCGTCGCGGAACTTGGCGGGGTGCGCGGTCGCCAGCGTCACCATCGGCGCGTCGCCCGCCTGACGCCGCGCGGCGGCGAGCGCGATCGCGCTATGCGGGTCGATCACCTGCCCGGCCTGCACGTTCGCCCAGCGCATCGCCATCGCCATCTCGTCCACATCGACGCGCTCGCTGGCGAACAATGCCGCCGCGCCCTCGCGCTGCGCATTGGTGAGCCGCATCGCGCGCGTCGATTCGAAGCCGCGCATCTGCTCCGCCAGCGCCGCGCCGTCGCGCCCGCCGAGATCGAACAGCAGCCGCTCGAAATTGGAGGAGACCTGGATGTCCATCGACGGCGTCGGCGTGGGCACCACCGTGCCGGCCGAATAATCGCCGCTGGAAAGCGCGCGGTGGAGGATATCGTTGACGTTGGTGGCGACCACCAGCTTCGCCACCGGCAGCCCCATGCGCGCGGCGACATAGCCGGCGAAGACGTCGCCGAAATTGCCCGTGGGGACGCTGAACGCCACCGCGCGGCCGGGCGCGCCCAGGCGGACGGCGGCGTAGAAATAATAGACCACCTGCGCCATCAATCGCGCCCAGTTGATCGAATTGACCGCCGACAGGTTGAACCGCGCGGAAAAGGCGGGATCGTTGAACATCGCCTTCACCAGCGCCTGCGCCTGATCGAAATCCCCCCGGATCGCGATGTTGTGAACGTTGGGCGCGCCCACGGTGGTCATCTGGCGGCGCTGCACCTCGCTCACCCGCCCTTCGGGGTGGAGCATGAAAATATCGACGCCGGCGCGCCCCGCCACCGCGTCGATCGCGGCCGATCCCGTGTCGCCGGAGGTCGCGCCGACGATCGTGAGATGCCGGTCCGAGCCGGCGAGGAACGTCTCGAACAACAGGCCGAGCAATTGCAGCGCCACGTCCTTGAACGCCAGCGTCGGGCCGTGGAACAGTTCCAGCAGCCACTGGTCGTGATCGAGCTGCACCAGAGGCGTGACGGCGGCATGGGCGAACCGGCCATAGGCGGCGGCGCACAGCGCCTTCAACTCCTCGCGCGTCAGGCTGTCCCCGACGAAGGGCGCCATCACCGCCACCGCCGTATCGACATAGGAGAGGCCGGCCAGCGCGGCGATCTCGTCGCGGGTCAGCGTCGGCCATTGCTCGGGCACGTAGAGGCCGCCGTCGGAGGCGAGGCCGGCGAGCGTCACGTCGCGGAAGTCGAGGGCGGGCGCGGTGCCGCGCGTGGAGATATAGCGCATGGCCCCCGCGCCTAATGCGGGTCGCCCGCGCGGGCAATCCTCCGGCGGACCGCGAGCACATAGATCACGCTCGCGACTGCCGCGAAGAAGAACCACTGCACCGCATAAGCGAGATGGTTGTTCGGCACGATGCTCACGTCCGGCCGGCTGTTCGCGGCGAGGCCGGGGGCGGGCGTGTCGGACACCAGGATCAGCTCGCGCGGCCTGTGGTTGAACAGGCCGGCGATCAGCGGACGGGCATCGGGCGCGTGGCTGATCCAGCCGGAGACCTTGCCGCCGCCCCACGCCACCTTGGCCTCCGGATCGTGCGTGGTGCCGAGCTGCACCTTCATCCCCGGCCCTTCCGCGCCGGTGCGGCAGTTGGCGATCAGGCGATAGCCCGCATTGCCCGCCCCGGCCTTCTCGATCGAGACGACCGACAGGCAGAAGCCGCCCGCGCGCCGGAACAGCAGCGAATCGTCCGGGAAGCGCGGGAAGGCGATCGCGGGCTTCGCCGGATTGGCGGAAAGCTGCGCGAGCTGCGCCTCCTTTTCCGGCAGGCGGATCAGCAACTGCCACAGGCCGAGCGCGATCATCGCCGCGACGGCGAGCGCGACCAGGATGGTCGGGACGATCGGCCAGCGCCTCATTGCTTCAACCGCCCCTCGCGCGCGGCGTTGCGATATTCGAGCGCGATCAGCCAGCCCTTGGCGAGCCGCAGGCTCAGCACCACGCCCGCCAGCGTCACCGGCGGCCAGATCAGCAGATGCACCCAGAAGGGCGGGCTGAGCGACAGTTCCAGCGTCACCGCGCCGATCACCACGATCGTGCCGAGGATCAGGGTGAGGAAGGCCGCCGGGCCGTCGCCGACGTTGAACGCATCATAATCCAGCCCGCATCGGCCGCAGCGATCGGCGAACTTGATCCAGCCGGAAAACAGCGTCTTCGCGCCGCAGCGCGGGCACAAGCCCTTCACCCCGCAATCGAACGGGCGCGGCGGCACCCCGGCCACCGCGCCCGCTTCGTTGGCCGGGTTATCCGGGCCGGTGCCCGGAGCTCCCTCCGGATCAGCCACCGTGGACCGGCGCGCCCCAGCCGCCCCATACGTAGATCACCACGAACAGGAACAGCCACACGACGTCGACGAAATGCCAGTACCAGGCAGCAGCCTCGAAACCGAAATGCTGGCGCGGGGTGAAATCGCCGCGATAGGCGCGGATCAGGCAGACGGTCAGGAAGATCGTGCCGATGATGACGTGGAAGCCGTGGAAGCCCGTCGCCATGTAGAAGGCCGCGCCATAGTTCAGCCCCTTGAAGGGGAAAGGCGCGTGAATGTATTCATAGGCCTGGATCGAGCTGAACAGCACGCCCAGCACGATCGTGAGCCACAGCCCCTTCAGCACGCTGTCGCGGTTGCCGACGCCCAGCAGGCCCCACAGCCCCACCTTCTCGCCGCCGCGCTGGTTGTGGATCAGCGCATGGTGCGCCCAGGTGACGGTGGTGCCGCTGGTCAGCAGGATCAGCGTGTTGAGCAGCGGGAATTCGAAGGCGTCGATCACCTCCAGCCCCTTGGGCGGCCATTGCGCCGCGATCGCCGCCGCGCCGTCCGCCGCATGCTCCACCTGCCCGCCGACATAGCTGATCGCCGCCGGGAACAGGGCGAAATCGAAATAGGCCCAGAACCAGCCGACGAAGAACATCACTTCCGAGGCGATGAACAGGATCATCCCGTAGCGGAAATGGAGCTGCACCACCGGCGTGTGATCGCCATGATGCGCTTCCCGCACCACGTTGCGCCACCAGCAGAACATGGTGAACAGCACCGCCGCCAGACCGGCGAAGAACAGGAAGCCGCCGCCATTGGGCTTTCCGACATGGCCGCCGTGCATCCACATGATGCCGCCGGCCGCCATCGCCAGCGCGGAGAACGCCCCGATCAGCGGCCACGGATCGGGCGGCAGAATATGATAATCATGGTTCTTGGCGCCGGCCATTATTGCATCCCCTGTTCCTGAACGGTTGTTTCTCTAGCTTGCGGTTTTCCCGGAATCCACCGGGTAAAATGTGTAGCTCAGCGTGATCGTCTCGACATCCTTCGTGTCGGGATCGGTGAGGATCTTCGGATCGACGAAGAAGATCACCGGCATCCGCGCCGTCTCGCCGGGCTTCAGCGTCTGCTGGGTGAAGCAGAAGCATTCGATCTTGGTGAAATATTTGCCCGCCTGATAGGGCGTGACATTGTAGGTGGCCGTTCCCGTCACCGGCACCGCCGCGCGGTTGGTGGCGGTGAAGAAGGCCATGTCGCGCGCGCCCACGTCCACCGTCTCGCTGCCCTGCTCGGGCGTGAAGCGCCATGGCAGGCGCGGGCTGGTGTTGGCGTCGAAGTCGATGCGGATCGTGCGATGCACCCCGCCCGGCGCGGTGAGGCCGCGCTGCGTGGTGCCGTTCAGCCCGGTCGCCTGGCAGAAGATGCGGTAGAGCGGCACGCTGGCGAAGGCCAGCCCGGTCATGAAACAGATGCCGAGCACCGCGAATATCGCCGTGCGGGTGGTGCGCGTGACCTTCATCCCCTCACCCTCATCTCATCGCAATGCCGGCCTTGATCTTCACGATCGTGATCGCGAAGACGAGGACGACGAACACCCCCAGCAGCCCGGCCATCACCACGGCCCTGCCCTTCTGCCGCTGCCGGATCAATTCTTCTTCTTCGCGCTTCATGCCACCCACCGATCGATCACCATCGCGCCGAAAATGACGAACAGATAGAGGATCGAATATTTGAAAAGAGCCTTTTCGGGCTTCATCGCATCGTCCGGCCCCGCCATGCGCGTCGCGACGCGCAGCGCGAGCAGGCCGAACCAC
>JASGGR010000071.1:0-15619 GCA_047602705.1 Sphingomonas bacterium | reverse complement strand
CTGCTGATCCTGATCTTCGCCGTCAATCTGCGGTGGCTAGATCGCGCGCGGGATCGTCGCCATAGCGCTTCGCCCCCGTCTCGCCCGCGCGCCGCGCGGTGCCGAGCAGCACCAGCCGCCGGTCGCCATCGGCATAGAGCCGCCCGTCGGGCCGATTCTCTCCGGTCGATTTCACGAAGGACTGCCCGTCCTGATCGGCCAGCGCATAGCAGATGTCCGGCGGGAAGGCCTGCATGCCCTTCGTCCCGCCCAGCCGGATCAGCCGGCAATGATACGGCCCCGGCGGAAGCTGCGGCGCGAGCTGCGCGGCGGTGGGATCGAGCAGCGCGCCCTCGCTGCGCGCCCTCGTGGCCGCGGCGGCGGGCAATGTGCGGATCGCATGGGCGAAACGCTTGTCGAGCGTGTCCAGCGCCTGCGCCCCGACGGGGGTTGCCGCCAGCATCCATGCGGGCTGTGGCGCGGATTCCACCGTGGCATGTGGGGGCGGCGGGGTCACGACGGTGTGAGCCGTGCATCCCGTCAGCAACATCCCGACCACACCGGCGGGCCACAGGCGAACCATACGCACCTCTCTACGCAGGAAACTCGCGACGATCGCGTTGGCGGATTTCGGCGTCAGGCACGGACCAACGCGTCGATCGCGCCCTGCAGAATATAGGCGGCGGCCATCTTGTCCACCAGTTCGGCGCGTTTCGCGCGGCTGGCGTCCTGCTCGATCAGGGTCCGCGTCACCGCCTGGGTGGACCAGCGCTCGTCCCACAGCAGGATCGGGCCGAGGTCCGAGACATTGCGCGCGAAGGCGCGGGTGGACTGGCTGCGCGGGCTTTCGCTGCCGTCGAGGTTCAGCGGCAGGCCGATGACGATCCCCGT
The DNA here is from genome assembly GCA_047602705.1 of Sphingomonas bacterium. Taxonomy (GTDB): domain Bacteria; phylum Pseudomonadota; class Alphaproteobacteria; order Sphingomonadales; family Sphingomonadaceae; genus Sphingomonas. The sequence continues at coordinate 14,749 of JASGGR010000071.1, read as the reverse complement.
CACCTGCTGCTCCGCGATCAGCGCGGCGAGCGCGGCCTTGTCCCTGGTGAACTTCGTGCGGCGGATCAGCATGGCGGGGCTGGCGAAGGTCCATTGCGCATCGCACAGCGCGGTGCCGATCGTCTTCGTCCCCACGTCCAGCCCGATCAGCCGCCCGCCATGGGGCAGGGCCGCGCGGAACCCGGCGGCTTCGAGCGCTATCACCGCCGCCTCATCCGCCGCGCGGCGTCGGCGCGGATATTGGCCCAGAACAGGGCGTAGTCGTAGACGTGGTAATTGTTGCCGGGCAGCACATAGGAGCCCATTTGCGGCGGCTCCCCGATCATCAGGAACCCGCGTCCGGCGCAGCGCGCCGGCACCTTGCCCGCCTCGATCTTCCCGCCGGACATGTCCTCCGTCGGGAAAAGCGTGCCCAGATTGGCGCTGGCGGGCGCATCGGTGTCCGCGCGGCCGGTCAGCGGGTTGGTGCAGACCATCCGCGTGCCGCGCCTTGGCTGGCCGGTCAATCCGGTGCTGCCGTCGAACGTGTCGAGGATCAGGCGCGGGTCCGCCGGCTCGGCGAAGCTCTGCCATGAAAGCACGCAGCCGCGCTGATCGGGGCGGAGACATTCCGGCAGGCCCATCGCGGGCAGGTCCGCGCTGCGGCTCACCGGCCAGCCGATCACATAGGCCGCGACGATCCGCTTCGCGAGCGGGGTTCCCGCCACGCGATCCTTCAGCAGCCGTGTGAGGTGCAGCCCGCCCTGGCTGTGCCCGGCGAGGATGATCGGGCGATGCGGGCCGATCTGCTTCAGGAAGGTGTCGAACGCCTCGAGCACGTCGCCGTAAGCGAGGTTCAGCGCCCGCGCCGCATCGGCGCGGTTGGTGAGGAACGCGCCGAACGTCGCCTGGCGATAGCGCGGCGCCCATATCTGTCCGGCGGCGTTGAACACGCTCGCCTGCCCGCGCAGGTAAAGCTCGGCCGTGCGGTTCGCTTCCCTGTCGGCGAGCGGGGCGTTCCAATGCTCGCGTTCCAGATAGGACGTGGGATGGATGAAGAACACCGCCGCCTTGCCGCCCCCGGCGCTGAAGCCCTTCGGCGTCCACAGCGCGGGATTGTCCTTCTTGTCCGGCCGGGCGAGCCACATATCCGGCTTGGCATAGGCATCGGCGGGCAGCGCCGCCTGCGGCTGGAACCCGTCTCGCGGCACGAAGCGCCAGCGGATCAGTTCGTTGCCCCAGATACGGAACACGAAGGCCGCGACGATCACGAGCGCGGTCAGGAAGGCGACGATGTAGAGGAATTTGCGGGCCATCGCGCGCCTGCCTGCCCCAGCGCGGGCGCTTGCGCAATGCCGGGCATTGCTTTCCCGCGCCGCACAATGGTAGCGGCGGCGCATGTCCGTAGACACCGCAACAGTGAAGAAGGTCGCGAGCCTTGCGCGCATCGCGATCGACGATGCCGCCGCAGAGCGGCTCGTTCCCGAGCTCAACAACATCCTCGGCTGGATCGAACAGCTCGGGGAGGTGGACACGCAAGGGGTGGAGCCGATGACGGCCGTCATCCCCAACACACTCCGGCTGCGCGACGACGTCGTCACCGACGGCGGCATCCGCGACGCGGTGCTGGCGAACGCGCCCGCCGCCGAGCATGGCTTTTTCACCGTTCCGAAAGTGATCGAATAGTGTCCGCTCTCACCGACCTTGGCATCCGCGAGATTCGCGACGGCGTGCGCGAGGGCACGTTCTCCGCGCGCGAGGTGGCCGAAGCCTTCAACGCCGCCGTCGCCGCCGCCAGGCCGCTCAACGCCTTCCTCGTCGAGACGCCGGACCATGCGCTCGCCGCCGCCGATGCCGCCGATGCGGCGCGCGCCGCCGGAGAGACGCTGAAGCCGCTGGCCGGCGTGCCGATCGGCCAGAAGGACCTGTTGTGCACAGATAGGGCGTCACCAGCACCGCCGCGAGCCACATCCTCGAAGGCTTCACGCCGCCCTATGAGTCCACCGTCTCGCAGAAATTGTGGGATGCGGGCGCGGGCATGCTCGGCAAGCTCAACATGGACCAGTTCGCCATGGGGTCGTCCAACGAGACGAGCGCGTTCGGCAATGTGATCTCGCCGTGGCGGCGCAGCGACGGCGGCAATGCCGCGCTCGCGCCGGGCGGCTCCTCGGGCGGCTCGTCGGCAGCGGTCGCCGCACGGATCGCGCCGGGGGCGACCGGCACGGACACCGGCGGCTCGATCCGCCAGCCCGCCGCCTTCACCGGCATTTCCGGGATCAAGCCCACCTACGGCCGCTGCTCGCGCTGGGGCGTGATCGCCTTCGCCTCCTCGCTCGATCAGGCGGGGCCGATGGCGCGCGACGTGCGCGACTGCGCGATCATGCTGGAGGCGATGTCCGGCTTCGACGCGAAGGACGCCACCTCGCTCGACTTGCCGGTGCCGCAGTGGGAATCGATGCTCGACGCCGGCCTGAAGGGCAAGCGCGTGGGCGTGCCGAAGGAATATCGCGTCGAGGGCATGCCGTCCGAGATCGAGGCGCTCTGGCAGCAGGGCATCGCGTGGATGAAGGACGCGGGCGCGGAAGTGGTGGAGGTGTCGCTGCCGCATACGAAATATGCGCTGCCGGCCTATTACATCATCGCGCCCGCCGAGGCCTCGTCGAACCTCGCGCGCTATGACGGCGTGCGCTACGGCCAGCGCGACCTGCCGGACGGCGCGAACCTCCAGCAGATGTATGCCGCCACCCGCGCGGCTGGCTTCGGCGACGAGGTGAAGCGCCGCATCCTGATCGGCACCTATGTGCTGTCGGCGGGCTTCTACGACGCTTATTACACGCAGGCGCAGAAGGTCCGCACCCTGATCGCGCGCGATTTCGAGGCGGCGTGGGAGAAGTGTGACGTGCTGCTCACCCCCACCGCGCCGTCCGCGGCGTTCGCGCTGGGCGAGAAGCAGGCCGATCCGCTGGCGATGTATCTCAACGACGTGTTCACCGTGCCCGCCAGCCTCGCCGGCCTGCCCGCGATGAGCGTGCCCGGCGGGCTTTCCGCCGAGGGGCTGCCGCTGGGCCTCCAGATCATCGGCAAGCCGCTGGACGAGCAGGGCGTGCTCGATGCCGCGTTGGCGATCGAGGAACGCGCGGGCTTCGCGGCCCGGCCGCAGGCGTGGTGGTAAGGAACGAAAGCGATGACTGAATCCACCTACCGCATCAAGGGCGCCACCGGCGACTGGGAGGTCGTGATCGGCCTCGAGGTCCATGCGCAGGTCACGTCGAACGCCAAGCTGTTCTCCGGCGCGGCGACCGCGTTCGGCGCGGAGCCGAACACGCAGGTCAGCCTTGTCGATGCCGCGATGCCGGGGATGCTGCCGGTGCCGAACCGCGAGTGCATCCGGCAGGCGGTGCGCACCGGCATGGCGATCGATGCCGCGATCAACAAATGGTCTCGGTTCGACCGGAAGAATTATTTCTACGCCGATCTGCCGCAGGGCTACCAGATTTCGCAGCTTTATCATCCGCTTGTCGGCGAAGGCTCGATCGATATCGAGGATGACGGGACGGTCAAGACGATCGGCGTGGAGCGCATCCATGTCGAGCAGGACGCCGGCAAGCTGATGCACGACCAGCATCCGACGCGCTCCTATGTCGATCTCAACCGCTCCGGCGTGGCGCTGATGGAGATCGTCAGCCGGCCGGACATGCGTTCTCCCGCCGAAGCAGGGGCTTACCTCAGGAAGCTGAGAGCGATCCTCCGCTATGTCGGCTCGTGCGACGGCAATATGGAGGAAGGCTCGATGCGCGCCGACGTCAACGTCAGCGTGCGCAAGCCGGGGGACGGGTTCGGCACGCGGACCGAGACGAAGAACGTCAATTCCGTCCGCTTCGTGATGGCCGCGATCGAGCATGAGGCGAACCGGCAGGTCGACGTGCTCGAATCCGGCGGCACGATCGTGCAGGAGACGCGGCTGTTCAACCCGGACACGGGCACGACGCGCTCGATGCGCTCCAAGGAGGATGCGCACGATTACCGCTATTTCCCGGACCCGGACCTGCTGCCGCTGGAACTGGATGACGCCTTCCTCGAGGAATGCCGCGCCTCCCTGCCCGAACTGCCGGATGCCAAGCGCCAGCGGTATGAGGGGCTGGGCATCACCCCCTATAACGCGGACGTGCTGACCGCCGAGGTGGAAACGGCGCGCTGGTTCGATGCCTTGCTGGAGGCGGGCGCCGCGCCGGTCGCGGCATCCAACTGGGTGACGGGCGAATTGTTCGGCGCGCTCAACCGCATCGGCAAGGGGATCGAGGAATCGCCGGTCACGCCGGGGCAGGCGGCGGAACTGCTCGCGCTGGTCGCGGATGGCACGCTTTCCGGCAGCCTCGCCAAGCAGGTGTTCGAGGTGATGCTCGAAACCGGCGAGGCGCCGGGCAGGATCGTGGAGGAACGCGGCCTCAGGCAGACTTCGGACACCGGCGCGATCGAGGCGGTGATCGCCGAGGTGCTGGCGAAGAATCCGAACCAGCTCGAGCAGTATCGCGGAGGCAAGGAAGCCCTGTTCGGCTTCTTCGTCGGCCAGACGATGAAGGCGATGGGCGGCAAGGCCAATCCGCAGGTGGTGAACGAGCTGCTGAAGAAGGCGCTGGCGGGATAAGGGCTTTCATTTTGCCGTCATGCCGGGCTTGACCCGGTATCCAGAGCCTCAAACGTCATCGCGCGTTACTCTGGATGCCGGGTCAAGCCCGGCATGACGGTGAGAGGAGGTCAGCGCCCGCCCGTGATTCCCGCCGACGCCACCGCGATGGGCGCGGCGCTCGCGGCTACTGTCGTGATCGGGGCGAACGGCGTCTTGATCCGCACCGCGCTCGGCCCGGGCAGGCCGGGGAAGCGCGGCCACAGGCCCTGCGCCAGCGCGGCGCGGCTGGGGAAGGTGGCGCGGCCGGCCTGCGCCTCGTACATCCAGTAATTGCGCAGCACGATCGTCACATAGCCGCGCGTTTCCCAATAAGGGATGCTTTCAATGTAGAGCAGGGGATCGCCGCCGTCGCGGACGATGGCGTTCCAGTCCTGCACCGGCTTCGGCCCGGCGTTATAGGCGGCGATCACCTTGGGCAGCAGGCCCTGCGTGAGCCCCATGTCGCGCAGCTTTTCCAGATGCCGCTGGCCGATGTCCATGTTGGTGGACGGCCGCGTCAGCGCCGCGCGATCGATGGTGAGGCCGCGCTCGCGCATGTAATCGGTCGCGGCCGCCGGCATGATCTGCATCAGGCCATAGGCACCGGCGGGGCTGACCACCTTGTTGCGGAAGCCCGATTCCTGGAGCGTGTGCGCCAGCACCAGCGCCTTGTCGACGCGCCAGCCCGTGTCCGGCGTCCAGTTCGGCGTGGGATAGCGCGCCTCGGCGGTGGCAGTGATGCCCTGCGGGCAATTGTGCGCCAGCCACACGACGCTGGCGGGCAGGTCCATCTGCTCGGTCAGGCGGATGAGCGCCGCGAATTCGTTGGCCGGGCCGATCTTCGCCTGCTGGCGAATCACCTGATCGGCGGCGTCATTCTCCCCGATCTCCGCCAGCGCGGCGGCGACGCGCACGTTGGGGCGGCGCTCCAGCAACGCCCAGTCGGCGGTGATGCGCCGGGGGCGGATGACATGCGTGGTCATGCCCAGCGCCTGCCGCGCGAGCTGGCCGTAGAAGGCCTCGCCATATTGCGCCGCGTTCTTCAGCCGCGTCTCGACACGGTCGGGGCGGCCGCAGCGCATGTCCGCGCGCGCCGCCCAATAAAGGCCCGCCGCGCGCAGATCGGTGTCGCCCGCGCGGGTGGAGACGCCCTCGAACCCGCTCGACGCGGCCGCGCAATCGCCCGCGCGCCATGCCGCGAGCGCCGACGTCCAGCGCGCCTGCACCGCCCAGTCGCCGATCCCTGCCGCGCCGCGATCGCCGAGCCGGCGGGCGTCGTCATCCAGCCCCTGCAGGAAATAGATCCACGCGACGCGCGCGGTCCATTCCGTCTGCGCCTCAGGGGAGAGGCCGCCGGTGGCGTCGAGCAGGCTTTCCGCCTCGCGCCCCATGTCCGCCTTTATCAGCGGCTGCATCCTCACCGCCAGCTCGGCGGCGACCTGATCGCTGCGCGTCGCCTTCACGCGGATGCGGTTGGGCGCGCCGTCCTGCCACACCAGCCGCTGCGCCTCGGGAAGCGGCGGAAGGTCGGTCGCGCCGCGCGCGCGGGCGAGGCGGGCGAGCGCATCGGCCTGCGGCAGCTCGGGAGCCTCGGTCAGCAATTTGACCAGCGAATCCAAGTCGATCCGGGGAGAGCCCCTGGCGGTGTAAAGCTCCGCGAGCGCATAGGAATGGAGCGGCCCCGGCCCCATGGAGGCGAGGCCGAGCTGCGCATCCTGCCAGCGCTGCTCCCGGATCGCGGCGAATACCGCGCGATAGCCGGCGCGCTGCGCGTCGGAAAGCTGCGCGGGCACCGTGTCCTTCGACGCAGCGAAGCTGGTGGCGCTGGCGGAGGAAACGCTGGCGGGCAGCGGATCGGCCGATGCGATCCCCGCCGACAGCATGGCGACGCCAGCCGCTGCGACGTATTTCGCGATCACCTTCAATTCCCCCCGATCAGCAACAACAGGTCCCTCCATGCCTCGGCCTTGGCGACGGGACGCTCGCGCAACAGACGCGGGTGATAGCTCGCCACGACCTCGGTTGTTGTGCCACCCTTAAGGTCAAGGCGGTGCAAACGCCCACGGGCATCGGCTGCATCCGCCGAAAGGAGCGCACGACTCGCCGCATTTCCTAGCGTAAGCACGCGTTTGGGAGTGACGAGAGAGATGTGATGGCGGCTGATTTCGGTCAGCGCCTCCATCGCCTCGCGCGGCACGCGGCCGGCAATCGGGCGGGCCGTGGCGACGGCGGCGAGATGCACGTCCGCCCGCGATCGCCCGATCGCGGCGAGCATCCGGTCGAACAGGCGCGCCAGCTCGCCGGAGAACAGGCTGTCGCGATCGTCCCGCTCCGGGCAATCGGCGAGGATCATGAGATCGGCATTGCCGGGGCCGGTGGCGGGGATCAGCGCGCCGCCCCATGCGGCCTCCGGCACGTCCGCGCCGGTGCGCCACGCGAGGAAGTACTCCAGCGTCGGCGGCAGGGCGAGGGGCGCGGCGCGGCCGGCGCGGCGGCTTCGCGCGGACGCTCCGCGGCGCGGGATTCCGGGGCGCGCGCGGCAGGCTCCGGCGCGGCGAGCCAGTCGAACGGATCGTCGCCCGTCAACACGTCCACGCCGGCGGCATCCCACCATTCCAGCGTGCTCGCGGCCGCCTTGTTCCAGTCGAGAATCTGCATTTCCCCCATGAAGCGCATAAGGATTGGCGTTGACGTTCGGGTCAATTGCCTTGAGAGCCTGTCCCTGACAGGACGTTGCCGTATCGCGCCCGGATGCGGATGGCACGGGGAGAGTGGAATGAGTGAACGCGAATCGATGCCCTACGACGTGGTGATCGTCGGCGCAGGCCCTGCGGGCCTCGCTGCCGCGATCCGGGTGAAGCAGGCCGCCGCCGAAAAGGGGGCGGACGTTTCGGTCTGCGTGCTCGAAAAGGGTTCGGAAGTCGGCGCGCACATCCTTTCGGGCGCGGTGATCGATCCCCGCAGCCTCGACGAGCTGCTGCCGACATGGCGCGAGGACGGCTGCCCGCTGGCGGAGGTTCCGGTGCGGGAGAACCTGCACTGGATTCTCACGAAGAACCGCAAGTTCAACATGCCGCATTTCGTCACGCCGCCCTTCATGCACAACAAGGGCACCTACACCGGCTCGCTCGGCAACCTGTGCCGTTGGCTGGCGGAGAAGGCGGGCGAGCTTGGCGTGGAGATCTTCCCCGGCTTCGCCGCCGCCGAAATCCTCTACGACGATCAGGGCCGCGTGAAGGGCGTCGCCACAGGCGACATGGGCGTGGCGCGCGACGATACGCACAAGCCCGATTATCAGCCGGGGCTGGAACTTCATGCGAAATACACCTTCTTTTCCGAAGGTTGCCGTGGACATCTCACAAAGCAGTTGATCCGCCAGTTCGATCTGGATGCGGAGAGCGATCCGCAGGTCTATGGCATCGGGATCAAGGAATTGTGGGATATCGATCCTGCGCTGCACGTGCCCGGCACGGTGATCCACACACAGGGCTGGCCGCTTTCGGAAACCGGATCGAACGGCGGCGGCTGGATCTATCATCAGGCGAACGGCCAGCTCAGCATCGGCTATGTCACCTGGCTCAACTACACCAATCCGCATCTCTCGCCGTTCCAGGAGATGCAGCGCTGGAAGACGCATCCGGAGATCGCGAAGCTGCTCAAGGGCGGCAAGCGCGTCTCCTATGGCGCGCGCGCGATCAGCGACGGCGGGCTTCAGTCGATCCCGAAGCTGGTGTTCCCGGGTGGCGCGCTGATCGGCGATACCGCGGGCTTCCTCAACGTGCCGCGCATCAAGGGCACGCATACCGCGATGAAATCCGGCATGATGGCGGCGGACGCGGCGGTGGACGCGATCCTTTCGCAGCGCGAGCTGGACGAGCTGGCCGCCTATCCGGCCGCGTTCGAGGAAAGCTGGCTCAGGAAGGAGCTTTCCGTCGTCCGCAACGTCGTGCCGCTGGTGAAGAAGTTCGGCGATTTCATGGGGTCCGGCCTCGCCGGCATCACCATGTGGCTGGAGCATCTGGGCATCAAGGTGCCCTTCACGCTGCATCATCATCATCCCGACAACGAGACCTTGTGGCGCAAGGACCTCGTGCCGAAGATCGACTATCCGAAGCCCGACGGCGTGCTGACGTTCGACCGGCTTTCCTCCGTGTTCCTGTCGAACACGAACCATGAGGAGGATCAGCCGGTCCACCTGACGCTGAAGGACCCGTCGATCCCGGTGGATTACGATCTGCCGATGTTCGACGAGCCGGCGCAACGCTATTGCCCGGCCGGCGTTTACGAGATCGTCGGTCAGGAGGAAGGCAATCCGCGCTTCGTCATCAACGCGCAGAATTGCGTCCACTGCAAGACGTGTGACATCAAGGATCCGACCCAGAATATCACCTGGGTCGTGCCGGAAGGTGGCGGTGGCCCGAATTATCCCAATATGTAAGCGCGCGATGCTCGCACTTGGTGTGAGCATCATCGCGATAACGCCCGCGCTGGGCGCGACGCGGGTGCAGGAAGATGGCCTGCTCGCCTATATGGCGGCGCGCGCCGACGATGCGGACGGAGACGGGGCGCAGGCCGCGCGCCGCTATGCGGCGGCGCTCACCGACGCGCCGGGCAATGCCGAGATCGCCCTGCGCGCCTATCGCGAGGCTGGCGATCGGCGACGATGCGCTGGTCGATCGCGCGGCGGCCGCGCTCGCGGCCGATGGCATCGCGCCCGCCGACACCGCGCTGATGGCGCTCGCTTCCGCCGCCCGTGCGCATGATCGCGCCGCGGCCGATGCCGCGATCGACCGGCTCGCGAGCGGCCAACTCGCCGTTCTGGCGACTCCGCTGCGCGCATGGGCGGCGCAGGAGCGGGGCGGGGACCCCTTCGCGATCCTGGCCCAGCGGCCGCGCGATGCGGTGGCGCGCCGGCTCGCGGAGGAGAATCGCGCGCTGATCCTGATCGCGCGCGGCAGTTATGACGAAGGGTTGACGGCGCTCCGCACCGTGCTCGGCAACGATCAGGCGGCGCGGGGACTGCGGATCGCCGCCGCGCAATTGCTGATCGGCGCGGGGCAGGAGGAGCGCGCGCGTGCTTTGCTCGACGTTCCCGGCGCCGCGCGCGGCATGCGTCTGCCCGCCGGGGTGAAGCCGTCGCTCGCCTTCGGCGCCGCGCGGCTGTTCGTGCGGCTGGCGGAGGATCTGGCCGGGGGCGGCGAGCCCGTGCCGCTTTCGATCACGCTCACCCGTGCGGCGTTGCGCGCCGAGCCGGGGAATGACCGTGCCCGCCTGTTGCTTGCCGCCACGCTGTCGCGCTTCGGCCGCACCGATCGCGCGCTTGCCGTGCTCGACGGCATCGATCGCAACGGCATCTATGCCGCCGACGCCAATAGCGCGCGCCTTGCCGTGCTGGCCGGGGCCGAGCGCTACGATCAGGCGATCGCCGTCGCCACGCCGCTCGCCGCGCCGCAGGATGCGCCGGACAGCATGGTTGCCGCGCTCGCGGACCTGCTTCTCGCCGCCGACCGCCCGAAGGACGCCGCTCCGGTCTATCGCCGCCTGCTCGAACGTCCGTCCGCAGCCGGGCGATGGCAGCCGTGGCTGCAATATGGCGCGGCGCTGGATGAAAGCGGGGACTGGCCCGCCGCGCGTGCGGCCCTGCTCCACGCGCAGCAGCTTGCGCCCGAAGAGCCTTCGGTGCTCAATTATCTCGGCTATGGCGACCTCACCCATGGCGGCGATAGCGCGAAGGCGCTGGCGCTGCTGGAGCGCGCGAGCGCGCTGCGGCCGGATGATGCGGCGATCACCGATTCGCTCGGCTGGGCCTATTTCCGCACAGGCAATGTTGCGCGCGCGCTCCCCCTGCTCGAAAAAGCCGCGGAAGCCGCGCCCGACAATGCCGAAATCGGCGAGCATCTGGGCGATGCCTATTGGGCGGCCGGCCGCCGTTACGAGGCGCGCTACGCCTGGCGCGCGGCGGAGGTGGTGGCCGACGAGAAGGATCGGGGCCGGATCGCCGCCAAGATCGCCGACGGCTTGTGAGCGCCATGACGATTGTCGAATCCGCGCCCGCGAAGCTGAATCTCGCGCTCCATGTCCGCGCGCGGCGGCCGGACGGCTATCATGATCTGGAGACTTTGTTCGCTTTCTGCCGGGACGGCGACACGATCTCGCTTACCCCGGCGGAGGCGGATTCCTTCGCGATCACCGGCCCGTTTGGCGCGGCGCTGGCGGGGGAGGGGGATAATCTCGTCACCCGCGCGCGCGATGCCTTCCGCGCGGCCTTCGGCGTGACGGAAGCTTGCGCGATCGTGCTGGAAAAGGCGTTGCCGGTCGCGTCCGGCATCGGCGGCGGATCGGCGGATGCGGCGGCGACGTTGCGCGCGCTTGCCCGCCGTCATGGCGTGAGGCCGGACGATGCGCGATTGTTCGCGATCGCCGCACGGCTGGGCGCGGACGTGCCCGCCTGTCTGATGGGGAGAAGCGCGGTCGGCATCGGGCGGGGCGACGATCTGAGGCCGGTCGCGGGATTGGCCGGGAAGGCCGTGCTGCTGGTCAATCCCGGCGTGGCGGTTTCCACCGCGCGCGTGTTCGCCGGCTGGGACTGCGTGGACCGGGGTGCGCTGACCGGCGATCCGGCGCGTGATCGCAACGATCTCACCCCTTCCGCCGTCGCAGCCGCGCCGGTGATCGCGGATGTGCTCGCGTTGCTGGAGGCTCAGGCGGAGGCAGGGCTGGTCCGCATGTCCGGCTCCGGCGCGACCTGTTTCGCCCTGTTCGACACGACTGCCGAGGCGCGCGCCGCCGCCGAAGCGATTGGCGCCCGGCATCCGGCATGGTGGACGTTTGCCACGGAACTGGTCTGAAGGAAATTTTTGTTCCCCTCTTGTTCGTTGAGAACAAATTGGATACATGTGGATCAGCGCGTTGAACGGTTCACGCGTCTGGTCTAGCGAACGAGGCTCACAATGGCCGCCAATCTGAAGGTGATCGATAACGGCATGGCAAGCACGAACGCAGACCGTCAAAGGGCGCTGGACGCCGCGCTGGCGCAGATCGACCGGGCCTTCGGCAAAGGCTCGGCGATGAAACTCGGGCAGCGCGAGACGCTGAAGGTGGAGACTGTCTCCACCGGCAGCCTCGGGCTGGATATCGCGCTCGGCGTCGGCGGCCTGCCGCGCGGGCGCATCGTGGAAATCTATGGGCCGGAAAGCTCGGGCAAGACCACGCTCGCGCTCCACGCCATCGCCGAGGCGCAGAAGATGGGCGGCACGGCGGCCTTCGTCGATGCCGAGCATGCGCTCGATCCGGTCTATGCGAAGAAGCTCGGCGTCGACATCAACGAACTGATCATCTCGCAGCCCGATACCGGCGAGCAGGCGCTGGAGATCGTCGACACGCTGGTCCGCTCGAACGCGATCGACGTGCTGGTGGTCGATTCGGTCGCCGCGCTCGTTCCGCGCGCCGAGATCGAGGGCGAGATGGGCGACAGCCATGTCGGCCTTCAGGCGCGCCTGATGAGCCAGGCGCTGCGCAAGCTGACCGGCACGATCAGCCGTTCGCGCTGCCTGGTGATCTTCATCAACCAGATCCGCATGAAGATCGGCGTGATGTATGGATCGCCGGAAACGACGACGGGCGGCAACGCGCTGAAATTCTACGCTTCGGTGCGCCTGGATATCCGCCGCACCGGATCGTTGAAGGACAAGGACGAGGCGATCGGCAACAACGTCCGCGTGAAGGTGGTGAAGAACAAGGTCGCGCCGCCGTTCAAGCAGGTCGAGTTCGATATCATGTTCGGCGAAGGCATCTCGAAGATGGGCGAGATCATCGATCTCGGCGTCAAGGCCGGACTGGTCGAGAAATCGGGTTCGTGGTTCAGCTATGACAGCGTGCGGATCGGGCAAGGGCGCGAAAATGCCAAGCAGTTCCTGCGCGACAATCCGGAAATGGCCGAGCGGCTGGAACGCGCGATCCGCGCCCGCACCGAAGGGCTGGGCGAGGAGTTGATGGTCGGCCAGTCCGACAGCGACGACGTGTGATCGCTGCCGCATGATGACGATGGAAGGCCCGTCCCCGATTGGGGGCGGGCCTTTTGCGTTTTTGCTGCTAGGCTCTTGCCGGCCTGGAGAAAGAGGAGAGGGCGATGACCAGCGGTTATGACTGGCAGGGCCGCGTCGGCGATACATGGGCCGAGGAATGGCGATTGACCGACATGAGCTTCGCCGGACTCGCCGGAGCGCTCGACGGGGCGATCGCGGCTGCCGCACCGGAACGGGGCCGTGCGCTGGATATCGGTTGCGGCGCCGGCGTCACTTCGCTGGCGCTCGCCGCCGTCCGGCCGGAGCTGGAGGTGACGGGCATCGATCTTTCCGAGCGGTTGGTGGATGTCGCGCGGGAGCGGGGAAAGGCCGTGCCCAATGCCTCCTTCCATAGGGCAGAGGCAGTAGGTTTTCTGGAGGGGCGGGAATTCGATCTCGCTTTCTCGCGTCATGGGGTGATGTTCTTCCCGGACCCGCAGGCCGCCTTCCGCGCGATCCGGCAGGCGCTCCGTCCCGGCGCGGCCTTGGTGTTTTCCTGTTTCGCGAGCCTCGCCCGCAACCCATGGGCGACGGAGATCGCCGCGGCTGCCGGCGCTTCGGGAGGGACTGCGGCAGATGGATATGCGCCCGGACCTTTCGCGTTCGCCGAGCCGGAATTCGTGCGCGGACTGCTGGAAAGCAACGGCTTCGCGGCCGGTGCTCCGCAACTGATCGACTATGCCTATCGCGCCGGGGATGAGCCGGATGCGCTGGCGCAGGCGCTGCACTTCTTCCGGCGCATCGGCCCCGCAGCCGCCCTGTTCGCCGCCGCCGAACCGGCGGAGCGCGCGGCGATGCGGGAACGGCTCTCCAAATTTCTGGCCGGCAGGATAAGGGGCGGCGTGATCGAGTTTCCCGCCACCGCCTGGATATGGTCCGCCCGCGCTGTAGAGAAATGATGCGCGAGCATCTCTCCATCTTTCTGCCCCGAGCGGATGAAGCCCGATGGCCTTGCCGCTGGTGAGTTTTGACGGGCCAGTCTGGCGATTGCTGCCGGCCACGCTGATCGATACACCTGCTATTCCCGCAAAGGCTCCGGAAGGAAGGTTTCACCACTCCGGGCAAATCGCGGCTTACGCATCCCTCAGCGCCGAAGGGGCAGGCGTGGCGATCCGGCGATATCTGAGCGACGGCGTGGCGCGCGTGCTCATTCCGATGCGATTGACCGCCCGACTGGTGGCGGATGCGCGCGGACGAACCGCCGCATCAATCGTCTGGCAGGATTTGAGAGATGCCGGGCAAGCATCGCCTACCTGGCTGTTTTCGGATGCCGCGAGGCAAGCCGGGGCGGAGGCGATGCTATATTCTTCGCGCTCGCGCCCGGACCTTTCCCATGTGGTGGTCTTCCAGCCGGATTGCCTGAGCTATATCGGGCCGCCGACGAGATATTCGCGGGAATGAGCCGCACCCGGACAAATGCCGGCCCATCCGGCGCCGACGCGGGACGTCGCTCCCGCGCCGGCGGTGGTGAACGGTTCACGCTTCCGGCAGGAAATCCGGCACCGAAAGATAGCGCTCGCCCGTGTCGTAGTTGAACCCCAGCACCCGCGTGCCGGCCGGCAGCTCGGCCAGCTTCTGGGCGATCGCGGCGAGCGTCGCGCCGGAGGAGATGCCGACCAGCACGCCTTCCTCGCGCGCGGAGCGTCGGGCCATCTCCTTGGCGGCTTCCGGCTCCACGGCGATCGCGCCGTCCAGCGCCTGCGTGTGAAGGTTGGTGGGGATGAAGCCCGCGCCGATGCCCTGGATCGGGTGCGGCCCCGGCTGCCCGCCGCCGATCACCTGAGAGGCGGTCGGCTCCACCGCGAACACCTTCAGGTCCGGCCAGCTTTTCTTCAGCGTCTCGGCGACGCCGGTGATGTGGCCGCCGGTGCCCACGCCGGTGACGATCACGTCGATCGGCGCATCGGCGAAGTCCCGCAGGATCTCCTGCGCGGTGGTGCGGACATGGACGTCGATATTGGCGGGATTGTCGAACTGCTGCGGCATCCATGCGCCGGGCGTTTCCTTCACCAGCTCGATCGCGCGCTCGATCGCGCCCTTC
>JASGGR010000008.1:0-38679 GCA_047602705.1 Sphingomonas bacterium | reverse complement strand
ACCGCCGACCCTCTCGGTGTAAACGAGATGCTCTACCAACTGAGCTAACCGCCCGTGCAGCTCACGCCTTTAGGCGGATTTGACCGCCGGTCAACCAAGCCGCAACCGCCCCATAAGAAAAGAGCCACGGCGAACGGGTCGCCGTGGCTCCATGGTTCAAGCCGGGATCAGCCTCAGAACTTGAAGCCGGCGCGTACGCCATAGGTGCGGGGGTCGGCTACGGTTATAAGGGCGGAATAACCGGTCGCGGCCGCGGTGACGACGAGCGAATTCTCGATATTCTTCACATAGCCCTGGATATACCAGCGATCGCTCGGCGCGTTGTAGGACAGCAGCAGATCCGTCTTGCTGTAGCTCGGCACGCGGAACTGGTTGAGCGTCCCCAGCGCGGCCAGCTCATAGCCGTCGGACACGCGGGTGCGCGCGCCGAGCTGGACGTTGCCGCCATTGGCCAGATCGAACGTGTGGGTATAGCCCGCCGTGAAGCCGAGGTTCGGCGAACGATCGAGCTTCCTGCCCGTCCAGTCATAGCCCGGCGCCGGCACGAAGCTGGCATAGCGGGCGTTCAGCCACGAGAAGGAGAAGTCGAACCGGTCGCTGTGCGACGGGGTGACGACGCCTTCCGCCTCGACGCCGTCCACCTTCGCCTTGGCGGCGTTGGTGGTCAGCGTGACCGGCGCGCTGCCCGGCACGGACAGGATCTGGGTGAGCTGCATGTCCGTGTAATCGTAATGGAACACGGACAGGTTCAGGCGCACCGCATTGTCGAGGAAGCGGGTCTTGAGGCCGGCCTCATAGGAGGTCAGCGTCTCCGGCCGGTAATAGAGCTGGTCCGGCGTGCGGACGCAGCCCAGGATGCCGGAGCTGATGAGGCAGCCGTCGTTGAAGCCGCCCGCCTTGTAGCCGGTCGACACCACCGCATAGAGCAGCGAGCGGTCGTTCAGATCGTAATCCACGCCCGCGCGCCACGTCGTCTTGGAGAAGGTGCGGTCCGCATCGTTGTGCGAGAAGCGGTCGGTCGGCAGATTGCAGGCCAGCGTGCTGCAGATCTCGTTGATGCCGATGCGCGACTTCCTGTCGTGCGAATAGCGGACGCCGCCCGTCAGGCGCAGGCGATCGGTGATGCTCCACGTGACCTGACCGAAGCCGGCCCAGGATTCGGAGATCGTCGGGTCCTGCACGAAGGAATAGACGTAGCCGGGCGTGTTCGGCGTCTGGCTGAGCAGCCCGTAGACGTCATAGACGATCGAGGACTGTTCCTTGAAGTAATAGATGCCGGCCTGCGCCTTGATCGGGCCGGAGCCGCTGGTCGACAGGCGCAGTTCCTGGCTGTTCTGCCAGTAATGGCCGTCATAATGGGTCGGCGACATCACCACGCCGCCATAGAGCGTGCCGACGCTGTTCTCGTCGCGGTTGAATTTGCGGTAGGAGCCGAGATAGTTCAGCGTGACCGGGCCGAGATCATATTTGAAATCGGCCATGATGCCCCAGGTGTTGTTCCGCCGCGCCAGCGAACCGCCATAGGCGCCGCCCACCGTGTTGAGCTCGTCGGCCGTCTTGTCGTTGCCGATGTAGATCGGATCGACGCCGTTCGTGCCGAAGTTCTTGTAGAAGTTCGCGGTCGGCACATTGGGGTTGGCCTGGCCGCGCATCGACGAATAGTCGCCGCGCAGGGTGAGCTGCGCCGGGCCGAAATCGAACAAGGCGGAAAGACGGCCGCTGATATTGTTCTTGTAGGGATCGAGCTCGGAGGTCCACCGGCCGTTCGACCGCGTGAAATTGTCGCGGCGGTCATAGTTCACCGCGCCGCGCAGCGCGACATGCTCGCCCACCGGCACGTTGAGCACGCCGGTGATCTGGGTGTTGTTGTAATTGCCATAGGCCGCGTCGAACGAGCCGCCGAACCTGCCCAGTTCCGGCGCGTTGGTGATGATGTTGACGAGGCCGGCGGTGGTGTTGCGGCCGAACAAGGTGCCCTGCGGCCCGCGCAGCACCTCGACGCGGGCGATGTCGTAGAAGCTCACCTCCTGCGCCTGTGTGCGGGCGATATAGATGCCGTCCGACATGAACGCGGCGGAGGGATCGCCCTTCTCGGTGTTGTCGGCGCTGCTGATGCCGCGGATCGTGATCTGCAGGCCGTTGTTGCGATCGATCGCCAGGTTGGGGACCTGATCGCCCAGATTGGTCGGGTTGGTCACGCCCTGCGCGGTCAGCGTCGAGCCGCTCACGGCGGTCAGCGCCACCGGCGTCTTGGAGGCGAGCGTGGAATTGCGGGTGGCGGTGACGACGATGTCGCCGGTCGCCGCCGCCGTTTCCTCGACGGCCTGATCGGCGGAAGCCGCCTGCTCCTGTGCCTGGGCCTGCACCGCGAGGGTCAGCCCCGCGGCAAGCGCGAACAAGGACGCGCACTTGCGATAATCGAGCATCTTGATCCTGTTCCTTCCTGATCCTGCGTTATTTTCCGGTTTGTTTTCTTGTTACTTCCAGCGACGCTCCGGCAGCGTGACGGAAACCTCCTCGCCCAGATCGGCCGCCGACGCGCCGAGCGCGAAGCGATAGGTGCCGCCGGCGAGGCGCCACCCGTCCCGGGTCCATTCCGCGAGCACGCGCGGATCGATCGACACTTCGGCCGTCTTGCTCTCGCCCGGCTGCAGCTCGACGCGGGCGAAGCCGGCGAGGCGCTGCGTCGCGCCGCTCGGCGTGCCGACCAGATAGAGCTGGCCGACGTCCGCGCCCGCGCGCTTGCCGGTGTTGGTGAGGGTGAAGCGCGCCGACGGCGCGACCCCGCCCGTCATCTTCAGCCCGCCCCGCGTGAAGCTGGTGTAGCTGAGGCCGAAGCCGAACGGGAACAGCGGCGCCTTCTTCGTCCTGGCGAACCAGCGATAGCCGACGTCCGCGCCCTCGATATCATAGTCCACCTTCAGCGTCTGGCCCGGCTTGCCGACGCCGGCGAAGTTCGGCTCGACCGTCGCCGCGCCCGGCACCTCGGGACGCGGAAGCTGATCGACCGAGGCCGGGAAGGTGACGGGCAGGCGGCCGGAGGGGTTCACGTCGCCGAACAGCACGCGGGCGATCGCCTCGCCGCCGCGCGCGCCGGGATACCAGGCCTCGAGCACGGCCGCCGTCTTGTCCAGCCACGGCATCGCCACCGGGCTGCCGGTTTCCAGCACCACGATCGTATTGGGATTGGCCGCCGTCACCGCCGCGATCAGCGCGTCCTGGCCGAGCGGCAGGCTGAGGTCCGGCTGGTCGAAGCCCTCGCTCGTCCATTGCGTGGCGAAGACGATCGCGACGTCCGCGCCCTTCGCGGCAAGCGCCGCCTCGCTGGGATAGCGGCCGTTGCGATAGATCACGTCGGCCTGCGGCGCGCGCGCCTTGATCGCGGCGAGCGGGGAGGAGCGCTGGTAATTCTCCGCCATGATGCCGGCGAACATGCCGTTGGTGGTCAGCGGGATGGAGATCGCCGGGCCGCCCTGCCCCTGCGTCTGGGAGGAGCCGCCGCCCGAAAGCACGCCCGAATCCGCATAGCCGCCGATCACCGCGATGCGCTTCGCGGACGCCGCCAGCGGCAGCGCGCCGCCCTTGTTGCGCAGCAGGACGATGCCCTTTTCGGCCACTTCCTGCGCCACCTTGCCGTCGGCCTCGAAATCGATCGGCGCGATCTTCGGCGGATTGGCGTCCACCCCGACCGCGAACATCGAGCGGAGCACGCGGCGGTTCATGTCGACCAGGCGCGCGCGATAGCGCTTGTCGGTCTTCGCCGCGTCGAGCAGCTTGTCGCCCAGGAACACGCCCGGATCGAGCTGCTCGCCCGATTGCTGGTCCAGCCCGTTGAGCACGAAATCGAGCTGGTGGACGGCGCCCCAGTCGGACATGACGAAGCCGGGATATTTCCAGTCCTGCTTCAGCACGCGGTTGAGCAGATAGTCGTTGCCGCACGCCTGCGCGCCGTTCACCTTGTTATAGGCGCACATGACCGAGCCGGGCTTCCCCTTCTCGATCGCGATCTCGAACGCGAGCAGGTCGCTCATGCGCAGCGCCGCGTCGCTGATGATGGAATCGCTGAAGTGGCGGCCCGTCTCCATCGGGTTGATCGCGAAATGCTTCACCGTGGAGATCACGTTGCGCGACTGGACGCCGGCCACCGCCGCGCCGCCGAGCAGGCCGGAATGGAGCGGGTCCTCGCCCAGATATTCGAAATTGCGGCCGCCGCGCGGATCGCGCACCAGGTTGATGCCGCCGGCGAGCAGCACGTTGAACCCCTTGGCATGCGCCTCGCCCGCGATCATCGCGCCGCCGCGGTGCATCAGCTCCTCGCTCCATGTGGAGCCCATGGCGAGGCCGGAGGGCAGGGCGGTGGCGCCGTCCTTGCGGATGCCGCCGGCATAGGCGACGCCGAGGCTTGCGTCCGTCTCTGTAAGCGCTGGCACGCCAAGCCGCTCGACACCCTGGATATAGCCCGCGCCGAAGGGCACGCCGGCCGGCACCTTGATGCCCCCCAGCGGCAGCGCCATGATGCCGTGCGTGAGGTGCGTGCGCTCCTCGTCGGTCATCTGCGCCTCGATCGCGCGGGCGCGCGAATCGGGATCGCCGGCACGGACGGAGGGTTGCGCTGCAGGGGCAGTCTGCGCGACTGCGGTGGCCGGCATCGTCAGCGCCAGCAGCAGAAAAAAGTCACGTCCCCTCATCACATCCTCCCCCGAAAACAGGCCGAAACAGCGGCCGCGCCGCTTGTTGGGGCGCTTCGTTACACAAAAATGTCATCGCTGTCACGACTGCGCTGTCAATTCATTTTGATGACGTGCCCGACGGATCGCTCTAAGAGGGATTCCGATGTCAGGCGCCGCACCTTCCCGATCCCATGGAAACACCACCATCGCGGATGTCGCGCGGCTGGCCGGCGTCTCGCCGAAAAGCGTATCGCGCGTCATCAACGCGGAGCCGCACGTCTCCGCCCGGCTGCGCGCGAAGGTGGAAGCCGCGATCGGCCAGCTCAATTACGTGCCGGACACCGCCGCCCGCTCGCTCGCCGGATCGCGCGCGTTCATCATCGGCGCGCTGTTCGACAATCCCAGCCCCAATTACGTGACCAAGGCGATGACCGGCGTCTATCGCGCCTGCGTCGCCAACCGATACCACATGCGCATCGACACGCTGGATTCCAGCCGCACCACGATGGAATTCATGGACGATCTGGCCGCCGTGCTGCGCAACGGGCGGACGGACGGCTTCGTCCTCACCCCGCCGCTGACCGACAACCGGCTGGTGCTGGATTTCCTCGATCGCGCGGGCGTCCGCTATGTGCGGGTCGCGCCTTATGTGGACGAGGATCGCGCGCCCGCCGTGCGCATCGACGACATCGTCGCCGCGGGCGAGGTGGCGCGGCACCTGTGGCGCCTCGGCCATCGCCGCTTCGGCCTCATCAACGGGCCGGACGAGCATGGCGCGGCCCGCGTTCGCCGGCAGGGCTTTCTGGATACGCTGGGCGCCCTGGGCGCCGGACGCGATTATTCCGTGCGCGAAAGCTATGGCGGCTTCCAGTTCGATCGCGGCATCGCGGCAGGCGACGAGCTGCTCGCCCCCGCCGGGGAGCGCCCGACCGCCATCTTCGCCACCAACGACGATTCGGCCGCCGGCGCGATGGTCGCCTGCTCGCGCGCCGGGCTTTCCGTGCCGCGCGACATTTCGGTCGTGGGGTTCGACGATAGCTGGATCGCGCGATCGGTATGGCCGCACCTCACCACCGTCAGCCAGCCGATCGAGGAGATGGCCTATGTCGCGGCACGGATGCTGGTGGACCGCAGCTTCACCCCGCCCGGCCCGCAATGGCTGGAATTCCGCCTGATCGAACGCGCCTCCACCGCCCCCGCGCCTGCTTGTTAGCGGGGCGGCGGACCAATAACGTCTCCGCCGAAGCATTTCAGGGGGAGAACGCCATTGGCCGCCGGACCGGGACTTTTCGCATCGCTCGCCGCCGTCGCGGGCCTGATCGCCGCTCCGGCGTCGGCGCAGGACTATGCCGCCCGCGTGGCGCGGGTGCTGAAGCAGACCCCGCTGATCGACGGCCATAACGACTGGCCGGAAGTGCTGCGCGAGCGCGAGGGCGACCGGCGCTGGACGATGCCGCTCGATCGCGGCCTCGCGGACAAGCGGCCGGAACGCTACGACACGGATATCGAGCGGCTGCGGCGCGGCATGGTCGGCGGGCAATTCTGGTCCGTCTACGTCTCCGCCGACCTTCCCGGGCCGGAGCAGGTGAAGGAGACGCTGGAGCAGATCGATCTCGTCCGCCAGATCGTCGCACGCTATCCGCAGACCTTCGCGCTGGCGCGCACGGCGGCGGACGTCGTCCGCATCCACCGTCAGGGACGGATCGCCTCGATGATCGGGGTGGAGGGCGGCGGCCAGATCGATCGCAGCCTGTCCGTGCTGCGCGCCTATCACGCGCTCGGCGCGGGCTATCTGACCCTCACCCATTCGCGCACGATCGAATGGGCGGATTCGGCCACCGACGATCCGAAGCACCACGGCCTCACCCCGTTCGGCAGGCAGGTGGTGCATGAGCTGAACCGGCTGGGGATGCTGGTCGACCTCGCGCATGTCAGCGAGGATGTGATGCGCGACGCGATCGGGATTTCGCGCGCGCCGGTGATCTTCTCCCATTCGGGCGCGCGGAGCGTGGACGATCACCCGCGCAACGTGCCGGACGACGTGCTGCGGATGGTGGCGGCGAACGGCGGAGTGGTGATGGCGGATTTCGCGCCCAACTATGTCTCGGACGCCTATCGCCGCTGGTCGGCGGACCTGGCGGCGGAGCGCGCGCGGCTCAATGCCCCGCCGTTCGGCGGCCTGTTCATCGGCCAGCCCGACAAGGCGGCGGCCGCGCTCGCGGAATGGCGGCGCCGGCATCCCGCGCCGCGCGTGACGCTGGGCGAGGTAGCGGATCATATCGAGCATATCGCCAAGGTGGCCGGCGTGGATCATGTCGGCATCGGCTCCGACTTCGACGGCGTGGGCAGCACCCTGCCGGAAGGGCTGAACGACGTCTCCACCTATCCCGCCCTGCTCGCCGAGCTGATGCGGCGGGGCTGGAGCGATCGCGACGTGGCGAAGCTGGCCGGCGGCAACGTGCTGCGCGTGATGGCGGCGGCGGAGAAGGTCGCGGATTCGATGCGCGGCGAACCGCCGGTCAACGCCGATGAGGAAGCGATCGACACGCCCCGGAATTGACGCGCCACAGCGGGAGCCATAGCCTCCCTCCCCGAAAGAGAAATCGGGGGATATCGGGATGAAGATGCGCGCATGGCTGATCGCGGGCGCTGCCGCCGTGTCGCTGACCCATGTGACGGCGGGCGCGGAGCCTGCGCCGGCCACGCTGGAGGCGTTCCTCTCCTACAGCTTCGTCGGCGAGCTGGAATCGGCCGGCTCGGGCGACCGCATCGCCTGGACGGAGATGCGCAACGGCCGCCGCAACATCTGGCTCGCCGCCGCTCCGGACTATACGCCCCGCCGCCTGACCGACGGCACCAGCGACGACGGGCAGGAACTTTCCGGCCTGTCCTTCTCCCCCGACGGGCGCGTGCTGGCGTGGGAACGCGGCGCGGCCGAGCATAATTCGTGGGCCGACGGCCTGCCCGCCGCCAATCCGGCGTCCATGCCGACCCAGCCGCAATATGAGATCTGGGCCTCCGTCGGCGGCGGGAAGCCGGTGATGGTGGCGGAAGGCGAGGAGCCGGCGGTCTCCGCCAGGGGCCGCATCGCCTTCCTCCGCAAGGATCAGGTCTGGATTGTCGGCGCGGACGGCAAGGCCGGGGCGGAGAAACTGTTCTACGATCGCGGCAGGGTTTCGGATCTGGTCTGGTCGCCGGACGGCGAGCGCCTGGCCTTCGTCTCGCGGCGCGGCGACCACAGCTTCATCGGCATCTATTCCGGCCCGGATCGCCCGATCGTCTGGGCGGCGCCGGCCACGGCCTATGACACCGCGCCCGTCTGGTCGCCGGACGGCAGGCGCATCGCCTATGTGCGGCGGATGGGGCTGGCGGAGACGCTCGCGTCTCCCTTGCGGGAGACGCCCGATCCCTTCTCGCTGATGGTCGCCTCCGCCGACACGGGCGAAGCGACGCGGATATGGCAAAGCCCCGCCACGCTGCGCGGCTCCTATCCGCGCGTGCCGGACGGCATGTTCCTGATGTGGGGCGCGGGCGACCGGCTGACCTTCCGCGCGGAGATGGATGGCTGGCCGCACCTCTATTCCATCCCCGCCTCGGGCGGAGAGCCGATGCTGCTGACGCCGGGCGACTATATGGCCGAGCATGTCGCGATGACGCCCGATCGCCGCGCCCTGCTGTTCAGCGCGAACAGCGGCGGCACGGCGGGCGACATCGATCGCCGCCATCTGTTCCGCGTGGGGCTGGACAAGCCCGGGCCCGTCGCGCTCAGCAGCGGAACGGGGCTGGAATGGCGCCCGGCGCCGCTGAGGGAGGGCAAGCTGGCCTATATCGCCGCCACCGCCACGATACCCTCCCGCGTCACTCTCGCTGATGCCGGTGCGCGCGACGGGCGTATCCTGTCTCCGGCGGAGCCTTATCCCTCGGAGGCGTTGGTGACGCCGAAGCCCGTCACCTTCAGGGCGGCGGACGGGTTGCTGATCCACGGCCAGCTCTTCATGCCGCGTGGCGGCGGCGCCAGGCATCCGGCGGTGATCTTCGTCCACGGCGGGCCGCCGCGCCAGATGCTGCTCGGCTGGTCCTATATGGATTATTACACGCACAGCTATGCGCTGAACCAGTATCTCGCCTCGCGCGGCTATGTCGTGCTGTCGGTGAACTATCGGCTGGGAATCGGCTATGGCCGCGAGTTCCAGCACCCCGCGAAGGGAGGCCCGGCGGGCAATTCCGAATATCAGGACG
This sequence comes from Sphingomonas bacterium, assembly GCA_047602705.1. Classification (GTDB taxonomy): domain Bacteria; phylum Pseudomonadota; class Alphaproteobacteria; order Sphingomonadales; family Sphingomonadaceae; genus Sphingomonas. The sequence continues at coordinate 29,770 of JASGGR010000008.1, read as the reverse complement.
TCGTGGCCGGCGCGCATTTCCTCCAGTCCCTGCCGGAGGTGGACGGCAGCCGGCTCGGCATCTGGGGCGGTTCCTATGGCGGGCTGCTGACGGCCCATGCGCTGGCGCATGACAGCGCCCTGTTCAAGGTGGGCGTCGATTTCCACGGCGTCCACGACTGGTCCATCCGCCGCACCCCGCCCAAGCGCTACGAGCAGGGCGATTTCGCGGACCAGATGCGGGTGGCGTTCGAAAGCTCGCCCGTGTCGGCGATCAAGGGCTGGCGCTCCCCCGTGCTGCTGATCCAGGGCGACGACGACCGCAACGTGGAATTCGAGCAGACGGTCGACCTCGCCCGGCGGCTGGCGGCGCAGGGCACGCCGTTCGAGGAACTGATCCTCCCCAACGAGATCCACGGCTTCCTGCGGCACGACAGCTGGCTGCGCGCGGACGTGGCGACGGTGCGGTTCCTGGATGGGGTGCTGAAGCCTTGAGGGGAAAAAGAAGAAAGGGTTTCTGGTATGCCAAGACCAATTTGGCCCAATCTGCTCGAGGCGAACATTCCCCTAAAATTTTCGTGCAATATTCCCTACATGAAGTGAGCTATATTAGTTGCGTAACCTGAAGCCGTCAGTTCTTGACGGCCTGAATTCCGCTCGCAACAGTGAGGAGCGGCGAGAAAAGTTGACTGATGAGTTGGATTACCTTGCTGGGCTGATTCGCAGCGGCATTGCCGAAATACAGGATATCCTTGTCCCGCATTGGAAAGCGCTGGGCAAGGAAATAGGAACCTGCCTTCATCATATTGAGATGATAGACCATCGGCCTTTCTTGGCCCTGTTCATCCCGGACATAGCGCAGGACGAAGATCGCAGCAGGATCTCCAAGGTTCGGGTGTGCGCCGCCAGCCGTGGCAACCGCCTCGGCCAGAGAAACGGACGAACGGCTGAAGGGAATCTGCTCCACGCGTCCGGAAGCTCCCAATACCGAATATGTGCGAGGATCATTGATCAGCATCAGACGATCGCCTGGATAAGCGCGCACATCAAGCTTGGGATTATCAACCAGATCGTTGATGCGAACATCCACGGTTTCCGCACCGCGAACGATTCGCAGCATCAGATCCTTGGCATTGCCGCGATAGCCGCCCGCGAGGGCAACGACATCGGACAAGGTTTCTCGATTGGTTTGAAGGACGAGCCTGCCGGGCCGGGCCACCTCTCCCCCCACGATCACGGAGTTGGTGATAGCCTGGCTCAGCGTCACCAGCACCTGCGGATTCTGCGACAGGCGCGCCAGTGAACGCCGGACCAACCCCTCCACCTCGTTGGTCGTGCGGCCCGCGACATGAAGCGTGCCCGCATAAGGAATGGCGATGTTGCCCTGATCATCCACCCGGCTGGGCGGGAGTTTCTGCACCCTCACCCCGGGATTGATCGCGATCTGGCTCGCCCCTCCTGCGCCCACGCCGCCACCGCCGCTACCGGCCGAGAACAGAGCCACCCCCGCCTCGTAGATATTGATCTCCAATATATCCCCCGGGCCGATCAGATCGGTGGGTGGGGGTGGAAGATCGGGCAGCAGGCTCGCCGAAGGCACGGCAGATCCCGAATTGGGCACATCCGCAATCGTCTCAACCTGGGCGATCTGTATCGGCGGACCATCGTGAGAATCGATCGCCGACTTCTCGATCTGCTTGCCGGTGGGGCCACTTGAAGGGAGAGTGGCGCATCCTGCGAGTCCCACGAGCACGCTTAGGCAGATGACTTTCTTGACATGCATCGTTGAGATCTCGAAAGATTGGTATATCGAACGAGGCGGAGCCTTAATATCGCGACCCGGAGATGAGCAATAGCGATCTTGCGATTTCCTCCGGAGAGTCTTCCAGCCTTGCACCGCGTTCGGCGCTAGCCTACCGCGAGCCGCACCACCGGCTGTCGAGAATCTGAAAAGATTGTATGAGCGTTGATCCTTCGTTTCCTGCAGAAGCCGAAAAGACAGTTGGGCAATCGGCGCTTTCGGCGCTCGCGAAATGGATCGGGAAGCGGCGCTGGTTCACCCTGTTCGTCATCGCTCCCACGATCTTGTCGGCATTCTATTACGGCCTGCTCGCCTCAGACGTCTATGTCTCCGAGGCACGCTTCGTAATCAAGAACCCCGATCAAAAGCGGCCTCAGCTCTCCAGCCTGGCCAACTTGGTCCAGACCACTGGCCTGTCGAGCGGGCAGGAACAGGCAAACGAGATCCTGGAGTTCGTCCGTTCCCGCGATGCCTTGCGGGAGCTGGAGAGAAGCGACGGCATTCGCGCCCGCTTTTCCACGCACGGTGATTTCCTATCGCGCTTTCCCTTGCCGTTCCAGGAGGGCAATTTCGAAAACCTGTTCAAATATTACGGCAAGATGGTTGATGCTCGGCTCGATTCCGAAAGCGGCACCGCGGTCCTGACGGTAAAGGCCTTCACTCCCGACGACGCCTATGCCATCAACAGCCACCTGCTCAATCTGAGCGAAGCGCTGGTCAACCAGCTCAATGTCCGTGCCGAGCATAAAGCCGTGGCGGAGGCACAGGCGCAGGTTGCCCTGGCGGTTGACCGCGCAAAGAGAGCGCGTGTGGCTCTGGCCAGCTATCGCAACTCACAGGCGCTGATCGATCCGGCCAAGCAGGCGACTGGCGCGCTCCAGATTTCCGATAGCCTGATCGCCACCCGCGCAGCACTTCAAGCACAATTGGACGAGATGGCGCGAGTGGCACCCGCCAACCCGTCGATTCCGGCCCTGCGCAACCAGATCAATGCGATTTCCGCGCAGATCGCCTCGCAGGACAGCCGCGTGGTCGGCGCGGGTGATGGCATAGCCTCCAAGTTGGGAGGCTATGAGAACCTGCTTGTCGAACAAGAATTCGCAACCCAGAGCCTCAACGTCGCCAACGCGGCGCTCGTGCAGGCCCGTAACGAAGCCCAGCGCCAACAATTCTACCTCGTGCGCATCGTCGACCCCAACCGACCCGACATGCCGCTCCTGCCGCGCCGCCTGCTGAGCATTATCGTTGTCGCAGCGGCGCTCACCTGCCTGTATTTCGTCGCGTGGATGCTTATCGTCGGCATTCTCGAACACGCTCCAGAAACCTGATTTGGTCCGGTACAACCTGCACAAGTTGTTTGAAGGTGACATATCCAGCGGGACGTTGTGCTGCAAAACGGAGTTCTATCCCTGCATCCAGCCCTGCATCGAGATTCTATGCCCGCATATGCTCGAATCAGAACCCTGCCTCCAGCATGGGGCTTTGGGAGTGGCAGGTTGCACCGGGGGCTTCCAGTCGCCAACCGAGACGGTGGGATACCTCTTCGCCCCAACGGCAAGTGGGCCATTCGCCCGCACAACCCACGAGCCCAGCATGAGCGTTGCGTCGACCCTTCCGCAAAGTCCAACACCGGCAGGTCTGCTCCGGACTTCCCGGCTCAGCTCTAGCCTGTTGCATTTGCGGATTGTTCGCCCTAGCAGGCGGGTAGCCCTTTGTGGCCAAAATTATTTTTGGCCAGATGATTAAACACGAGAAATGTAGCACTCCCTATTATTATAGTGTTCCACATTGTTCTTTACTCTTTTCAAAATCAAGAGGCATCATGAGCAAAATCATACTTGTAACCGGCGCCGCTGGGTATATCGGGTGCATTCTGATACCAAAGCTTCTTGATGCTGGTCACAAGGTTATTGCACTCGATACATATAGCCGTGGCGATACGACATTGGCGCATGTGGCATCCAACCCCAATTTCGAGCCGGTTCGTGGTGATGCGCGTGACGCGCAGATACTCAATGAGTTGGTCTCCAAGGCGGACATCGCCATTCCGCTGGCCGCGTTGGTCGGCGCGCCGCTGTGCAAGCAGGATCCCATCGCGGCCACGACGACAAATCTCGATGCGATCGTTACGCTGCTCGGGTTGATGAGCAAGGATCAGCGTATTCTCTATCCGACGACCAACTCGGGCTATGGTATCGGGCAGAAAGGCGTGTTCTGCACGGAGGAGACACCGCTCAATCCAGTCTCGCTTTACGGTGTCACCAAGGTCGATGCCGAAAAAGCGATTCTCGATCGCGGTAACGGCATCACGCTTCGGCTTGCCACGGTGTTCGGCATGGCCCCTCGTATGCGCCTCGATCTTCTGGTCAACGACTTCACCTATCGTGCGGTCAACGATCGCGCCGTCGTCATTTTCGAGGGCGAAGCCAAGCGCAACTATATCCATGTCCGGGACGTGGCAAAGGCGTTCATCCACGCCATCGACAACTATGAGGCAATGAACGGCGAGCCATACAACGTCGGGCTGTCGTCGGCCAATCTGTCGAAGCTGGAGCTTTGCGACAGGATCCGCGAATATGTTCCCGGCTTCGTCTCCCTGACCGCGCCGATCGGCGAGGATCCGGACAAGCGGGACTACATTGTCTCAAACGAGAAAATCGAGAAGACCGGCTGGCTGCCAGATCATACGCTCGACATGGGCATCCAGGAACTCATCCGGGGCTATCGCATGCTCCGCAATGGCCGTTACAGCAACGTCTGAGGACTGCCATGCTTATCTCTTCGCGAACTCCGCTACGTGTGAGTTTTTTCGGTGGCGGCACTGATTATCCCGATTATTTCTCTCGGCGCCCCGGCGCGGTGGTCGGAATGGCGATCGACCGCTATGTCTATATCAGCGCGGTCAGGCTGTCCGATATCATCGACTACAAGTATCGCCTGACCTATTCGCGCCTTGAACTGACATCGGACGCAGCGGAACTTGAGCATCCGGTCGTAAGGGCACTCCTAGCGGACGAAGGCATCGATTACCCGCTCGACATCTCGATCCAGGCCGATCTTCCGGCCTCTACCGGACTGGGCAGTTCCTCATCTTTCACCGTGGGTCTGGTCAACCTGCTCGGGGCGCTCAAGGGCCGGACGATGACCCGCCTGGATCTCGGCAAACGCGCGATCCACGTCGAACAGGTGCTGCTGAAGGAGAATGTCGGCGTTCAGGACCAGCTCCACGCCGCCTTCGGCGGAATGAACCGGTTCGATTTCACCGATGGCCGCACCCGGATCACTCCCGTGCAAATGACCACGGAGTGTGAAAACTTGCTGCTATCCTCGCTTGTCCTCGTCTACACGGGCAAGACACGGTTCGCATCAAAGGTGTTGACCGAACAGGTCCAGTCGACCCGCGAACAGAAAATCGACCGGGAGCTGTCGCACCTTCTCGCGCTTGTCTCGCAGTCGGTGGACGTGCTGGAAGGAAGCGATCCCGAAGCGATGCTACGCGATTTCGGTGCGATGATGCACGAAGGCTGGCAGACCAAGCGCAGCCTGTCGTCCGGCATCACCAGTCCGGAAATCGACGCGCTTTACGATGCGGCGCTGACCGCCGGCGCGCTTGGCGGCAAGCTGTGCGGTGCCGGCGGCGGCGGATTCCTCCTCATGGTCGTTCCCCCGCACGCGCGAGCCGGCTTCCAGTCCGCCATGCATGGCTACAGTCTGATTCCGATCGGCATGGACCGCCAAGGTTCCGTGATTCTCTCGCAAGGCAAGCAATTGTGACCCAGAAGATTCTACTGACCGGCTCCACGGGTTTCCTCGGCCGCCACGCCCGACCAGTGCTGGAAGCCCGGTACGGTGCCCAAAACGTGGCAAGTGTGGCCTCGGCTGACTACGACCTGATGGAACCTTCCGCAGTCCGGCGTATGTTCGACGACATCCAGCCGGATGTCGTCGTGCATCTCGCCGCCTATTCGGGAGGGATCGGCGCCAATCGGGCGTTCCCGGCCGATTTCTATTTTCGCAACACGGTCCTTACCGCGCTCACTTTCGAGGAGGCGGCGCGACGCAAGGTCGGCAAGCTGGTCTATACCATGGGCGGCTGCTCCTATCCGGCCAAGGCGATCAGCCCGATTGACGAGGATCAATTGTTCTGTGGCTATCCGCAACCCGAAAGCGCAGGCTACTCAACCGCGAAGATGATGGGTGTCGTTGCCGCGCGATCCTATCGGGAGCAATATGGTCTCAACGCGACCGTGCTGATCCCCGGAAATCTCTACGGCGAGTTTGACAATTTCCGCAACAGCGAGTCGCATGTCGTTCCGGCGATGATCCGCCGCTATTTCGAAGCGATGCGCGCGGGCGTGCCGCAAGTCGAGATGTGGGGCACCGGCTCTCCCACGCGCGACTTCACCTATGCCGGGGATGTGGCGCGCTTACTGCCGTTTTTCATTGATTCCTATGATGAGGTCGGCCCGGTGAATCTCTGTACCGCGACATCGACCTCGATCCGCACCCTTGCTGAGACCATCGCGCGCCTGGTCGACTATCAGGGCGAGATTCGCTGGGACGAATCCAAACCCGATGGCCAGATGGTCAAGATTTTCTCCAACGAGCGCATGAAAGGGCTTGGCCTGTCCTGCGATACTCCGCTCGAAGAAGGGCTGCGCCGGACGATTGCATGGCTCACCCGGAACTACGACAGCCGTGGCGAGGGGTTGCGGTTGTGATCTTCCTGCTGGGCGGCAACGGTTTCATTGGCAGCGGCTTCGCCCGTACGCTGGAGCGAGCCGGGCGGCCGTTCGAAATCATCACCCGCCAGAACTACGATACATTCGTCGGCCGCAGCTGCGACATATTCATCAATGCTAACGGCAATTCCAGCAAGCCGCTTGGCCGGACCGATCCGAAAACGGAATTCCGGGCATCCGTGCTTTCAGTCCGGGATTCGCTCGCGGATTTCAGGTTCGGGACATATCTTTTTCTCTCCACCAGCGACGTCTACCCCCATTCCGACTCTCCCGAGCGGACGGTCGAGGGCTCTGCCATCGATATCGCAGCGCAAAGCCCATACGGATTTCACAAGTACCTCGCTGAACAGTGTGTGCGCCACGCCACCCCGCGTTGGCTGGTGATCCGGCAGGGCGGATTTGTCGGCCCGGGCATGAAGAAGAATGCGGTGTTCGATGTTCTCTACGGCGACAAGGCATGGGTCCACCCCGACACGCGCTTCCAGTATATCCACACCGACGACTCCGCACGTGCCTGTCTGGAACTGCTGGATGCGGGGGCGGTCAATGAGGTTTTCAACCTCACCGCGGAAGGGACGATTTCCGTCCGGGATATCATGCGGTTGAGCGGACGGACCGTTCCTACGCCTGACGATGCCCGGCCAGCCATCTTCGAAATTTCCACCGCGAAGGCCGCAGCGCGCGTGGCGCTTCCCACAACGCAGGATTGTGTGCGCAGCTTTCTCGCCGCGGAAGGCCGCCTGGCATGACGAGAACGCTCTACATATTCGATCAGGGCCTCAAGGGGCTGGTCGGCCACTATTACGAATATGTGCGCTCGATCGTCGAAGCGGCACAGGCGCAAGGCATCCGGTGCGTCGTGGGGTGTCACGAGGAAGCGGGCGACGGCGCTTTCGCCTCGTTCGAACTGCACTCCGTTTTCCGCGACGACGTCTGGGCGACCATGCCCGGCGAGGATTATCACTCCGCGGCCAGCATGCACGGGGTCAGCGCCCGCTTTTTGGAAGACATCGACAGAATAATAAAGAAGCACCCCATCCATCCGGGCGACATCGTCTTCCTGCCGAACGTGGCGAAGCCGCATGTCGTCGCAACCGCGCTCGTGGCCGAAACCTTCGGGCCGCTCGGCGTGCACACGCAACTGATGTTTCGCTATCCCGCTTCCCATTTCGAAGGAGATACAGCGGCTAGCGCATTTCGCCGCCTTGAGGCGGCCGCGAGACTCCACGATGTGTCGTTGTGCACGGACAGCCATCGTCTCGCGGAAAACCTTGCGCCGCTCTCCGCCGAACCATTTGTCGTCTTTCCGATTCCGCACACTTGGCACGGCAAGGCCGGGAGCGACCAGCCGACCAATCCCGAACGCCCGCTCCATTGTGTCAGCCTGGGTAACGCGCGCGACGAAAAGGGAATGGCCGAAATCCTGGAGGCGGTCCGCCTGAGCGCAGGCGAATCCTGGAGCAACAGAGTCCGCTTCACCTTGCAGGTGAACGACCCCTATCAGGTCGAGGAGGCGATCGAGGCGTTCCGCCGCGGGCCCGCCGATCATCGCACCGTCCTGATCGACCGCCCCTTGAGCAGCGTTGAATATGCCGAGCTGCTCGACAGTGCCGACGTCGTTCTGGTGCCGTACTGGCGCTCGATCTACCGGGAACGGACCTCGGGCGTCTTCCTTGAGGGACTTACTACGGGCAAGCTCGTGCTTTGCACGCGCGATACGTGGATGAGCGATCTCTTCGATCTCCATGGCGGCGGTGTCGCCGTAGAGGACCGCTCGGGCCGTGCGATCCGCGATGGCCTGCGCGATCTGGTGGAACAACGCGAACTGCTGCAGGAGCGCGCCCGGCAGGCCGCGCAGCACTGGCAGGCCGTGCATTCACCCCGGAACCTTGTCGCCCATCTGACCAGGGAAAATGCACGCGCTGTATTCCAGCGTGCGGAAAAGAAAGGGAAAGCCGCGGTCATTTTTCCATGGGGCGAGGCGGTATCGGGCAAGACGGGCGCGAGCCTGCTGCTGAAGTATTTCGTCCGCTATATGGAAACTATCTACGATGAGGTTCGGGTTCTTTTTACCGGCGGCAGCGAACCGGCAGGCATCATCGGCGAACGCACTCCAGCCGAACCAGTGCACTATTCCGAAGAAACAAAAAAACTTCATGAGACATTAAAAGATTTATGTCTCCAGATTGGAGCGCCCGAGGAACACTGTTTTCATTTATGGTTTCATTTGTGGCCAAGTTTAGATAATCATTTTGCACTTTGCTGCGAAGAAATGGTTGCGTGGGCAGACCATATTTACGTTAATTATACATACTTTATTCCGATAATTGATGGATTATGCCAAAAATATAACAAGGAATATACGGTTACGCTTCACGATATAGTTTCCGATCAGTGTGCCGGTACACCATTCCTGCATCAGGCAACCCGTGCTTTAGAATTCGATGCGGTCAAGCTGGCACCGCGGGTCGTCTGCATCAGCAAGAGCGACCTCGACACGATGCAAGGCGCTGGCGTGCAAGCAGAACTGATACCCCCCGTAATCGACGCGCTGGAGGCCTCCTCCCCCTTTTCGCGAGAGGAAGCGCGCGCGGTCCTGGCGGATCTCTACGATCTGCCGGCGGGCGGGAAGTTGTGCTTTTTCGTCGGCAGTTCCTATGCGCCGAACGCGGAGGCCGCTGAAGTGATCGCTGCTATGGCTCGGCAGTGCCAGAACGACCCTCGTTTCGCGGACGTGATGTTCGTTGTCGCGGGCGGTTGCATGCTCCCCCGCCGCACGGACAATTTCGCAGCACTCGGAATGATCGAGAATGCTGCCCTTTCCGCTTGCATGGCACTCGCGGACATCGTCCTGGTTCCGCTCCTGAAGGGCACAGGCGTATCATTGAAAAGCGTCGAGGGTCTGGCCCGCGGTTCCTTGTTGCTGTCCACCTCGCTCGGCATGCGCAATCTTGACGTACAGGATGGCGTGCATTGCCGCATAGAGGACGATATCTCGATGTTTCCTGACAGGATCGCGGAAATCCTGGCCGACGATACGGGTTCGCAACACATGCGCGAAGCCGCGCGGGCCTTTGGCGAGCAATTTGATTATCGCCGACTGATGGCGCTTTATCTCCCCGGTTCGGAACCTGTCGGCGAGATCGCGGAATCGCAGGCGGAATTCGCCACCCGGCGTGAAGCGGCGATCCGCGAACTGCTGCCGCGCATGCGCAAGGCCAAAGGGCTTTCACCGCTACTGGCGGACTGGCTGCATTCCCATGCGGAAGACAGAGCGGTCGGAACGTCGAAGGCGGATTCCCTTCCCGCAGACCACGCCACCAGCGGGCGCGACGACGCGAGTAATCCCGTTCCCGAAGCATTCGATCCCACGTGGTATCTTTCGAACTATCCCGACGTCGCCATGCTGGGCATGGACCCGGCTGAGCATTACGCTTGGATTGGCCGTAAGCTCGGGCGTGCCGCGAGTGGCGGCAGCTTCCAAAAAAAAAAGAGCCTGACCACCGGCTGACGGAACCCGCCGCCCCCCGGACAGCGCATACTATCCGGCCAGGGCGCTGGTTTCTGGCTGACCCATCCCTAATCGACAACGCAGGGCATTGCGCGCGCTATCTGTTGTCGCTGGCCGCCCCGTTGCGCGAACAGGGCAAGCTCGTGCACATCCTCGGCAACCGTTCCCTCCATGCCATCGGCGATCTGTCCGGGTGCGAGCCGGCCTTCGCCCTGCGGTGTGAAGAAACGCCGCTAATTCCGGGCCTTGATCCGCTTTCGGCTGCCGGGATCGAACAAATCCGGCAACGGAGAAACGACCTGCTGGTAGCCGATCTGAACCGGATCGCCCGGACACACCAATTGACGGACGCAGATGTGCTGCTGATCAACAGCCTGCGCCACTGGTCACTCGAAGCGATTGTCGAATGGCTTGAAAAGCTCGATTCGGAAAATATGCCGACGGTGGTGTTGGTGCTGCACTACACCGCGTTTCCACACCCGGGCGTCGCTGGCGCGACGGCTCGCGCCTATCGCGACGCCTTTGTGCGAATCAAGGGTTCAATCGTCGCCCGCAAGATCATATTGTGCACGGATTCCGAACGGCTTGCCGAGGAATACAGGTCTCTCGCCGACATATCGATCACCGTCCTGCCGATTCCTCACAGGCCGCCGGCCCGCTTGGTTGAGCATGATATCGGCGCAGAGTTGACGATAGCGTTCGCTGGAGAAGCACGCAAAGATAAGGGTTTTCTTCTCCTGCCTCAGGTCATTCGTGACGTCATGGCACAAGAGACCGCGCGCAAGATTGTTTTCAGGCTGCAAGCCTATTGCGCTGATCGGGGCGAGGAAGCTTGCCGCCTCGCCCGTGCCGACCTACCGGCGTGCAGCGCCATCGAAATCCTTTCCGAACCGCTCGACGAAGCACAATATGAGCAATTCATCGCGCAGGCGGACCTAATCCTCATTCCCTATCTGCGCGAGGCATATCACGCGCAGACATCCGGCGTATATTGCGAGGCGGCGGCTCTCGGTACGCCAGTAGTCGTGCCCGAAGGCACCTGGATGGCGGATCAACTGGTCCGGAACGGTGGCGGGGTTGTGTTCGAGTCGGGGAATGCGGTCTCGCTTGCATCGGCCTGTCTTGAAGCTATCAGGAATTATCCGGCGCTGCGCGAGCAGGCACTAAGTGCAGCACCGGACTGGCGAGCCTTCCACGATCCGGAAAACTTCGTTTCCGAGCTTGAAAGGGCCATCCGGCACACCCGATCTACGACACCAAATTAAGCCTTCCGTGTACTCGATTGCATGTTACGGATTATGAATGCGTGAAATTGACCCTCAACACCTTTCTGTTGTCACACGCCGGCTTGAGCGTGACGCATTTGCCAGTCGCATCGCCTTTCTCGAGGCGGACCTCGCCGCCGCGCGCGATCACCTGCAAAAGATCGAGACGGAACACGACAAACATGTCGATCAGCTCAAGGCCAGCCTGTCCAGCCTGACCAACGAGAATGAACAGCTCCGCGCGACCCTTGCCCGGCATCGGGAAGCGGACGCTGAAGAGGAACTCACGACCTGCCGAGCCATTGCGGACCGTTGCATTTTCATCATCGGGTTCGGTCGTTCCAATACAACGATCACCCTCCAGATGCTCAACTGTGCCGCCAACGCACTGCTTCTGGGAGAAGCAAATTTCTTCCTCGGCGAGCACGCGGAACAGTTCAGCGCCGGTTTCAACCGGCAACATTGTGAGTTCCGCAATCAGGTCACAAAATCGAGCCATGCTCCCGATTTTCTACCGGACGAGCCGCACCGCTGGTGGCAGTGGCTGGCGGAGGCAACACAATTCTATGATTATGTCGGCGAGAAGATCGCGCTTTCACCATATCATATGGGAAAAGTGCCATCGGATGCTTTCCGATCTTTTCATGAAGCCCGCTTTTTCACATCGCGTTATATTTTCACCTTGCGCAACCCCGTCAGTGTCCTGCTTTCGCTGGCCAAACTTCTGAACGTAACCGAAGATCGAGTCATGGTTGATCTGATCTCAGCTTGGCTCAGCTACATGCAATTGTGGAGTGATTGCATTCGCGTCTTTCCGCACACCTTGACGCTGGTTGCCGACCAGTTCGGCCAAAAAACCATCGAAGAACTGGAAGGGTTTACGGGACTTGATCTGGGCGATGCCCACCTGTTGATTGATCCCGCAAATCAAAAACGGCACAAGCTCACCGCCCGCTTTCCTACCTTGGTTCGCTTCAGGTCCGATCTGGAAGACCTGTTCGCCGATGCCGTGGCCGCGACAAACGAAAACAGAGTGCTCTGGCAAGCGGAGCAGAAAACCGTCACGCAGACTGGTCCCGCTGTCAGCAATACGCCGGGCGAGGTGGCGCTACATCCGCTCGGCCGTGTCTGGCTACGTGCTAGGTTGTTACACGAAAAACTGGCTAAAAGCGCCAACGAAAATCTGCCATGATTTCCGCCGCACCGCCCGATGTCGAGCATGGCCTCTTTGCCCAGCGGATTTCCGCAGCCGATTTCACCGGCAGACCCTGCCTGTTCCTCGACCGCGACGGTGTGCAGGTCGAGGAGACCAATTATCTTCACAAGGTTGAAGATATCGCGCTGATAGAGGGCGTTGCCGAGGCAGTCGCGCAGGTCAACCGTCTTGGCATCGCAGTGGTCATGGTCACGAATCAGGCCGGCATTGGGCGCGGCTATTACACATGGAAGCAGTTCCAGGTCGTGCAGGATGCCATTCTCGAAGGCTGTCGTGCGGCCGGAGGACACTATGACATGGTTCTTGCCTGCGCCTATCATGCCGACGGGATCGAGCCCTACAGACTGGCCGCGCACCCTTGGCGCAAACCCCAGCCGGGCATGCTGCTCGAGGCCGCCAGAATTCTGGGAGTCGATCTTTCCCGTTCGCATATCATCGGCGACACGCTGACCGATCTGGCGGCCGGAGCGCAGGCAGGATTGCCGGGCGGCACGCTGGTCCGCACTGGCCACGGCGAGCGTGAGTGGCGCGACAGGGGAGAGGCCGCGTTTGCCGCCTATCGGGAATCAGGCCGGTTCGTCGCCAATCTGGCCGAAAACGCCGGCGAGGCCATCGATGCCTGGCTTATGAACGCCATTCCCCGGGGAAATGCTGCCTGACGAAAGCTTCTGCCTGACACACCGTTTCCGGCGTACCAATGTCGATGAATGGGGCGTCCTTTCGTGCCACGACATGCAGATTCGCCCCTGCCTCGATAAGTTGCGGGAAGATATCGGTCTCGATGCTGCTGTTTCCGGGCCGAACCCCCTGTATCAGAAGCGCCTTGTTGAACAGATAGAGCCCGCCATTGATCAGCCCTCTTCCCGGCACTTTTTCTGCAAAGCCCGTCAGCCTGCCCGCGTCATCGGTGCGCAAGCTGCCGAAGCGCGAGGAGTCTTCGACCTCCACACCCAGCAAGCCGCCATCCCATCCCTGTTGTCGCAGCGCCAGAACGGCATCGATTCCGTCCATGACCAGCCCATCCCCATTGGCCACCAGAATCCAATCGCGACAAAGATCGATGCAGTTCAGCAAGCCGCCTCCGGTCCCCAGCGGCTCGTCCTCGACCCGGCATATCCGCTCGATTTCCGGCAGCGAACCGTCATGCGACCATGCTTCGATCTGCCCGGCCCTGTACCCAGTCGAATAGACAAAATGGCGCGGGCCATGGCGCGAAATCCAGAGCGTCAGCCAATAAAGGAAAGGGCGTTCGAGCACAGGCACAAGCGGCTTGGGCAAATCGGGATAGAGGCCCTTCAACCGGGTTCCTTTTCCGCCGGCAAGAATGACGACAGTCACGTCTTCCATTTCGCTCATCCCGCCAGACGTGCTTCGACCTGCTCGCAGATATAGTGGTAAAGACAGATATGCACCTGCTGGATAAGCGGCGTCGAACGGGACGGGGCATCAACCAGAATATTCGTGAATTCAGCCATTTTGCCCCCACCCTCTCCGGTAAGGCCGATGGTGGTCATGCCCAGTTCCCGGGCAACGCGGAAGGCTTCGACGACGTTGCCCGAATTCCCCGACGTGCTGATGCCAAGAACGACGCCGCCTGCCCTGGCATAAGCCTCGACCTGTCGGGAAAATACCGTCTCGTAACTATAGTCGTTCGCCCAAGCCGTTAGCACGGAGGGATTCGACGACAGGCAAATACAGTTCAGCGCCTTGCGCTCTTTCAAGAAACGACCGACCAGTTCGCCCGCGATATGCATCGCGTCCGACGCCGAGCCACCGTTGCCGCACACGAGCATCGGCTTGCCCGCGGCAAGCGCCCTGACGATCGCATCGATTGCCACTTCGGCGTTAGCTGTGCCGGCATGGTTGCGCGCCGCAGCGATAACCTGCTCGGATGTCTCGAGATATTCAAAAATATTCACTATACGATTTCCTGATTATAATGATTTTCCGTTCCAGAGACTCGCGCACCTCAGTGCACCCGGTCAGCGATCATGCGTCCGATCGGTATCGCGCTAGTCGCCGCCGGCGATGGCGCGTTGTAGACATGGAGCATCCGCTCGGTCTGTCTGAAAAGGAAGTCATGCACGGCAACGCCATCCGAGCCGACGACCTGGGCGCGAATTCCAGCGCGAAAAGGCTGAAGGTCGGTCAACTCCAGTTCCGGGCAATATTTCCGGCATTCCTCCAGATAGGCTGAACGAAGCAGCGATCCTTTCAACTCGTGCATCGCGTGCCGGCGATGTTTCCAGATCATCTTCCAGAATCCGGCAAACAGCGCAAATGACGCGGTATCCCTGATATCGAATGAAAACTTGGGGTAGCCCTCACGAGAGAAGCCGATGACGGCATTGGGCCCGACCGTTACGCTACCGTCGATCATCCGTGTCAGATGCACACCCAGAAACGGGAGCGTGGGATCGGGCGCGGGATAGATCAGGTGAGACACGATCTGGTTGCGCTCGGGCGGAAGCCGGAAGTATTCGCCACGGAAGGGAACGATGCGGAAATCGACTTTCAGGCCCGCAATACGTGCCAGCCGGTCTGCCTGGATGCCGGCGCACACCACCAGCTTGCGCGCGCTCCACGATGCTTCGCCTGCCCGAACCTCGACATGCTCCGGCATCTCCGCAATGGCATCGACGCCGGTGCCAAGGGAGAATTCGACCCCCTGCCGGGCCAGCGACCGGGCCATACGGTCGGCAACCTGCGCGTAATCGACGATTGCAGTTTCCGGACTCAACAACGCCGCCGTGCCACGGACCGACGGCTCGCGCTCGCGCAGTTCATCAGCGGACAGGCGTTGAAGCTTCAACCCGTTGACGACGGCGCGGTCGTAAAGATCATCGATCCGCTCTTCTTCGATCCGGTTTGTCGCCACGATCAACTTGCCGCACCGGTCATAGGCGATGTGCTCGGCTTCGCAGAATGCCACCGTGTCATGCAGTCCTTCACGGCACAGACGCGCCTTGAGGCTGCCCGGCGCATAATAGATGCCAGCATGGATGACACCGCTGTTATGTCCAGTCTGGTGAAAGGCGAACCCCGCCTCCTTCTCGATCAGGATGATACCCGCTCCCGGATTGCGTTCGAGCAACGCACGCGCCGTCGCCAGACCGACGATACCACCGCCGATGATACAGAAATCGTATATCATACCCGTCTGGTGCCTGCCGGCGCGACTTCAATGGTCACATCATACCCCCGCCATGCGTTCGATCGTCTCTTCGTCGCAGACGACCTTGTAAAGCCCTCGTATTTGCTCCTCCATTCGGCTGCGCATCCCACTTTTATCCGCACCGGAAACTGCCACATCCTTCTGCCAGTTCTCGATGGCGAAATGCTTGAAGAACAGGCGCATCACGTGATTGACACCTTCCATCCTCACTTCGCGCAAATCATCCGCGTAATAGGCCCCACGGTTGAAATTGCCGGTAATGATCTCGTATGACGGGAAATAAGCGATATCGCCCATTGTCTTTGACAGTTCTTCCGCAGCTACTCGCAGCACGGACTTGCTATATGTCGTTGCAGTCAGGACATGGCGCCGAGCTTCGGCCGTCGCGATCAGCGGAACGGGCGAGACGGTTAGAATGAAACGCAGCGCCGGATTGCGCCGACGCATTTCGGTGATCGCCGCTGCCATGTCATCAATGACTTCCGAGGCGCGAAAGTTGATGAATTCATAGCGGTCGATATCGAATTTCCCGCCCGCGACGCCCGGAGCAAGCGGAAAAACCGCTCCATCCGATCGCCGCCGCCAGCCCTCGGTCAGGCCGAGCGTGAAAACAAAAACGTCCGACTGCTCGATAATCTGTCTGACCGCTTGGAAATGATCGTCGCGCGAGCGAATCACGTCCTCCTCGCAGGCAAATCCTTCAGGTTCGATCTGCGGTCGGAACGGATCGACGTAGCGCCCGTCATCGCGCAGCCAAGCACGATCCTCCGGCTCGAACTCACCGTAGGCGCGCCGGACGAGTTGCAGAAGCTGTCGCGCCGTATAGAGGTTGCCGTAGCGGGCCGAAAACACGCCGTAATTGCGCGATTGCGCCATTTCCTCGGACACGCCCGCAGCCGGCTGCTCTGTGACGAAATAGCTGTAACCGCTGCGTTCCAGCGCTTTGGCGATATGTTGAGCGAAACAGCTCCCGGCCGTCGCAATCCGTGTATCGGGAACGATGCCGAAGGGAACATCGACGACCGGATCAATATCGCCACAGGCAACGTCCGACACGGCACGACGCCACATCTGGGAATCGGTGACGATCGAGTAAGGGTGCAGTTTGGGAGGCGGCACGAAGGTCTCGCGCCGCGCGACGAAAGCATTATCGAACAGCGCACTATCGATCTGGTTGAAATGCGTCGTGGTCGGTTGCGACAAGGCGACGAGGGAGAAATCAAGCGTGCGGTAGTGCTGGAAGCTCTTTTCGATAAACCCGCGAAGATCATGTATCTCGTGCTGTGCGTTCGGGCTGAAATCGGTCGTCGGCATGAAGTCATAGCTTCCCGGAACACCCAGCCTGCGGGCGATCTCTGGATAGACCGGCCAGATTGGTCCGAGGAAGAAGCTGTCCATCTGATTGCGTTCCCGATCGATCAACGGCAGCTCAAAACCTGCGCGACGAAGGAGATGCTCTGTCAGATCCCATGCAACATACATACGCGGGTGATTGATCGTGAGCATGAATGGCAATCCGAACCACTTGCGCGGGAATACGTCCTGCGGTAGCCCCGCATACTGGCACTCTTCCTCCAACGCGCGGATCGAAGGCTCATAATAGTCGAAATAACCCAAGGCCTCGAAAACATCGGCATTGTAGAGTGCCATCGTTTCATTGACCGAATATCCGCGCCGGAACGCCTCGACCGCAATTGCTGAGTGATAGCCGAAGGGGCTGTCGATTCCTCCTCCACCATCGCGGCTCCAAGCATAAGTGCAATCGGGCTGGAAACCGGCAAAGACAATCCGTGGATAGCGTAGGCAGCGCTGTGCATTGGTCCGTATAAAATCGGTGACGAGCGCGTTAAACTGCTCGGGATAGATATTCTCATCAAGACCAATCTGCGCTAGGATCAGGTCGCTGTCGGGTGCATGAAGCTGGAATTGCTCAACGATATCCTTACGTTCGAAGTGAAGGTTAATCACGTCCGCTTCTGGAAAATAAGATCGGCACACCGTCGAAATCGCCATGGAAAGGCAATTGCCGATAACGACAATTTTCTTCTTTTGCATATGACAGCCCTCCATCCGTGTTCGCTTCGTTGCATCGGCGGTTTCATCGAGCCGGATCGGCCGGCCTCCACAATTCCATCGCTTCATTCCAGACCTTCGGACCTTTACGCGATCCCCAACGGCCGGCCTTCGTTCATGCCGTGCCGGAGATAATGTTCAAGCGGGTCAATGCCGGCTTGCGCGACATCGACATTGACGGCGAGATAAGCTGCTGCATCGAACAGCCCCTCGCGCTCCAGCCGCCGCTTGATCCGGCGCAAATGCCAGCGCCAGGGCAGGAAGCCGCCAAATCTGCGCAGGAACACGCCTTTGCCGCCACCGCCGGTTTCGAAGACTCGCGCGATCGCCGCCGCCCGTTCCGCGTTCCGCTCGGCTTTCCGGGCCGCGGCATCCTCGCTCGCCAGCATTCGGGTGAGCGTGACGATTTCCGCATAGCGCCCGCGCAACTGCTCCTGCACATCCTTGAGCGAACGCATGCTTTCCTCGATCGTGCGGCGCTGATCGTCTGCCTGCCTTTGCGCGATGTTAAGCATCCGGTCGCTCTCATCGACCTGCGCCATGCGCTGCGCCAAGGCACTTTCCAGGTGGGATATCCGGCCCCGTAAATCGGAACGTTCCCGCTCTCCGGCCTGTTCCGCCAGCAACGCCGCCGCTTCGCTCCGCCGGACTTCGGCATTGGCCGCGGCGAGCTCCTGCTCGAGTGTCCGGACCCGCGCGGAGAGCCCTTCGCCCACGCCAACGAATACCGGCGCGGCATCATCCAAGGCTTCGCGCATCGCATCGAGCACATAATGCGCCTCGGCGGATTCCCCTTTTGCGGCCCATTCCTCGAAAATTATCCAGGTCGCCCTGACCCAGTCGGCCATGGGCGCCGGGAGCCGGCCATCGGCAACGGGCGATCGCAGCGATTGGCCGATTTCGTCGAGTTCGTCCTGTCGCGCTATCAGCGCGACCTCGACGTTTCGAGGCAGAACCAACTGCAGCCTGCTGGCCAGATCGTCCATGGTCCCGACCGGATCGGATCGCACCGCTCGCGAATTGACAAATGACCGCAGCTTCCCGCGTGTGCCGTATTCCGCCTCGATCGCGGTGTGCAGCCAGGCCAAGTGCACGCCGCGCGGCTCGATGCCGCGGTCCGTTCCGAGCGTTTCCGCAAGATCGGCCGGATCGTCCATCGCGAAAAGGTATCGCGGCAATAGGCCGGCACGCTCGAAGACGACGTTCCAGAACGGCAACAGCGTCGCCATGCGCGCGTCCTCGATCACCGCGAGATACGATCCGCCGAATTCCGAACGCAGCACCTCGAGCGCTCGGTCGAGAAATTCCGACGCCTTGGGCGACGCAAGCCATTGTCGGTTGAATCCGGTCCATTGATCGGCAATCGTTCCCACCGACTGGAGCACAGCATCATTGAACCGGGAGATAGCATCGCTTGATGCCGGGACGTCGCAACCCAGAAACGCAAGAAGCCGCACCATGGCCGGCCCGGCCGGGCCACCATCACCGAGCACGACAATGACCGTTTTTTGCGCCGCACACGCCTCAATCGACTTCAAATCGGTCATACTGTCCAGAGATTCCCATGCATATCTGCCTCGCGGCCTCTGTTTCGATCCTTATTGGCTTTCCCGCTCCGGACAAAGACAATTCCCTGAAAGCACAGGTCGCCGATGGCCAGCTTCCTCTCGCGACAACTATAGGCCGCTATAGATGTCCAAAGCGGCGTTGACATCATCGTAAGGCGTGGCGATCCCGCCGTGGATGATGAGCGCGCGATTGCAGAACTCTCGCACCGCATCCGAACTGTGCGAGGCGAGTACCATGGCCCGGTCGCCCCGCTTCTCGAACAGTTCATAGTGACACTTGCGGTGGAAGTTCTGGTCTCCCACCAGGATGATCTCGTCGATCAGGTAGCAATCAAACTCGATCGCCAGCGACAGCGCGAAGGCAAGCCGCGCCCGCTGGCCCGAGGAATAGGTCTTGACCTGCATTTTGAGCTGTGAACCAAGCTCGGTAAATTCCTCGACGAAGGCCTTCATCTCTCCATAATCGCGATCGTAGATACGGG
This sequence comes from Sphingomonas bacterium, assembly GCA_047602705.1. GTDB lineage: Bacteria > Pseudomonadota > Alphaproteobacteria > Sphingomonadales > Sphingomonadaceae > Sphingomonas. The sequence goes on along the minus strand of JASGGR010000008.1, from coordinate 9,959 downwards.
CGATAAAGCGAGCGTTGTCATAGCCGGTAAGGCTGCCCTGAAAGCCGCCGGCAAAACCCAGTGGCCACGAAACCGACATCAAGCGTGAGATCTTGCCCGACGTTGGATACTCCACGCCGCCGAGCAGCTTGATCAGCGTCGTCTTACCGGCGCCATTGCGCCCCAGCAATGCCAGGCGCTCTCCTGCTCCAATACTTAAGTTTACGTTTTTCAGGATTTTCCGAACACCCGCTCCTTGCGGGTAGGATTTGCACACATCCTTGCAGACTATCATAGAACCGCCAAGGTCCTGCGGACCCGTCGGCACAGCGCCAGCCCGACGAGCATACAGATCATCGAACAACCGATAGGATTCCAGACGTTATAATAGATCGTCACCTTGTTGCCCCACAATCCTCCACGAATGAGTTCCATCGCATTCACGAACGGCGACCACAAAATGTAAGTTCGCATTTTAGGCATCAACCAAGAAACCATGGTGAATGCGCCTGAGAAAGGAATCATCACATAGGTGGTTACCGGAATGAACTTTTCCAGAACTTCCGACATTTCAGATAATGGCGCGATGATGAAACACAGAGAGAGGGTGAACAGCGAATAGAGCAGCCACCCGCCCACCAGCATGCCAACATCGGCCGGAACCGGAAACAGATCAAACAGGATCAGGATCGATCCAATGAACACGAATGCCATCATCGAGCCGACCATCTCGATCAGGAAACGCACCAAGATGAAATCAAGGATATGAACCTGTCGGTGATAAAGCAGGCTGCCATTGGCGATGAACAGGGCAACGCAACGCGTAACGGCATGCCGGAACAGCATGAGAGGGATATAACCGCTCACCGTAAAAGCGACGACACTGACGCCGTGCTCCTCCGGCCCCTTCATGAACCGCCAGATAATTGCTACCAGCCCGGCGAACAGCAACGGCTCGACCATGATCCACAGGAAGCCGATGTTCTCCCGCCCGAACCGCGTATGCAACTCGCGAATCATCAACGCATGGAGCACGCGCAACTGGATACGCCAGCCCTTGCGGAATTGGGTTACGGCTGGAGTCATCATCAATCCTCGGGCGCGTGCTCGAGAATGCCGACGATCAGCATCCAGCCCACGAAGTAAAGGCATGTCATCGTCGCGGCGACGACCAGAATACTGAGGAACCGGCGCGGTAACAGCGCGTCATCCGGCGTATTGGGGTCGACCACACGTTCGAGATAGAATTGCTGCCGCACTGCCTCTGCGCGAGCTTGGACCAACGCCGCGTTGGCGACATTGAGATTCTTCGTGGCGAATTCCTGTTCGACGAGAAGATTTTCGTAGCCACCCATCTTCGAGGCGATACCATTGTCCGAACCCACCACGCGATTGTCTTGCGAGGCAATCTGCGTCGCGATCGCGGCGATCCGCTGGCGCAGGGCCGGAATCGAGGGATTGTTCGGCGCAACCCGCTGCATCTCGTCGAGCTGGGCCTGCAGCGCAGCACGCTGGGCAATCATGGTGTTGGCGATTTCCAGCACGCCCACCGCCTGCTTGGCCGGGTCGATTATCTCCTTCGCGTTGCGATATTGCGCGAGCGCGATACGCGCAGTCCGCGCACGCTCGGTAGCGAGATCGACTTGCTTCCGGGCCTCGGCGATGCCTTGGGTCTGGGCGCGGGTGTTCAGCCGGTTGACCATCGCCTCGCTGAGTTTCAGCAGTTCTTCGTTAATCGCGGCGGCATCGTGCGATGTGAAGGCCTTGGCGGTGATGATCGCGGTGTTGGTCTCACTGTCGAGCCGGGCGTCGACCATTCGGCCATAATATTTGTACAGGCTTTCGAAACTGGCGTCCGCGAAGATTCGCGGAAAGCGCGAGATGAAATCGGCCTGTGGCGCGGCGAAAGCCATGCGGATGCCCGGCGTCTTTTCGAGTTCGCGCAAAGCATCGCGCGAACGGACGAATTCGAGCACCTCATTGGCCTGTTCCTGCCCCCCGGAAAGGCCGGTGGTCTGGATCAAGTTCGCCAGCGAAGTCATTTGGGTGCGCTTCTGGTCTGGGCTCTTGATGACGAACCGCGATTCCGAAACGTAGATATCCGAGGCGATGAAACCGTAATAGATTGCCGCCAGCAGAGTCGGCAGGATGACGAATAGCGCAAACCAGCGGCGCTTCTTCAGCCACAGGAGAAATGCATGCTCGCGTGATGGCGCTTCCGCCTCCATTCGGCTCGCCTCCATTCGGATGCTTTCGATCGGAAACGATTGTTCAGCATTCATAACGTGTTTGCGGCACTCGTATGCTGCCAAGCCAGTACGCGGCTGTCTCGTGGCGCTAGCGCATCATACTGCACCACGCAAGGGCGGGTAGGCCGTACGGAAGGTGCAGGACGCGTGGCCTGTTCAGCCCGCGTACCACACTTTCGGGTCGATCGCCGGCACCACCTCTATCCGGTTCGTGGCATAGCCGGGGTGGCTCGCTGGGTCGCGCGCCAACCAGTCGGACCAGCGCGAGAGGAACAGCGCAGCTTCGGCAGCCGGCGGCGGCGACGACCCGCGCGAGGCCTTTTCGGTGTGGGTGAAGCGTGCGGCGGGATTGTAGACCACAGCATGACCGAGCGAACGCATCCGCAGGCACAGGTCGATGTCGTTGAACTCCAGCGTCAGTCGCTCGTCGAACCCGCCGAGCCGCTCGAGCAGTGAGCGGCGGGTAGCGAACACCGCGCCTGTCACCATCGACCAGCGCCGCTGGCACATCGCCCAACCCTGATAGGTTGGCGCGTCGGCCGGCATCCCGAGCCAGGCGTGGACCGCGATGCGCAGGCTCGGGAAGATGCCGGCATGCTGGATCGCGCCGCCTTCATAGAGCAGCAGCGCGCCCACCGCACCGACATTCCGGTCAAGCGCGAATGTCTGCAATGCCTTGAGCCAGCCCGGTTCGTGCGGCAGCACGTCATCGTTCAGCAGCACGATCTGCTCGCTATCAGTCGCGCGCCACAGGTGATTCATCTTCGCGGCGTAGTTGAACGGTTCGCCCGATGCCCGCGGAGTAACGATGCGATGCAGAGCGAAGGGCCACAAGCGCGTGGCCCAGGCAGGAATATCCTCGATATCGTCTCCGACCAACACTGTCAGCCGGTCCATTGGCCAGTCGGTCCGCGCGATCGCCTCCAACAAACGCTCGATATGAGTACCGATGCCCGACCTCGGTAACGGTGCGCGACGGGTGGGGATGACAAGCGTCACCGACGGCATCGTGTCCGGATCGAGGCGCCGGACCAACTGGCCCGCATCGTCGAAGGCGTGGTCAAAATACCGGCTGAGCGCGCCGACTACTTCCTGCCGCTGTTCCGTGCTCACTGCGCGGCGCGCACCGTCATGTGCGATGAGCACCTCGGGAATGCGCGTGACACCGCCCTTGCCAGCCATGCGCCAGACGAAATCGTAGAGTGCCGCGCTCCCCCGTTCCGGATCAAGCCCGCCCACCGCCCTTGCCAGGGACGCCCGGACAATGACTGGCGCGCCGATATAATCCTGTACCGCCAGCAGCGTCGGGTCGAAATCGGGCTTCAGCCTTACCCGGTCGAGCGGCTCTGCGTTCGGCGCGACATCGTCGGCATAGAATAGCGAGACATCGGGGCGCGCTGCGATCGCCGCCCGTGCGATGGCTAACGCCCGCGGGGCAAGTTTCGCGTCGGCTGGGGCGATGAAATACCACGCGCGCTCGTCCGCTTCGGGCAGCGGCCCCAACGGGCGCATGTCGGGGCCGAGGCAGACCGGGATGATGGTTCTGGCAGGCCGCGCCGAAGCGAAAGAACTCGCGCGTGACACGTCGATCCGAGGCAGCAGCGGCGGCGGCTGCGATCGAGGCGACGATGGAGGTGCGACCTCATCCCCGCCCGGCGCAGCCAGCGCGGCCGCAATGCCCTGACGGACCGCTTCGGCGACGGCATCATGTGATAGCCGTTCGACAATCCGCGCACGCGCCGCCGTGGCCAGTATCGAGCCGGGAACCCATTCACCCGCCTCGACCGCATCAGCCGCACGGATCAGCGCAACGGTCAGCGCCGTCTCATCGATCCGTGCCCAGCCGTGGCCGGCAAGGTAATGGCCATGGTCTTCCTCCAGTGTCCAGGGATCAGCCTTCACCGGATAACCGCATGTGGCATCGAGGAAATCACGGGTGCCGCCAAAATCGGTCGCGACCACCGGCTTGCCACGCGCCATCGCTTCGGCGACCGTTAGCCCGAACCCTTCGGAACAATGTGGCGAGGCGTAGATGTCGGCCGCCTCGAGCAAGAGAGCAAGATCGTCGGCATCGAGACTGACAACGAGCAATTGCACCTCCGGCGTCGCGCGCACCAGGCTTTCCAACGCAGCGGCAGCTTCGGGCCGGTCATTGAGGTTCTTGGTCTTGAGCAGCAGCGTCCAGCCCCGCGCCCCTAACCCCGAAGCGGCAAAAGCCCGGATCAACGCCAACGGGTTCTTGCGCACGAGATAGCTCGCCCCGTCGAATACGAACAGGATCACACGCCGGCCCGGAGCGATGCCGAACCTCCCGGAGACGTTCTCTCGGTCCCGCAACCGCGGTATATCCGTCAGCGCCGGCAGCGGTACCGGGTGCGGCACCACATCGACCGGCACGCCGATATCCCGTGCGAAAACCTCGGCGCAATAAGACGATGGCGCCCACACGCGGTCAACCGAACCCAATTCGGCCTGCCAGCCTGGAGGAACGCGATCGGTCTCCCACACCCAATAGCCGATGCGACGGCGCGCGGTACGAATCACCTCGCGCTGCACCGGAGTCAGCATGTGCCAGTTGTCGGGGTTGAGATGCACGATCGCGATATCGGCCTCGCCGACGAAATCGGTGACCGCCAGTGCCGGACCGACAAGGGCATGAACGTGAAATGGTCGGGCAATCGGATAAGCGTTGAGCGGGTAGCCGGTTTGGCGCAACGCACAAAACATCTCGCGACTGGCCTCACCCAATCCGCTTTCATAATTCCACGGGCCAAAATAAGCGATTCGGGGAGGCCGATGGGCCGTGCGCCCGACAGGCAAGGCGGGGTGAGCCAATAAGGCGGCAGGACGATGCGACCGGCCCCCTTCCCCCCCAGGAGGCGGAAGGAACGCGAGCGGGCATCCCTGTGCGGTAAGTTCGCTCCACGCAGCAGCAAGCGGGCCTTTCGCGTCAAGCTCGGCATAAAGCGTCTCGATGGACAGACCCGCGCCCTGCATCCGTGCGGTGAAAGAAGATTTCCAGAGCCTGTTGTCGATCTCTCCCTTCACGCCAGATACGCTGTCGCGCACCAGCAATTGGAATGGCCAGGAAGCCAACGCTGCCTGCCGCAGCGCGAGGAAATGCCCGTCGAGCTGACGGCCTCGCGCCTGGCGCGCGGTCAGCCCGACGATATCGGCGGCGCTGCCTCGCACCCGCGCGATCAACGCCGCGAAGCGCGTGCCATTGGCCACCGGAACAAGACTGTCGTCGACAAGATAGAGGATGCGCGATCGCCATAGCTCGGGAAACAGGGCGATCGCCTGCGACCAGGCGACGAAGTTGCTGGCTGGAACGTCGCATACGACGATCGCGGCGGCGGCCTCACATTCGATATCGCCGAAATCGACCGGAATGCCGGCGGCGACCACCAACACCACCGGAATGCTGCTGGCGCGGAGCAGTTTGATCCACGGCAGAACCCCGCTGCCAAGCCGTCCGTCCGGAGCATGAACGAAAAGCACCGCCGTTTCTTCTACCGGAAAGTCCGGTGCGAAATCCTTGACGATCTCATGGCGAAGAGAGAACTGCCGCGGTGCTCCGGGGGCGGCCGAATTGGGCGCCCTGCCTTCGGCGCGGCCTTTGCGGATGTAATGCAACAGCGGGTTTTCGCCGGAGGCAAGGACGTCAGGATATACCTCGGTGTAGAACTGGGGGTCGAAGGAAGGGCCGGGCCTGCGATTTTCGGCGGCCCCGTGGTGGACGAAATGATGCGCCGGATCGGCCCGCTGATCGCGCACGTCAGGATAGACGGCCAGATACCAATCCGCATCGAATATACCCTCGGCCTTGTTCCGCGCGGTGCAGATAAGCGCGCGACGCTCTCGCCATTCCCAGCGCCGGGTACGCTTACGGCCGATGACAAATCGCAAGAAAGTCCATTTATTCAATGCCATCAAGCACCCGTCACTGCCATCTCGAACGTCGTGTGGCGGCAATGGCGCGCGAACGGGTCGGCGCCGATCGGCCCTTCTTTTTCGGTCAGACCCATTTCAGCCTTCAATGCCGGAAACAGCGACGATTCGATCAGCGGAAGAGCGGGAAGCAGGTTTATCGTCACATTGGCGGTGTTAAATCGACCCGGTCAGTCGCGCAATATAGCCCCGATCCGGTCGGCGATCATGCGCGCCGCGCGGCTCGTGCGCTCCCTGCCGCGCCCCACTTCGCGCAGCAGGTGGCGGAAATCGTGATGGACGCTCGAGCGCTCATCAAGCTGGCGATAGACCTGCCAGAACGACTCGACGCCGATCGCGCGCGGCATGTTGAATACGCCATGATAACCGAAGCTTTCCGACGGGTCGCCGGCGCGCTCTGCCGCGAACAGATCGGCGAGCGCAGCCGGAGCGAAACGCAAGCCGCGCGCCTCGAGCATGGCACGGTTGGTGCGACAGATAGCAATATCCTCGGGATGGTCGGCGCGAAAATTCTGGGCGCCGCAGGCCTCCAGCAAGCGCCGGCTGCGCAGGGAGAAGCCACCGTTGCCGACATCGCGACCATCGGAAAACTGCGGCCAGCGCGCGCCGATATAGTCGTATTCGAGGAATTCGGAACGCCAGCGCGCGCTGCTCAGTACATGGCCGTCCCACTGGACGACGAGGCAATACGGGGTTTCCACATGGTCGGTCAGCGCACCGAGCATGAAACGCGAATAGGCCGCCGCCGAAGTCAGCCGGGCGATCGGCACCACCTCAATGGCCGGATGGCGCACCGGGACATCCGTCAGCAGCTTACAAGTGCCGAAGTGTACTTGCGCCATGCTGGCTTCCAACGCGCGCACGGTTGCCGCAACGTTCACCGAAGTGACCGCGCAGAGCGTCACATCGGGCAACGCGAGCCCCGGCGCAGCGGATTTCATAGATCCACCACGAACGTTTCGCTGAACCGGCTGAGCGCGGGATGATGGAACGGATCGACCATTCCCTCGGGCACCCACTTACGCTTCAGCGCCGCCAGTTCGCCGGCAAGCCGCCGGGCTCCGGCCGCGTCCCGGTCCAGTCCGCGCGAAATGGACTCATGATGCACCAACGTCGCGCGCGGCTCGTAGAGTGTCTGCCAACCTCGGGTGTTGAGCTTCATGCATAAGTCCACGTCGTTGAAAGCCACCGGAAATTCGCGCTCGTCAAGTCCTCCGACCGCCAGATATTTCTCCCGCGACACGACAAGACAGGCGGCGGTTACGGCGGAGACATATTGCGGCAGCGCATGGCGACGAAAATAGCCCTCGTCATCCGGTCGCAACAGCCGGTGCGCGTGGCCGGTTCCGCCGCCAAGGCCGAGCAACACGCCGGCATGCTGGATGCGCCCATCGGGGTAGAGGAGCCGCGCGCCCACCGCGCCGACTTCCGGGCGCAATGCCTGCGTCACCAGCGTGTTGAGCCAAGTTGATTCGATCATCTCGACATCGTTGTTAAGCAGGCACAACAATCGTCCCTTCGCCTCGGCAGCCGCGCGGTTGTTGATCGCGGAGAAGTTGAATCCGCCGGGATGGCGCAGCACGCGAGCAATCTTCGGATCAAGACTCCCCAGCAAGGCAAGCGTTTCGGGATCGTCGCTGTCATTGTCGACGACAAGGATTTCGCGGTCGGGATAGGTCGTGGCGGCAAGCCCCGCGAAGCAGGTGCGCAGTAGATCAGCGCGGTTGCGCGTGGGGATAATGATCGAGATCGGCGGCAGGATGCCCGGCACAAGCGCGGCGGGAAACTGCGGCAACGGCCGGGTCCGGCGATGATGCAGCACCTTGCGGACGTGGATCGGCGGCGCTTCGGCGGCAAGCAGTTCAGCAAGCCGGCGGGGCCACTCGCGCACCGCTCCTACCCGCTCCAGTTCCGCGCGCGTCGGCTGAAGGATCGACGCGCCGGACAGCATGTCGCAATGACCCTGCAATTCAACGTTCCAATCCGGCTTGAAATGGGGCGCACTACGGCGGTTGGCGGCATCGATCCGGTCATCATCGGCGTAGGCGATGCGGGTCGCGCGCTTGGCGATCGCCATACGATAGGCCCTCGCCGCTCCGGGTGCAAGCGTGTCGCCGGCAGCGAGTGGAAGCAACCACGGGGATGCCGCCCAGTCAATGCGGGCGGCAGCCTCAGCGGGCGTGCCGACCAGCGCCGGGAGGTTTTCGAGGGCAAGGCTATGCAGGGTTGCCGCCAAGGCCTCCTCCCCTGCCTCGGCCGAATCATCAACCAGCGCCACAATCGGCGGCGATGCGACGGGCGAGCACGACCCTTCGGTTTCGTTGCGCGATAACCAAAGCCGGTAGGCAACCGGCGCACTGCCGAGCAGCGGAGAAAACAGCCAACGCGACCGCAGCCGTTTGCCGACAAGTCGCCACCATGCCGCCTCCAGCCATTTCGCCGGAGCCGCCGTGAAAGCCTGAAGCTGGACCGCGAGCCTCAGCCCGAGCGGTCCACGCGGGCGATCGCAACGAGAGGCGGAAGAGACGCTGGCAAGAGAAGCGCCGGTCGGCGGATCGGAGAAAGTTTGCTCAAGCGTCATCGCTGCACTGGCCTCATAAAGCGGAATCTTCCGGCAGGCCACAGAGCCAATGCGATAGAGAAGGTACCATATAGATATCCAATTGGTATCTCATTCAACAGTCACGCAACATTAGCTGATAGCTACCCAAATCTTGGAGAAACGCATAATATGATTGCCTCCGCCCGCCCCAAGGACGGTGCCGGCAAAGCCACCGCCGCGTTGGTACTTGCGCCGATCCAATGTTCGCCGCCGATGCCAGCCATCCGCTCGCGGAAGGGACGAAAAGCGCCGAACTGTCCGAAAATCTCTCGCTCGTTCCGACGCGCACGATGACATCATCGACCGGATCCAACGCTGCCGCCAATGATCGAATACGCCACACCTTATGACGAGTTGCTTATCCGCACCAACCCGATCATCGACGGGCCATATTCACGCCAGGCTCGCCGGCGCCCGCGGGCACAGGAGGGGAGATACCCCAAGAACTGCCGTGGCATGACCGACACGCACCCTACCGAATGAGCCAATCCGTGCACCGATCTGTCCAACTTCGCGCCCGTGTCGGCAAAGTGCGCCGTCCCGCCCGAACATCCCACACCTATGGCTGCATCGTCACCGACCGTAATTGCCAGATCAACATCAAAGCGACCAAGGGAACAATCTCCGGTTTTGCCGCCTTGTCGGCGAACTCGCCCCACCGCCGGACGCCGTATATACCACATTGAAGTCCGCAACCATCGAGACCAGATGAACTCTGGGAAGCTACCGTCTGCAAGGCATGCGATCGCTTGAACGTGCATGTTAAGGTGCTTTTATACCCTAGCTTGAACACAAATTCGGCGGCGTCTCAGACGCCCTTGAAAGCCAACGTATTCACAGGGATACTTTTCACGTTTCGCCTAATGGTAGTAGCCGGACATTTGCGCTGCGTGGATCGCTTCACCCGTTACGGCACCAGAATCTTGATTTTAAGTGAAAATCTGGAGCGGGCGAATGGAAATCATCCGGGCCACCATCGTGGGTCGCCCTGCCGACGGTTTCCTCACGGTCTCGCAAGCGTGCGGTGATGGCGCGTATGGTGTTCAAGGTATCGGGCGCGTCGAGCGCGGCCGAAGCCTCGTCATTGAGGTCGAGGGGATGATCCATGGGTGACGCTTTCGAAGACTGGTGACACGCCTCGAAGAGGAGACCCGGATCGGCAAGGGCGGAACCCTGGC
>JASGGR010000070.1:0-15980 GCA_047602705.1 Sphingomonas bacterium | reverse complement strand
GGTCGCGCCCGCGCATGACGGCGCGCCGGCCCGCATCGCCTTCGGGCGCGAGGATGCGGAGGTGGGCAACGCCTTCGCCCGCGCGCTGATCGCAGGCGCGGATGCGCCCACGGCGGCCGATCCCGAGAGCCTCGCCCTGTTCGCGCTCGCGGAGCGCGTGGCGGAGGCGGATATCACCGTGCTCATCAACGGCCCCACCGGCACCGGCAAGGAAGTGCTGGCGCGGACGATCCACCTCAATTCTAAGCGGGCCGAGGGTCCGTTCATCGCGATCAACTGCGCCGCGCTGCCCGAAACGATGCTGGAGGCGATGCTGTTCGGCCACCAGAAGGGCGCGTTCACCGGCGCCTCCTCCGGCGGGGAAGGCTTCTTCCGCGCCGCGCATGGCGGCACGATCCTGCTCGACGAGATCGCGGAGATGCCGCTGGCGCTCCAGTCGAAATTGCTGCGCGTGCTGCAGGAGCGCGAGGTGGTGCCGATCGGCGCGACCCAGCCGGTGCCGGTCGACGTGCGCGTCATCGCTTGCGCCAACCGCGATCTTCAGAGCGAGGTGGCGGAAGGCCGCTTCCGCGCCGACCTTTATTACCGCCTGTCGGTCTTTCCGCTCGCCACCAAGGCGCTGGCGGAGCGGCCGCAGGACATCCCGGCGCTCGCCGCGACGATGATCCTGCGCCACGCGCGCGGCCGGGCCGTGGTGCCGTGGCCGTCCGCCGGCGCGATCGAGGCGCTCGCCGCGCACGACTGGCCGGGCAATGTCCGCGAGCTGGAGAATGTGATCCAGCGCGCCTTGCTGTTCGCCGCCGGCGACATGATCGAGGCGGGCCATATCGTGTTCGACCGCCCCGCCGCCGCCTCGCCCATGCCGGTTTCCGGCGCGGCGACGCTGGGCAAGGTGGTGCAGCTTTCGGAATTCGCCGCGATCCGGGAGACGCTGAAGGCGTGCAACGGCAGCCGGATCGAAACGGCGCGGCGGCTGGGCATTTCGGAGCGGACGCTTCGCTATCGCCTCGCCAGGGCGCGCGAGCAGGGTGAGGATATCGCCGCTCCGCACGGCAAGGTGGCTTCGGCATGAGCGGTATCGACGGCCTTGGCGGCATAGACCGGGTGATGGCGCTGCGCGCCCAGATCCTCGAACGCAATCAGGCATTGTCGCGCGCCAGCCAGTCGGTCGGCGCTCCGCAGACCGCGACTCAGGCGCCAGCGCCCAGTTTCGCCCAGTCGATGGAAAACGCGCTGTCGAAAGTGAACGACACGCAAGCGAAGGCCTCCGCCCTCTCCGAAGCCTATGAGCGCGGCGAGACGGTGGATATCGCGAAGGTGATGCTGGCGCGTCAGGAAGCCTCGGTCGGCTTCGAGGCGACGCTCCAGGTCCGCAACAAGATCCTGTCCGCCTACAAGGACATCATGAGCATGCCGGTGTAAGACATGGCAAACGCACTCGCCCCCGCCGACACGGTGATCCCCGAGAGGTTCGCCAATCCGCTTCGCCAGATACAAGGCGTGCTCGCGCAGCCGGCCGTGCGCCGGGCCGGGCCGATGGCGCTGATCGTCGCGCTGATCGGCATGGCGGCGCTCGCCTGGTCGATGCTGTCCTCCCCGCCGCAGAAGACGCTCTATGCGGGGCTGGCGGACAGCGACAAGGCGGCCGTCACCACCGCGCTCACGGCGGCGAACATCAAGAGCCGCGTCGATACCGGAACGGATTCGATCACGGTCGCGGACGAGGATTATGCCCGCGCCCGGATGCTGCTGGCCGCGCAGGGCCTGCCCAAGTCGGCGCCCGCCGGCTATGCGATCCTCGATCAGCTTCCGATGGGCGTGTCCCGCGCGGTGGAGGGCGAACGCCTGCGGCAGGCGCGCGAGACGGAGATCGCGCGCTCGATCCAGGAGATCGACGCCGTGGCGGAGGCACGCGTCCATCTCGCCATGCCGGAAACCAGCGTGTTCGTGCGCGACAATGCCGCGCCGTCGGCGTCCGTGGTGCTGAAGCTCCAGCCCGGCCGTGCGCTTTCGGACGCGCAGGTCGCCTCGATCATCAACCTCGTCGCCTCCTCGGTGCCGGGGATGAAGCCCGACAATGTGACGGTGGTGGACCAGATGGGCGCCCTGCTTTCCAAATCCGGCGGGGAGCCGGACAATGGCAGCGAGCAGCGCATCCGCGTCCAGCGCCAGATCGAGGACAAATATCGCCAGCAGCTCATCCAGCTCCTGACGCCCTTGGTCGGCGCGGGCAATTTCACCGCAGAGGTGCAGGCCGATATCAATCTCGACGAGACGCAGGCGACGCGCGAAAGCTATGACAAGCAGGGCGCGCTCAGGGCGGAGGCCGGCAACTGGACGGGCAATCAGGCCCCGAACGCGCAGACGCCCGGCGGCATCCCCGGCGCGCTCAGCAACACGCCGCCGCCCGCCTCGACGCTGCAGAAGCCGCAGCCGGCGACCGGCGACAGCGGCCAGCCGACGCCCGCGCCTTCGCCGGTCGCCGGCGGCCCCGCGCCCGATCCGAACAAGCAGTCGGACCAGTTCCAGCGCGCCTATGACCTCGGCAAGGAAGTGTCGGTGACGCGCGCCGCGCCGGGCGGGATCAAGCGCCTCTCGGTCGCCGTGCTGCTGCGCGAGCCGGACAAGGGCCGCCGCACCGCGATGGAGATCGGCCAGATCACCGATCTGGTGAAGTCGGCGGTCGGCTATGACGCCGGCCGGCAGGACAATGTGACGGTCATCAGCAAGAAGTTCGCCGATGCCGCCACCGCCGCCAGCGGGCCGAAATGGTATGACAATAGCTGGCTGCCGATGCTGGCGCGCAACCTTACCGCGATCGTCATCGCGCTGCTGGTGCTGCTGCTCGGCGTGCGCCCGCTGGCGAAGGCGCTGATGAAGAAGCGCGAGGAAGCCTCCGGCACGCCCGCGCTCGAAGGGCCGGCCGGCCGGCCGATGAGCGCCGCCGCCGATGGGGAGGAGGGGGCCGAGGGCATCCATGTCCCCGCGCCGGTGAGCATCGACGATCTCGAAAGCGCGCGCGATTATGAGGAGCGCGTCGGTGCGGTGCGCGGCTTCACCCGCGACAATCCGGCCCGCGCGGCGCTGGCGGTGCGCGACATGATCAAGGCGGAAGCCCGATGAACGTGCCCGCCACGGGCCTCGCCCGCAGCTTCTCCGGCGTGGAGCGCGCGGCGGTGCTGATGATGCTGGTCGGCGAGGAGGAGGCGGCCGCCATCCTCCAGAAGCTCGATCCGGACGAGGTGCGCCAGCTCGGCAAGGCGATGTTCAGCGTCGCCGACGTCAGCGAGGCGGAGGTGGAGGGCGTGCTGGACGACTTCATCGGCCGCGCCCGCGAGCGCACCGGCATCTCCTTCGACCCGCGCCCGAAGATCGAGGCGGTGATGCACCGCGCGCTCGGCCCGGAAAAGGCGGACAGCGTGCTCGCGCGCATCACCCCGCCGGAGGCGGTGTGCGGCATCGAATTGCTCGACTGGCTCGACGCCACCGAGATCGCGGCGATGATCGAGAAGGAGCATCCACAGATCGCCGCCGTGCTGATCGCCAACCTCGATCCGGCGGTGGGGAGCCAGGTGCTCGAATTGCTGCCGGCCGCCGTCCAGCCCGACGTGCTGCACCGTATCGCAACCCTCGGACCGATCACGCCCGAGGCGGTGGAGACGTTGCGCACGATGCTCGCCAACCGCACGGGCGGGAGCAAACAGTCCGCGCAGATGCAGCTTGGCGGCACGCGCGAGGCGGCGAAGATCCTGCAAAGCGCGCGCAAGGCGACCGAGCAGCGCGTGATGCCGCGCCTGTTCAAGCTGGACAAGGAAACCGCCCGCGCGATCGAGGAGGCGATGTTCGTCTTCGACAATCTGCTCGACATGGACGACAAGAATCTCGGTACTTTGATCCGCAACATCGACGGCGATATCCTCACCCGCGCGCTGAAGGGCGTGGACGAGGCGGCGCGCAACCGCTTCCTCGGCTGCATGTCCGCCCGCGCGGCGGACGGTATCCGCGACGAGATGGAGGCGCGCGGCCCGATGAAGCTTTCGGAAGTGCTGGAGGCGCAGAAGGCGATCATCCAGATCGCGCGCAACCTGGCGAAGGACGGCACGATCCAGATGGGCGGGGGCGAGGATGATTATGTCTGACGCCGCCATGGCCGCCCCTTCGCCGGAATTCATCGCCGGCTTTTCCGCGCGGCACACCGATTCGGTGGGGCGGCTGCAACGTGCGATGGCTGCGCAGCCTGTCGGTTTCGCGCCCGCCGACCTGATCGCGCGGCTGAAGGAGGCGTTCGGGGACCAGCCGCCAGCCGAGCCAGGCTCCGCCCGGCCGCGCGGCTATACCCCCGCCGATCGCGATGCCGATCCCGTCGAAGGCTGGAACCCGCTCGATGCCGATGCGGAGCCGTCGCCGTTCATCGATCCGGTGGAGGAGGCGCGGCAGGCGGGCTACGACGCCGGCTTCGCCGCCGCCCGCGCGCAGCAGGCCGATGCGGCGGAGCGCGATCGCGCGATGCTCGCCCGGCTGGTGGAGGCGCTGCGCGCCGACGCACGGATCGATCGCGAGAAGCTGGCGAAGCATCTGCGCCAGACGGTGATGCACCTGGTGACGCAATTGGTGGGCGAGGCGGGCGTGTCCGCCGCCTTGCTCTCCGCGCGGGTGAAGGCTGCGACCGAATTGCTGGCCGATGCCGCGGAAAGCGCGATCCTGCGCGTCAATCCCGCCGACGTGCCGCTGCTCGAGGGGCATCTGCCCGCCACCGTCTTCCCGGTCGGCGACGCCAATGTGGCGCGCGGCAGCTTCGTCATGGAGGCCGCCTCCACCTCCGTGGAGGACGGGCCGGGCCTGTGGCTGGAGCAGCTTGCCCAGACGCTGGACAAGGTGGCGCTGCCCGGCGGCGACGGGCACTGATGCTCAACCGCTTCACCGCCGATTATCTCGATGCGCTGGGCAACGATTTTCGCCCCGCGCCGAAGGTTTCCGGCCGCCTCGCCTCGTTCGACGGCCTGCTGATGGAAGCGATCGGGTTGAACCTGCCCGTCGGCACCGTCTGCCAGGTCGGGGAGAAAACGGCGGGCGTGGAGGCGGAGGTGATCGGCTTCCGCAACGGCCGCACCCTCTTGATGAATCTCGGCGGCGCGGCGGCGCTGCTGCCGCATGCCCCGGTCCGCCCGATCGGCCCGCCGGGCGAGGCGGAAGTGGGGGCGGCGCTGCTCGGTCGCGTGGTGGACGGCGCGGGCCGGCCGATCGACGGGCTGGGCGCGATCCGGGGAGCGGGTTCGTGGCCGCTTGCGGGCAAGCTCCAGTCCCCGCTCGATCGCGGGCGCGTGCTCCAGCCGCTCGACGTGGGCGTGCGCGCGATCAACGGGCTGCTCACGATCGGCAAGGGCCAGCGCGTCGGCATCATGGCGGGGTCCGGCGTCGGCAAGTCGGTGCTGCTCGGCATGATGGTGCGCGCGGCCAAGGCGGACGTGATCGTCATCGGCCTGATCGGCGAGCGCAGCCGCGAGGTGGCGGACTTCCTTGAGACCAAGGTGGCGGGCGCGGCGCGCGCGAAGAGCGTGGTCGTCGCGGTGCCCGCCAACCATTCGCCGGTGCTGCGCATCCGCGGCGCGCTGCGCGCCACCGCCATCGCCGAAGCCTTCCGCGCGGAGGGCAAGGACGTGTTGCTCATCATGGATTCGCTCACCCGCGTGGCGCACGCCGGGCGCGAGATCGGGCTGGCGCTGGGCGAACCCGCCTCCGCGCGCGGCTATCCCCCTTCCGCAATCGCGATGCTGCCCAATCTGATCGAGCGGGCGGGGACGGACGTCACCTCCGGCGGATCGATCACGGCCATCTACACCGTGCTGGCCGATGGCGACGACGGCAACGATCCGGTGGTCGATTCGGCGCGCTCGATCCTCGACGGGCATATCGTGCTGAGCCGCCAGCTCGCCGAGCGGGCCGTCTATCCCGCGATCGACGTGTCCAAATCGGTGAGCCGCGTGATGACCGATATCGCCGCCGCGCCGCATCTCCACGCCGCGCGCGTGCTGCGCCGCCATCTCGCCACCTATGAGGAGAATCGCGATCTGGTGCTGATGGGCGCCTATCGCAGCGGTTCAGATCCGGAGATCGACGCGGCGATCGCCTATCACCCGGCGGTGATGGAATATGTGCGGCAGGATGCCGATGCGGTCGTTTCGCTGGAGGATGCCGTGGCGGAGCTGACCGGCGTGTTCGGCGATGGGTGATCCCAGGAAGCTCGCGAGGATCTTGCGCGTCCGCACGCTCCAGCTTGGGCTGGCGCGGGCGGAGGAGGCGCGCGCGCGTGCGACGCATGAGCAGGAAAACGCGCTTTCATCCCGTATTGCGCAGCTAGTGACGGCCGTGGCCCCGGTGGAGGACCGCGCGGGCGGCTTCTCGCTGGCGGCGGCGGCGCATTATCGCGAGCGGCTGCATCGTTCCGCCGAAACCGCCGCCGATCGTGTCCGCACCGCCGGAGAGGAAGCCGCGCGCGCCGCCGAGGCCGCCCGCGCCGCAAGGCGCGACCAGAGCGCGGTGGAGAAGCTGATCCAGCGCGAGCTGACGGAAAAGGCGGCGCGTGAGATTCGCGCCCTGCGCGATGCGCCGCCTGCAAGGAAGATTCGGCACGATCCTTGCTGATAGCTGTGTCGGGAACAGGAAACCGACGCACAGGGGCCGATGACAGCCGTTTCGAACCTATCGCCAGCCATCCAGAAAGCCGCGAATCCCGTGGTGGCCCCAGGCGCTTCGCCATTGGCCGCGCTGTTTCCGGCGCTGCTCGCTCCGGTGAAAGGCGAGGCCGATGATGGCGCGCCCGCCCGGCAAGAGGATGCCGCGCCCGGCAAGGATTTGCCGGAGGGTGGCGATCAGGCCGATGCGCTCGCTTGGCTCGCGGCGGCGCTGTGGATAGCTCCGGCGGCTCAGCAGCCCACGCAGCAGCAGCCGGCATTGCCGGAAGCTCCGGTTTCCCAAGCCGCGGCGCCACAGCCGGTCGCCGTAACGCCTCAGGCCGTAGTCCCCATGGAGCAGCAGCCGCTCCCGGCGATGCCCGATGCGGCAGCGTCCGCAAGGCAGCAGCCGATGACCGCGCCGCAACCCCAGCCCGTGCGCGGTGTCGAGATTGCCCCGGTTGCGTCACCCGCCGCCGTGCCCGCGCCGCGCATGGTGGAGGAGGTGCAGGTGGCACGGATCGCGCCGGCTGCGCAGGTCTTCGCCGCGGCGATCCAGCGCGCGAGCGTGGGTGAGGATCAACCCTCTGCCGCGGCGCCTCAATCCGTGCTGGCGATGCTGCCTGCCGGCACCGATACGACGATCCACGCTGTTGCCGCCATGGCCGACCCGCATCAGTCGACGCTCGACATGAAGCGGGATGACTGGCCGCAGCAGATGATCCAGCGGATCGACGCGCTGCGCGACGCCGCCAATGCCAATGACGCGACGATTCGCCTGATCCCCGATGCGCTCGGCAAGATCGACGTGTCGCTCAAGCGTGAGGGCGAGGGCGTCTCCGTTCGCCTCGACGCGCACCAGCCGGAGACACGGCAGATCCTCGCCGATGCCCAGCCGCGCCTTGTGGAACTGGCGGAAGCGCGGGGGCTGAAGCTCTCCGCCGTCACCGGCGGCGCGAGCGACATGACCGGACATCTTCCCTCGCAGCAGCAACAGCAGCAGCGTGCAGCCCCGATTCCCGCCGCGCCCGCGCCCGTCACGGCGCAGGAAGACGAAACCTTCGCGGCCGATGACCGCATCGCCTGACACCCAAGGAAACCGACATGAGCAACACCGAAACCAAGCCCGAAGAACCGGCGAAGAAGAAAAGCAAGCTGCCGAAGATCATCATGCTGGTGGTCGGTGCGCTGGTGCTGATCGGCGGCGGCGTGGGCGCGGGCCTGTATGCCGCCGGCTCCGGCCTGATCGGTGGGAAGGGGGCGAAGAAGGAGGCGGCCGGCCCGCGTCTGGTCCCCAAAAGCGAGCAGAAGCGCCCCGGCGACGGCAAGGAGGGCGGTGGCGAGGGCCATGGCGGCGAAAGCGGAGAAGCCAAGCCGGCCGAGGATCACGGCATGCCGACGCCTCCGGGCGAGGGCGGGGACCGCTATGCCTCCAATTATTACGCGATGGACAAGGATTTCACCGCCAACCTTCAGGATTCGGTGCATTTCCTTCAGGTCGGCATCGCCGTCTCCACGCCTTATGACGACACCGTCATCCGCAATATCAAGACCAACGATATCGCCGTGCGCTCCGCCATCCTTATGACCCTGGGGGACACCAGCGAGGATCAGGTGTTCACCTCCGACGGCAAGCAGGCGCTGGCGAAGCGGCTGACGGTGGCGATCAACAAGGTTCTTAAGGAAAAGGAAGGATTCGGCGGCGTCGGTAACGTCTACTTTACCAATTTCGTTGTTCAGTGAACGAGCATGGTTAACGACGCTTCACCTTCTGACGCCGAACGTCGCGAGCGCGCCCGTGCCGAGGCCGTCCAGCCGGGCGGCCTCGGGCAGGCGAAGCTCAATCCGTTCGGGGATCTGCACACGTTGCAGCATCTCTCCGCGCGCCTCGCGCGGAGCCTGCGCGGCGTGTTCGAGCCGGTGCTGCGGCAGGAGATGCGGACCTGGGCGGAGCCGCTGATCGTCCAGCGCTTCGCCGATTATCGCGCCGAGCGCCCCGACACGCTCACCGCCTGGCTGCCGCTCGGCATGGACGACCGCGCCGCCCTTTGCGTGCTCGACGGACGTTTCGTGCTGGAGCTGATGGATCTGTTCTTCGGCGGCAGCGGCCATGTGGCGGGCGATCTGCCGCACGAATTCTCGCCAGCCGCCGAGGCGATGGTGACGCGGCTCGGCGAGATGATCGCCGCTCCGCTGGCATCCGCATGGGAGCCGCTGGCGCGCGTCCATTTCACGGTCGGGCGGTGCGAGGCCAATGCCGCGATGCTCAGCATCGAGGGCGACGATGCGATGATCGTCACGCGCCTCGGCATCGCGCGCGGCCATGCCCGTCCGGTGTTCCTCGATCTCGTTTATCCCGTTTCGGCGCTGAAGCCGCACGGCACCGCGCTCACCGGCAAGGTGGTGGCCAAGGCGGTGGAGCAGGACGCGCAATGGTCCGCGGCCCTCACCCGCGCGGCGATGGAGGTGCGCTTCCCCGTCCGCTCCGTGCTCGCGGAACCGGTCATCAGTCTGGCGAGGCTGATGGAGCTGAAGCCGGGGGACGTGATCCCGATCCATTTCACCAACGACGTGCCGGTGATGGTCGGCAACGACCGGCTCGGCACCGGCACGGTCGGCACCTCGAACGGCCAGGCCGCCATCCGCCTCACCAAACTCGCATCGCTTGAAGGAACCTTCGCATGAACGACATGACCGGCGCCTTTCCGGTCGACCCCGATGCCTCCGGCGCGGTGGCGGCCAATTTCCGGTTGCTTCAGGATGTCGACGTGAAGCTGACGGTCGAGATCGGATCGACCCAGCTCACGCTGCGCGAACTGCTCGCGCTCGGCGAATCGAGCGTGATCGAGCTGGACCGGCAGGCCAACGAGCTGCTCGACGTGTTCGTAAACGGCACACTGATCGGGCGCGGCGAGGTGGTGACGGTCGGCGATCGCTTCGGCGTGCGGATGACCGAGCTGGTCAACCCCGAGAAGCGTGGCTGATCCGCGATGATGTGGGCCTATATCCTGAAGCTGGTGATCCTGCTGCCGTTGGTGTGCGGCCTGATGATCGGCTCGCTCTATCTCTGGCGGAGGCTGGAGAGCCGCCTGCCCGGCAAGGCGCCGACGCGGATGATCGCGGTGCGCGAGACGATGATGATCTCGCCCAGCGTGCGGCTCGCGGTGGTCGATTTCGAAGGAAGCCGCCTGCTCGTCTCGGTCGGGCGCGGCGGCGTGACCCTGGTGGACAAGACGATCGCGCGGAGTGACGCGCAATGAACGTGACGCGCATCGGCCATGGCCCCGCGCTGATCCGCCAGCCGTCGCGCGCGCGCCGCAAATTCGCGTGGAGCAGGATATTGCTGGTGATCGCCGCGGTCGCGCTGGCGCTGATGATCGCCATGCCCGCGTTCGCGCAGGCCGTACAGCCGCCGGCTCCGCCCGCCGCCCCGGCCGCGCCGGGCGTGGGCGATGCGGTGGATCGCGCGCTCGGCCAGCTCTCGCACGGCGCGGCCTCGACGAGCCAGACCGGCAACGGATCGCTCTCGCTGTCGTTGCAGGTGCTCATCATCATGGGCCTGCTGACGATCCTGCCGGGGATCATCCTGATGATGACCAGCTTCACGCGGATCATCATCGTGCTTTCCCTGCTGCGTCAGGCGCTGGGCCTGCAGCAGACGCCGCCCAACCAGGTGCTGATCGGCCTGTCGCTGTTCCTGTCCTTCTTCGTGATGGCGCCCGCGATCAACCAGATCAACACGACCGCGATCCAGCCCTATGCCGCCGGCAAGCTGGCCGGCACGGACATGATCCGCACCGCGGGCGAGCCGCTCCATGCCTTCATGACGAAGCAGACGCGGGTGAAGGACCTGACGATGTTCGCCGAGATGGCGAAATCCGGGCCTTACGCCAATCCGAAGGACGTGCCTTTCTCGGTGCTGCTGCCCGCTTTCGTGACGAGCGAACTGAAGACGGCGTTCCAGATCGGCTTCCTGATCTTCCTGCCGTTCATCGTGATCGATCTGGTGGTGGCGACGGTGCTGATGTCGCTCGGCATGATGATGCTGTCGCCGACGATCATATCGCTGCCGTTCAAGCTGCTGCTGTTCGTGCTGGTCGATGGCTGGGCGCTGACGATGGGCAGCCTCGCCAATAGTTTTGCGACATGAGGCGGCACCGGCCCGCTCCCACATCCCGCCTCCCATTCAAGATGCTGGCGTGGGAGGCGGGATGTGGGAGCGGGCCGGTGCCGCGAAGGACAAGATGATGGTGGACGCCGATTATTTCCTGACCGTCGCGAATCAGGCGATGTGGGTGCTGGCGCTGGCCGCCGCGCCGATCCTGATCCCGGCGCTCGTTTCCGGCCTGATCGTCGGCATGATCCAGGCGGCGACCTCGATCAACGAGCAGACGCTGAGCTTCATCCCGAAGCTGATCGTGGTGGCGGTGTCGATCCTCGTGTTCGGCGCGATGATCATGGGGCTGCTGAGCGATTTCACGGTCAGCATCTTCGATCGTATCCCCGATCTGGTGAAATAAGGTCATGCTCGGCTTCGGCCTCGCGATCGAGCCGCAGCTCTGGGCGCTCGTCTTCGTGATGGTGCGCGTGGGCGCGACGTTCGTCGCGGCCCCGGTATTCGGCAACGTCTCGATGCCCTTGCAGGTGCGCGTCGCATTGTCCGGCGCGATCGGCGTGCTGGTGCTGGCAAGCCATCCGGTGCAGCCGCCGGCCGAGATATTCGCGCTCGCCACCTTCCTGTCGGTGGCGGCGGAGGCGCTGGTGGGTCTGGCGCTCGGCTTCGTGCTCCAGATCGCCTTCGCCGCGCCCCTGGTCGCGGGTGAGTTGATCGGCGGATCGATGGGGCTGGGCTTCGCCAATATGGTCGATCCGAACTCCGGCCATTCCTCACCCGCGATCGGGCGCTTCCTGTCCGTGATGATGACGCTGCTGTTCCTGTCGGTGGACGGTCATCTGATCCTCGTGGACATGATTCTGAAGAGCTACACCGCGCTGCCGCCGGGCGCGGCGTGGATGGCGGCGGGCCGCGCGCGCGACATCGCCATGTTCGGCGGCTATGCCTTCCTCGCCGGGCTGCTGCTGGCGCTGCCGGTCGGCTTCCTGCTCCTGTGCCTCAACATCGTGGTCGGGATGCTCTCGCGCTCGGCGCCAGCGCTCAACCTGTTCGCGGTGGGGCTGCCCGCCAGCCTCGCCGTCGGCATCGTCGCGCTCGCCATCGCCTTCCCGGCGATGGGAGATTATATGCAGGTGACGATCCGCGAGGCGCTTGCCGCCACGCAATCCCTGGTGCTCGGCTGATGGCGGAGCAATTCGGCGAGCGGACGGAAGCCCCGACAGCCAAAAGGCGGAAGGACGCCCGCAAGAACGGCGAAATCCTCAAGAGCCGCGATTTCGCCACCGCGCTGGTGGTGCTGGCGGGCGTGGCGTGGGTGGCGATGTTCGGCTCCTCGCTGCTCAAGGCGTTGAAGGCGGTGATGGCCGCGTCGTTCCGCTTCGATCGCGGCGATGTGGAGGATTTCCACCCCTGGCGCCCGCTGGTGGAGGCCGGATGGCAACTCGCCCCCGCGCTGGGCAGCCTGTTCGCGATCACCGTCGTTGCGGGCGTCGTGAGCCAGGCGGGGCTGGGGTCGCTGGGGTTCAACGCGGGATTGCTCGCGCCCAAGGCGTCGCGGATCAATCCGGCGTCCGGCCTCAAGCGCATCTTCGGCCCGACCGGGTGGATCGAGCTGGGCAAGTCGCTGCTCAAGGTGATCCTGCTGGGCGTGATCGGCGCTTGGCTGCTGTGGACCTCCTCGCGTTCGATGTTCGGGCTGGCGTCCGCCAATCTGGAGGAGGCGGTCGGTTCGCTCGGCGGCACGCTCACGCATATCATGATCGTCATGGCGCTGGGGCTGGTGGCGATCGCGCTGGTCGATGTGCCGGTGCAGATCATGCAGCTCCTCCGCAAGCTGCGCATGACGAAGCAGGAGGTGAAGGACGAGCACAAGGAAAGCGAAGGCAATCCGGAGCTGAAGGGCCAGATCCGCGCGAAGCAGCGCGCGATCCTCTCCCGCTCGATGAAGAAGGCGCTGGCGGAGGCGCATGTCGTGCTCACCAACCCGACGCATTTCGCCGTCGCGCTGCGCTATGATCGCGGGCAGGATCAGGTGCCGGTGGTGGTGGCCAAGGGCCGTGGCGCGACCGCGCTGGCGATCCGCGAGACGGCGGCGGACTATGCCGTGCCGGTGCTGGAATATCCGCTGCTCGCCCGCGCCGTCTATTACACCAGCCGCGAAGGGCAGGAGATCCGCGACGACCTCTATCTCGCGATCGCGACGGTGCTGGCCTTCGTGTTCAACCTCAACGCCGCGATGGGCGGCCGCGCACCGCCCGCGATCGAGGTGCCGCCCACCGCGCGGTTCGACGAAAACGGAGTGAAGCAGTGAATTAAAGAACCACGCGCTCCGGCCGTTTGAGGAGATGCCATGACCACGACCAGCAGCACCAGCAGCAGCACGGCCTCCGCGGCGACGACCGCGACGGCCACCACCGCGAGCGTCAACGCCTCCGCCGCGCAGCAGCTGCTCAGCTCGCTGAACACGGGATCGGGGGTGGATACCACGTCGCTGGTCACGTCGCTGGTCAATGCGCAATTCGCCAGCAAGGTTTCCGCGCTTCAGGCGAAATCGAATGCGCTGACCACGCAGATTTCGGACGTCTCGACGCTGAAAAGCGCAATCAGCGGCTTCGCCAGCGCGCTCGACAGCCTTGTGCGAGGCGGCACCCTGGTGGCGCAGCCCGCAAGCTCGAACAGCAGCGTGCTGAGCGTCACCCCGCTGACCGGCGCGAAGCTGGACGGGCTCAATTCCAGCATCACGGTGAGCCAGCTCGCCAGCTCGCAGACCGCCGTCGCCGCGACCCCTGTCGCCAGCCGCACCGATCCGGTCGGCACCGGCCAGTTCACCATCACGCTCGGCACCGCCACCTATAACGCGGACGGCTCGATGAGCGGCTTCACGGCGGGCAGCGGCACGCCGGTGACGGTGACGATCGACAGCAGCGACAATTCGCTGAACGGCATCGCGGGCGCGATCAACAACGCCAACGCAGGCGTAACCGCCTCGGTCGTAACCAATGTGGACGGCTCGGCCTATCTCTCGCTCAAGGGGCAGAGCGGCGCGGCGCAGGCCTTCACGATGACGGCCACGACCGACGACAATGGCACGCTTTCCGCTTTCAACGTCGGCCCGGGCGCCACGGGCATGAACCTCACCAGTCAGGCGCAGAACGCGAAGCTGACGGTGGACGGCGTGTCGGTGGAGCGCACCAGCAACTCGATCTCCGATCTGGTGCCGGGGCTCCAGATCAACCTGGCGGGAACGTCCACCACGCCCGTCAAGCTTTCCTCGACCACGCCGACGACCGCGCTCAGCAACGCGGTGGGGGATTTCGTGGACACCTACAACCAGGTCTTCGCGCAGTTGAAGGGGCTGATCGATCCGATCACCGGAGACCTGCGCTCGGACCCGGCGGCGAACAGCCTCTACCAGTCGCTGCGCAGCCTCACGACCAGGACGCTGATCGCCAATGCCGCGCCCGGCGCGCCGACCACGCTGGCGGACCTCGGCGTGACCACCAACCGCGACGGCACGCTCGCGGTCGATGCGACCAAGCTGAACACCGCGATCACCAGCAATCCGGGCGGGGTGGAGGCGATCTTCGCCTACGCCTCGATCGGGTCGAACGGCCTCAACGCCGCAATGCAATCGATCAACGCGAGCGCGATCAGCTCCGTCTATGGCCTCGGCGCGTCGGCCACCACCTACACCAATGCGCAGGCAGACCTCGCCAAGCAGCAGACCGACCTCACCACCCAGCAACAGCAGTTGAGCGACCGGCTGACGCAGCAGTTCGCGGCGATGAACGCCAAGGTGGCCGCCTATAAATCGACGCAGGCCTATCTGACGCAGCAGATCAACATGTGGACCAAGTCGAGCAACTGACGATGGCCTATGCAAATGCGCTGCTGCGCAATCCGGCGCAGACCTATCGCGAGATCGACCTTGCCGGCCGCACCGCCAATGCGGACGGGCCGGCATTGGTGTCGCTGCTCTACGAAGAGCTGATCCAGGCCTTGCGCGTCGCGGCCTATGCGACGGAGCGCGGCCAGCTCGCCACGCGCAGCGAACGCGTGACGCGCGCCACCGCGATCCTGTTCGCGCTCGAGGCGAACCTCGATTTCGAGAAGGGCGGGGAAGTCTCGAAGACGCTGGCCCGCCTCTACGCCGGCGCGCGATCCGAGGTGGTGCGCGCCAGCATCGGCCGCGATGGCGCGCCGTTCCGCGCGGTGGCGGACAATATGGCGGAGATCGCCGGCGCCTGGGCGCAGGCGCGCGGAGCATAGGGGCAGCGGCTCGTCCTGTTCCTCCCGCGATCCAGCCGCGATCGCACTTGACCGCGTGATTCGCCCTCTGTCATCATCATGTCACCGCCTGCGTTCTAAGGCGTGCGCGACATGGTGTCGAAAGGGGGCAAGGCTTGTTCCATCCCGATCTGATCCGCCATCCGGACTCTTGTCCGACGCTTGTCCTGAACGCCGATTACACGCCGCTTTCCTATTATCCGCTTTCGATCTGGCCGTGGCAGACGGCGGTGAAGGCGGTGTTCCTCGAGCGCGTCGATATCGTCGCGCATTATGAGCGGGAGGTGCGCAGCCCGACGCAGACGATCCGGCTGCCTTCCGTCATCGCGCTCCGGCAATATGTGCGGCCTTCGCAATTCCCCGCCTTCACGCGGTTCAACCTGTTCCTGCGCGATCGCTTCGCCTGCCAATATTGCGGCTCCACGCATCGCGACCTGACGTTCGATCATGTCGTGCCGCGCGCTTACGGCGGGCGGACGACATGGGAGAATGTCGTCACCGCCTGCGCGCCGTGCAACCTGCGCAAGGGCGGCCGCACACCGCGCGAGGCGGCCATGCCGCTGCATATCGAGCCGATCCGCCCGACGAGCTGGCAGTTGCAGGAACACGGCCGCAGCTTCCCGCCGCATTACCTGCACGAGACATGGCGGGACTGGCTCTATTGGGATATCGAGCTGGAAGCCTGATGCGCGCGTTCCCCGTAATGCCGGATCAAGTCCGGCATGACGGTGGATGGATCAACCCGCCCCATATCCCCCGCCGCCGGGCGTCTCGATCACGAAGCGATCCCCTGCCTCCAGCGCGGCCTGATCGCGGCCGCCCAGCGTCTCGCGCGCGCCGTCGTGGCGCTCCACCCATTGCCGGCCCGGCGCGCCGTCGCCACCGCCCGCCAGGCCGAACGGCGCGAC
>JASGGR010000069.1:0-16044 GCA_047602705.1 Sphingomonas bacterium | reverse complement strand
GCGCGGATGCGGCCAGCGCGCGCGCTATCTGCTGGCGGAGCGGGACGGCGCGATCGCCGGCGTTCTGCCGCTGACGGAGATGCGCTCGCCCCTGTTCGGCAATGCGCTGGTCTCGGCCGGTTTCGCGGTCGATGGCGGCGTGCTGGGCGAGGGCGGGGAGGCGCTGGTCGCGGCTGCGCGCGCGCTCGGCCTGCCCGGCATCGAATTGCGCGGCGGCATGGCGCCGGACGGCTGGGCGGTGGACGACGCCACCTATCTCGGCTTCACCCGCCCCATCGCTCCCGACGACGAGGCGGAACTGAAAGCCATCCCCCGCAAGCAGCGCGCGGAGGTGCGCAAGGCGCTCGCCAACGAGTTGGAGGTCGTGACGGGCGGCGTGGAGCGCGCGGGCGAGCATTATGCCGTCTATGCCGAATCCGTCCGCAATCTCGGCACGCCGGTCTTCCCCCGCGCCTTGTTCCGCGCGGTGCTGGAGACGATGGAGGCCGACGTGCTGACCGTCCGCCATAGAGGGCGGGCGGAGGCGAGCGTGCTCAGCCTCTATTTCAACGGCACGGTCTATCCCTATTGGGGCGGCGGCACGGCGGCGGCGCGGGGCCTGCGCGCCAATGACATGATGTATTTCGCGCTGATGGCCCATGCGCGCGCGAAGGGCTGCACCCGTTTCGATTTCGGTCGATCGAAGGCGGGCACCGGCCCGGCCGCCTTCAAGAAGAACTGGGGGTTCGAGGGCGCGCCGCTCTCTTATGCCAGGTGGAGCGAGGGGGAAGCGCGCGAGGTCAATCCGCTCAACCCGAAATATGCGCTGATGGTGAAGACATGGCGCAGGCTGCCGCTGCCGCTGGCCAATCTGATCGGCCCATGGATCAGCCGGGGGCTGGGGTGAAGGAACTGCTATTCCTTGCGCACCGCGCGCCTTTCCCGCCGGATCGCGGGGACAAGATCCGCAGCTTCCATGTGCTGCGGCATCTGGCGGCGCGGGCGCGGGTGCATCTGGTGGCCTTTGCCGACGATCCCCGCGACCTGACGCCGGCACCGGAATATCGCGCGCTCGTGGACGAATGCGTGATCGTCCCGCGCGTCAAATCGCGCGCGCGCGCGGCACTGGAGGCGCTCGCGACCGCGCAGCCCGTGTCGCTCACCGCTTTCGCCCATCGCGGGATCGGGCGGGCGGTGAAGGATATCCTCGGGCGGCGGCCGATCGCGGCGATCTACGTCTATTCCGGGCAGATGGCGCAATATCTGCCGGTTTCGGGGCCGCGCACGGTGATGGATTTCGTCGATCTCGATTCGGCCAAGTTCGCGGCTTATGCGGATGGCGCAACCGGCTTCGCCCGCTGGATGATGCGGCGCGAGGCGCGCTTGCTCTCGGCCTTCGAGCGCGAGGTGGCGGGGCGCGTGGACGCCAGCGTGTTCGTCAGCGCGGCGGAAGCGGCGCTCCTTCCCGGCAGCATCGGGATCGATAACGGCATAGACACCGCGCGCTACGATCCCGCCGTCCCGCATGTGCCGGTTGCCGGGCAGGGGCCGCTGATCGTCTTCACCGGCCAGATGGATTACCGTCCGAACATCGACGCGGTGACATGGTTCGCCCGCGATCTGCTGCCGCATATCCCCGGCGCCCGCTTCGCCATCATCGGCCGCGCGCCCGCGCCGGAGGTGCGCGCGCTGGCAGGGGATCGCGTGATCGTCACCGGCGAGGTGGCGGACGTGCGCGGCTGGCTCGCGGCGGCTGCCGTCGTGGTGGCGCCCCTGAAGCTCGCGCGCGGCATCCAGAACAAGGTGCTGGAAGCGATGGCCATGGCGCGGCCCGTCGTCGCCTCCGCTGCCGCGGCGGAGGGGATCGACCATGACGGCACGATCCGCGTCGCGGCCGATGCGCAAGGCTTCGTCGCGGCGGTCAATGCCCTGCTGGCCGATCCGGTGGCCGCGCAGGCGCTGGGCCGGCAAGCGCGGGCGAGGGTGACGGCGCGCTATGATTGGGAAGCCGCGCTCGCCCCGCTCGATCCGTTGCTGGGGCTATGACGCCTTGCCCCCATGAATGGCGTCGCGCGTTGACCGCGCTGGCACTGGTGACGGCATTGCTGCTCGCCGCCTTCCACCGCGATCTTGCCGCCATGGCGCGCATCTGGTGGACCAGCACGACCTTCGGCCATTGCCTGTTCATCGGCCCCGTCGTGGCGTGGCTGGTGTGGATCAGGCGGCGCGAGCTGGCGCAGCTTCGGCCGGAAAGCTGGTGGCCCGGCCTTGCGATTGTGGCGCTGGGCGGGTTCGGATGGCTGGTCGGCGATGCGGCGGGCGTATCCTTCGCCCGGCAATTCGGCCTGGTGATGATGGTGCAGGGTGCGGTGGTGACGTTGCTCGGCGCGAATGTGGCGCGCGGGCTGCTGTTCCCGCTTTGCTACGCCCTGTTCCTCGTCCCCTTCGGCGATATGCTGGAGCCGCCGTTGCAGCGGATCACGGTGGCGATCACCCTGCCGCTGCTCCACCTTGCCGGCGTGCCGGCCGAGGTGGATGGCGTGCTGATCCACGCGGGGCGCTATTATTTCGAGGTGGCCGAGGCTTGCTCCGGCTCGAAGTTCCTGATCGCGATGCTGGCTTATGGCGCATTGGTGGCGAATGTCTGCTTCACCTCATGGACACGGCGCGCGGTGTTCATGGCGGCGTGCATCGTCGTGCCGGTGATCGCCAATGGCGTGCGCGCTTTCGGGACGATCTATGCCGCGCACCTCACCTCCGTGGAGGCGGCGACCGGGTTCGACCATATCATTTTCGGCTGGGTGTTCTTCGGGCTGGTGATGGCGCTGGTGATGGCGCTTGGCTGGCGCTGGTTCGATCGCGCGCCGGACGATCCGGCCTTCGATCCCGCGACATTGCAGACGCCATTGCGCCACAGGCTCGCGCTGGTTCCGGCGGTGGCGCTGGTGCTGGCGACGGCGGGCATGTTCGCCGGCTGGAGCGCCGCGATCGCCGCGCGCGGGGCGGTGTTGCCGGAACGGATCGCCTTGCCGGACGTGCCCGGCTGGCGCCGCGCACCGCTCGGCACGCGGGCACCGTGGCAACCTTATTATCCGGGCGCGGACCATTATCTGTTCGGCCGCTATGCCGATCGGCGTGGCGATGCGGTGGATCTCGCCGTCGCCGTCTTCGCCAGCCAGCGCGAGGGGCACAAGATCGGCGCGTTCGGAACCGGCGCGCTGCGGCAGGACGATCGATGGGTGCGGGTGGAGGATGCTCCCGGCATCGCGGGCGGCTCCGCGATGCGGATCACCGCGCCCGGCCCGGCGGGCCGCCCGGTGGAGCGCATCGTCGGCACATGGTATCGCGTCGGCGGAATCGTCACCGGGGATGAGAAGATCGTGAAATTCGCCACCTTGAAGGCCCGGATGCTGGGCGGGGATCAGGCGGCGGTGGCGATCCATGTCTCGGCGGAGGAGCCGGACGCCCGCGCGGCGATAGGGCGCTTCCTCGCCGCGCTCGGCTCGATCGATCGCGTTGCGGATCGCGCGACGGGGATGCGCTGATGTGCGGCATCGCGGGCCTATATTATCCCGGCACGCCCAAGCCGGTGGACCCGGCGCGGGTGCGCGCCATGGCCGACGCCATGACGCATCGCGGCCCCGACGGCAGCGGCGTATGGACCGCGCCGGGCGTCGGGCTGGGCCACCGCCGCCTGTCGATCATCGATCTCGAAGGCTCTCCGCAGCCGATGGTAAGCGCGGACGGCCAGCTTGCGATCGTGTTCAACGGGGAAATCTATAATTATCAGGAGTTGCGGAAGGAGCTGGCCGCGCGCGGCTGGGCCTTCCGCAGCGACGGCGACACCGAGGTGCTGCTGGCCGGCTGGTCGATCTGGGGACCGGCGATGCTGGACCGGCTGGTCGGCATGTTCGCCTTTGCGATCCACGACGCGCGCGCCGGCGCGCTGTTCGTCGCGCGCGACCGGCTGGGCGTCAAGCCGCTCCACTATGTCGCGCTGGCCGATGGAGCCTTCGCCTTCGCCTCCGAACTGAAGGGGCTGCTCGCTCATCCCCTGCTGCGCCGCGTGCCGGACGTGACGGCGGTGGAGGATTATCTCGCTTACGGCTATGTGCCCGACGACGCCTGCATCGTAGCGGGTGTGAGGAAGCTGCCGGCGGGCCATTATCTGCGGATCGAGCGCGGCAAGCCGGTCCCCGCGCCGCGCCGATGGTGGGACATATCCTTCGCCGACCGCGTCTCCGCCAGCCAGTCCGCGCTGGAGGAGGAATTGATCGCGCACATGCGTGAGGCCGTGCGCTCGCGCATGGTGGCGGACGTGCCGCTGGGCGCGTTCCTTTCCGGCGGGGTGGACAGCTCCGCCGTGGTCGCGCTGATGGCGGAGGCGTCGCCGCGCGCGGTGCAGACCTGCACGATCGGCTTCAGCGTCGCCGACCATGACGAGCGAAGCTATGCCAATACGGTCGCGGCGCGCTTCGCCACCGATCACCGCGAACGGATCGTGGAGGCCGAGGATTTCGGGCTGATCGACACGCTCACCCATGCCTTCGACGAGCCTTTCGCCGATGCCTCCGCGCTGGCGACATGGCAGGTCTGCGCGCTGGCGCGGGAGAAGGTGGCGGTCGCGCTCTCAGGAGACGGCGCGGACGAGGCGCTGGCGGGATATCGTCGCTATCGCTTCCACGCGGCGGAGGAGCGGGTGCGCGGGCTGTTGCCGGCGAACCTGCGCGGGCGCGTGTTTGGCACTTTGGGACGGCTCTATCCCAAGGCCGACTGGGCGCCGCGCGCCTTGCGGGCCAAGACCACCTTCCTCGAACTGGCCGGAGACGGCGCGGAGGCCTATGCCCGCGCGGTCGGCGTCACGGCGCCTGATCTGCGCCGGGCCCTGTTCACCGACGCCGCGCGGCGCGCGCTCGGCGGGCATCGCGCGGAGGAGCGTTATATCGCCGCCATGCGGGATGCGCCGGCGCGCGACGGGCTGGACCGTGCCCAATATGCCGACATGAAGATCTGGCTCCCCGGCGATATCCTCACCAAGAGCGACCGCACGAGCATGGCGGTGAGCCTCGAGGCGCGCGAGCCTTTGCTGGATCACCGGCTGGTGGAGTTCGCCGCGCGGCTGCCCGTATCGATGCGTTTGCGGCGCGGGCAGGGCAAGTGGTTGATGAAGAATGCGATGGAACGCTATCTTCCGCGCGACATCCTCTACCGCCCGAAGATGGGGTTCGTCACGCCTGTCAGCGCGTGGTTCCGCGGGCCGCTGGCCGGGCAGGCGGCGGCGCTGGCGAGATCGCGGACGCTGGCGGATACCGGCTGGTTCGATCTGGACCGGCTCGCGCGCATGGCCGAAGCGCATCGCGCTGGACGGGAGGAACATGGGCGGACGCTCTGGCAATTCGTGATGCTGGAGCGGAGTCTGTCGCGGTTGTTCGGATAAGAAGGGAAAGCCCGTCATGGGATTGAATCCCATGACGTCGGACGCGGCCGCCAGCCGCGCCGGCCGGCCTTTCGCGGTTTCGCGGCCAGCTTGCGCTGGCCGCGTGCCGCTCCGGCTCAGGCGAACAGCTTCGCCCAGCCGCGCACCGGGCGATCCTTCCACAGGCCGCGATGATAGGCGTCGGACGCCAGCAGCGGCATCACGCTGCCCGCTTCCGCGAACACCATCTGCTCGATGCCGGTGTTCACCTTGCCCCAGCTCGCCGCTTCCTGAAGCGTGGAGGAGGAGCAGGCGCCGTCGCGCACGTCGGCGACGGTGATCTGCACGGCATATTTGTGCACTTCCACATCCTCGTGGCCGAGGATTTCGGCGCAGACGACCGTGTCCTGGATGAAGTTCTTCGGCACGCCGCCGCCGATCATCAGCAGGCCCGTGGTGCCGGCCTGGATCTTGATCTCGGTCAGCTCGCGGAAATCGGCCACCGCGTCGATCATCAGATAGGGCTTGCCTTCCCTGGCGCGGTCGACCTGATGCTTCACCAGCCCGAAGCCGGCCGAGGAATCCACGAACGCCGGGCAGAAGATCGGCACGTCATGTTCATAGGCGAGCTTGACGAGGCTGTTCTCCTTCTTGCCATGTTCGGAGAGATAGCGGCCCATCTCGCGGATGAAGGCGCGCGAAGAATAGGCCTTCGGCTCCAGCTCGTTCGCGATCTTGTTGATCGTGAAGTCGCAGTCCTGAAGCTGCTCCTCGTCGATATAGGTGTCGTAGATGCGGTCGATGTAGAGCGAGCGCAGGGTGTCGTCGTCCGGCACTTCGAGCGCCTGATAATGTTTGTGGCCAAGGCCTTCGAAGAAATCCATGTCCACGATCGTGGCGCCGGTGGCCACCACCACGTCGACCATGTTGTTGCGGATCAGCTCCGCATAAAGGTCCATGCAGCCGCCCGCCGAGGTGGAGCCGGCGATCACCAGCACGACGGTGCAATCCTTGTCCGCCAGCATCTGGTTGTAGATCTTCGTCGCGCGGCCGAGATCACGGCTGGTGAAGCTCATGTCCGCCATCGCATCGACGATCGGGCGCGCATCGAAGCTCTTGATGTCGATATGCTTCACCTGCTTCGAGAGCAGCTCGGCCTTGCGGTTGTCGTTGATCGGCGCGTTGGCCGCGGCGGTCTTGTTCAGCGTGTCGGTCATGGGAAACTCCCGCAGATGATGCCGCCGTCATTCAAGGGGACGCGGAAACCCCAGGGGCGGCGACGCGGGTTGAACACGCCGCCGCCCGGATATCGTGCCTCGCCGCTGTTACAGCGTTACGACGTTGTTCGCGACCTCAGGCTCCGCGACCGTATAGAGCGAGATCATCGGCTCGTCCGCGACGATCACCGTCTCCTCCGAGCCGAAGCCGTTGAAGGCGGTGCGCATCGCCGCGCCATAGGCGCCGAGCATCCCGATCTCGATATAATCCCCGGCCTGCACGTCAGCCGGCAGCAGGAACGGTCCGGCCATATGGTCCAGATCGTCGCAGGTCGGCCCGTAGAAGGAGAAGGGATGATCGCGCACGGTCGATTCCGGCTCACGCAGCAGGGTGACGGGAAAGCGCCAGCCGATATGCGCCGCATCGAACAACGCGCCATAGGCGCCGTCGTTGATGTAGAGCTCGTTCCCGCGCCGCTTTTCCACGCGCACCACGATCGAGCTGTATTCGGCGCAGAGCGCGCGGCCCGGCTCCGCCCACAGCTCCGCCGAATAACTGATCGGCAGGCTTTCGAACGCGCGGTGGATCGTCTCGAAGAAGCGTTCCAGCGGCGGCGGCTCCATGCCGGGGTAGGAGGAGGGGAAGCCCCCGCCCACGTCGACCACGTCCACCGTCACCGCTGCGTCCACGATGGCATGGCGCACGCGTTCCATCGCTTCGGCATAGGCTTCGGGCGTCATCGCCTGGCTGCCGACGTGGAAGCAGATGCCGAGCGCATCGGCCTTCTGCCGCGTGGCGAGCAGCAGCTCCTTCGCCTCGTGTGCCGCGACTCCGAACTTGGACGCGAGGCTGAGCTTCGAATGCTCGGACGACACGCGGACGCGGACGCACAGGGTAAGGTCGCTCGCGTTGCGGGTGGCGCGGACGATCTTGTCCAGCTCCTCCATGCTGTCCAGGCTGAACACGCGGACGCCATGGGTGAAATAGGCCTCGGCGATCGCCTCTTCCGCCTTCACCGGGTGCATGAAGCACAGGACGGCGCCGGGGGCGTAGCGCGCGACGAGGCGCACCTCCGCGATCGAGGCGACATCGAAATGGGTGATGCCGTTCTCGAACAGGGTGGCGATCAGGTCGGGACTCGGATTCGCCTTCACCGCATACATGGAGCGCCCCGGAAACTTCTCCGCGAAGAATCGGGCGGCCCGCGCGGCGGCGTGCGGACGGATCAGCGTGACCGGCTGAACCGGCTTCCGCTTCGCAATGTCAATGGCTCCGCCGATGACGGTGGCGGGAACGATCGAGGGGGCGGCTAGCCCCAGCGCGCTATGATGCTGGTGCAACTCAAGGGACCTCCAATTGCCTTGCGGCGTCGAGCGAAAAAAGCTGCCTTGCGGTTGGAAGTCCCATGGGGCAGCGGACGGGCGAGTTAGGGTCGATGGACCCGAATGTAAAGTGGTTTTGGAGGCAGTGAGACGGATTATGACGATCGTGCGACAACCGACACGCGCCGGGGTGCGCGACGCAGCGGCGAAGATCGCTGCGATCCTGCCGCAAACGCCTGTTTTCGTGCAGGAAATCAATGGTATTCCGATCGCGTTCAAGGCGGAGTGCCTGCAGCCGATCGGCGCGTTCAAGATCCGCGGCGCATGGCATCGCCTGACTGCTCTCGACGACGACTCGCGACGGCGCGGGGTAGTGGCTTTCTCGTCGGGAAATCACGCGCAGGGGATCGCCTGGGTGGCGCGGCGGCTGGGCATCCCGGCGACCATCGTGATGCCTTCGGACGCGCCGCGCTCCAAGCGCGAATCGACGCTGGCGCTAGGCGCGGAGGTGGTGGATTACGACCGCGCCACCGAAAGCCGCGAGGCGATCGCCGGCCGCCTGGCCGAAGCGCGCGGGGCGACGCTGGTGCCGAGCTTCGACGACCCATGGGTGATCGAAGGGCAGGGGAGCGCCGGCGTGGAGGCAATGGCGCAGATGCAGGCGATGGGGCTTGGAGCACCTTCCCATGCGATCGTGCCGTGCGGCGGCGGCGGGCTTGCGGCGGGGATCGCGCTGGCGCTGCCCGACGCGCGCATCACCATCGCGGAGCCGGAGGGGTGGGACGACATGACGCGCAGCCTCGAGGCGAGCTGGATCGAGCCGGTCGGTCCCAATCCGCCGCCGACGGCGTGCGATGCGTTGCAGACCCTGCGTGTCTCGCCGCTTACCTTCGAGCCGCTGGCGCGGCGCGATGCAAAGGGCGTGGCGGTGAGCGAGTCCGAGGTGGCGGCCGCACAGCGGTGGGCGGCGGAGCGATTGCGGCTGGTGGTTGAGCCGGGCGGCGCGGTGGCGCTGGCGGCGCTGCTCGCCGGGAAGGTCGCGGCGGAACCGGGGATGCTGGTGATCCTTTCGGGGGGCAATGTCGATATAGCGGCTTATGCCCGCGCGCTGGCCGGCGGAGCGCAGGCATGAGAAAAAGGCGGCGGACCTGGTGGTCCGCCGCCTGTTTTCCCGTTCCCAGAACGTGAAGAACCTGAGATCAGGTGGCCTTCATGTTATTCGAGACGTTGTTGAAGGTGGTCGACAGCTTGTTGCCCAGGCCGGACATAGCCGTGATCGCGGCGACCGCAATAAGGGCGGCGATAAGACCGTATTCGATCGCGGTCGCACCCTTTGAATTCTTGATTAAATCGCGCATTTTCTGCATGTTCGATCTCCAGTGGTTGTCTAAAGCTTCAGTCACCCGGCCGGATCGAATGATATTCTATCCAGCAACCGAATCGATAAGACGTCGAGGTTGAGGAATACTTAAGGGCGAAGGGAATCTTTCCTCGCTGGTCGTCCCGACTCACTTGGCGTTCGTCACCTTGTTGCTCACGCTGTTCCACATGCCGGTGGTAACGGACGCCACCTGCGTCAGGCTGGCGACCATCGCGATCACGATCAGGGCGACGATGAGGCCATATTCGACAGCAGTCGCTCCACGCTCGTCCCGCGACAGGCGCGCGTACAGGCCGCGTTTGCCCTGCGCCCCGGATGATCTATCCCCCGACATGAAGGCGAACATGGCAGGGCAGGCTTAACGAAGTGTCGACGTGCGAAATTTTTTCCGTCGTGGCGGCGGCGCTGACCGATCCGTCCGGCCGCGTGCTGATGCAGCGCCGCCCGGAAGGGAAGGCGCTGGCCGGATTGTGGGAGTTTCCCGGCGGCAAGGTGGAAGGCGGCGAGTCGCCCGAAGCCGCCTTGTGTCGCGAACTTGCGGAGGAACTGGGCATAGAAGTCGCGCCGGGGGATTTGTCGCCCTTCGCTTTCGCCAGCCAGCCGTTGGTGGATCGGCATCTGGTCCTGCTGCTCTATCGCTGCGTCCGCTGGTCGGGCGAGCCGCAGGCGCTGGAGGCGGCGGAATTGCGCTGGGGTGATCCGGGCAGCCTCGCCGCTTTGCCGATGCCCCCGGCGGACGTGCCGCTGATGGAAGCGCTTCGTCAGCGCTGATCGAGCGGGAAGTGGAGCGTCGCGATCGTCTGCCCCTCGCGCCGGGCGATCGCGATGTCGCCGCCGAGCTGCGACGCGAGGGCGGCGATCAACCGCTGGCCCATGTGGAATTCGTCCGGCGGCAGCGGGGTGAAGCCGACGCCGTCATCGCTGACGCTCAACTGCATCGCCTCCGCGCGGAACGGATGCGGGCGCAGGCATAGATGCACGGTGCCGGGGCGGTCGTCCGGATAGGAGTGTTTCGCGATATTGGTCAGCAATTCGTTGACGATCAGCCCGACGATCACCGCCTGGGACAAGGGCACGGCGCAGGCATCCATCTCCGCTTTCAGCGCGATCGGGCGCATGTTGAAATGCGTCAGCCGCATATCCTCGCACAGGTCTTGCAGGAAAGCGCACAGGTCCACCCGCTCGCTCGCGCCAACATCGACACGCAGGCGCCGATAGACCCGGCTCAGCCCGATGATGCGCGCCGTCAGCTCGTCCAGCGCGGCGATGGTTTCCCAATCGGTCGAGCGGCGGGCGGCGAGCGAAGCGCTGGAGGTGAGCATCGCCAGATCATTGGCCAGCCGGTGCGACATCTCGCGCAGCAGGGCATTGGCATGATCGCGCGCCGCGCTGGCGGCCTGCAATTCGGCGGCCAGCATTGCTTGCCGCTGCTTCGCACGGCTGGCGAAGATCACCGCTAGCAGCCCCAGCGCGATCGTCGCGAACAGGCCCAGCGCATAATCGGGATCGGGGATCGCCAGCCCCTCGCCGGGCAATGCGAGCGCGAGCGCGATCGCGCCGCTGGCCACACCGGCCATTCCGGCCCAGCGTCCACCCACGATAGCGATCGCCACGAAGGCCAGCGCCATAAAGATGCAGAGCAGCCACGGATGATCCGGCTCGAAATGCAATGTGGCGGCCGTGACCGCGATAACGATCGCGACCGCGGCGGGAAGCTGGATGAGCGGGCGGTCTGGCGCTGGGATCATGACGGGGGAGACTGCGCCCGCCAGCTTACGCCTGCCTTACTTACGGTGAGGTGTAATGTGCGCGTAAGCGGGGATGAATAGAGCGCGGCCGGATCGATCAATCGCGGAAAACCGGGCGCGTGTCAGAAAATATTGCCACTTCTTCTCCCTTGCCGCCCGCGCGCCAAATCGGGCGCACGGGGCAGATTCGTCTGGTGGTGCTGGCGACGGTCGCGCTGGTGGCGCTGTTGCTTGCGATTGCGGGCGTTCGCGCGTTGTTGGGATCGCATGCGGTTTCGTCGGAGAAATTGCCTGTGGGCGCGTTTCGGCCGACGGCGGAGCAGATGGCGCAGCTCACCATCGCGCCGGTCCGCGCCGGCGCCGACGCCACGCTGGTGCGCGCGAGCGGCGCGATCGCGGCGGACGGAGACCACAGTACGCCGGTGCTGCTGCCTTTCTCCGGCCAGGTGCAGGCCGTCTATGTCGAGCCGGGACAGCGTGTCGCGCAGGGACAGCCGCTTCTTCGCATCGCATCGCCGGAGATGGTGGACGCGCGCAACGCGCTCGCCGCCGCCGTCGCGCAGCAGGCGGCGACGGCCGAGACGCTGAAGGTGGCCCAGGCCAATGCCGCGCGGCAGAAGGCGATCTACGAAACGGCCGGCGGCGCGCTCAAGGATTTCTCGCAGGCGCAGGCCGATCTCGCGAGCGCGCAGGCGGCGGCCCGCAGCGCCGCATCCGCCGTGCGCGCGGCGCAGAGCCATCTCGCGATCTTCGGGCGCGGGGAGGGCGGCAATGGCGGCCAGCCCGCCACCGTCTATCGCGCGCCGGCGGCGGGCGTGATCGCGGACCGCAGCGTCGCGCCGGGCCAGTTCGTGGTCAGCGGCAACACCACGCCCCTGATGACCATCACCAATCCCGCGCGCGTCTGGCTGGTCGCGCAGCTTGCGGAGAGCGACGCGGCGCTGGTGCATGTCGGCGATCAGGTGGAGGTGACGACGCCCGCGCTTCCCGGCCGCACCTTCGCCGCGCGGATCGACAATGTCGGCGCGGCGCTCGATCCGAACAGCCACCGCCTGCCCGTGCGCGCGACGATCGCCAATGCGGACGGCGCGCTGAAGCCGCAGATGTTCGCATCCTTCTCGATCCGGCGGCAGCGCGGGGACGACGCGATCCTCGTGCCCGCATCCGCCGTGATCCATGAAGGCGACGACGCCCGCGTCTGGGTGCAGGGGAAGGACAGGCTGCTCTACGCCCGGCCCGTCACGACCGGCCCCGGCGACGGCGGCATGACGCGCATCCTTTCCGGCCTGAAGCCCGGCGACCGGATCGTCACCAGGGGCGCGCTGTTCGTGAACGAGGCGGGCCTCGATCAATGAACCGGCTGGTGGAGCTGGCGCTGCGCCAGCGGATGCTTGTCCTCACCCTGCTGATCGGGCTGATCCTGGCCGGGATCGTCGGGTTCGCGAACCTCAATATCGAGGCCTATCCCGATCCCGTCCCGCCGCTGGTGGAGGTGCTGACGCAAAGCAACGGGACGTCCGCCGAGGAGATGGAGCGCAACGTCACCACGCCGATCGAGGTGGCGATCGCCGGCCTGCCGCACATCAAGGCGGTGCGATCGATCTCGCTGTTCGGCCTGTCGGACGTGAAGATCCAGTTCACCTATGACGTGTCGTTCCGCGAGGCGGAGCAGATGGTGCTGGGCCGCCTTTCGCAGATCCCGCCGATGCCGAACGGCGCGCAGCCCACCATCTCGCCCACCAGCCCGATCGGCGAGATCTACCGCTATCGCGTCGCGGGCCCGGCCGGCTATTCGGTGATGGACCTCAAGACCCTGCAGGACTGGGTGCTGCAACGCCGCTTCAAGCGCCTGCCCGGCGTGGTGGACGTGACGGGCTGGGGCGGGAAGCTGCGCACCTATGAGGTGCGGCTCGATCGCGACAGGCTCATCGCGCACAATGTCACCGTGCCGCAGGTGCTGGCCGCGATCGGCAAGAGCGACGGCAATGTCGGCGGCCAGACCGTGAATTTCGGCGAGCAGGCGGCGATCGTGCGCGGCGTGGGGCTGATCCAGTCCGTCGAGGGCATCCGCGACGTGATGGTCGGCATGAGCGGCGGCACGCCCGTGCTGCTGCGCGACGTGGGCGACGTGGAGATCGGCAACATGCCGCGCCTCGGCATCGCGGGGGACGGGCAGGACGACGATATCGTCATGGGCATCGTGCTGATGCAGCGCGGCACGCAATCCATGCCCGCGATCCGCGCCGTGGAGCAGGAGGTGGAGACGATCAACGCGGGCGGCGTGCTGCCGCCGGGCGTCCACCTGGAGCGCATCTACGACCGTGCGAACCTGATCGGCGTCACCACGCATACGGTGATGCACAATCTGGTGACGGGGGTGCTGCTGATCTTCGTGCTGCAATGGCTGTTCCTGGGGAACCTGCGCAGCGCGCTGATCGTGGCGGTGACGATCCCGTTCGCCCTTTCGGTGGCGGTGCTGGTGCTGATCCTGCAAGGGGAATCCGCCAATCTGCTATCGCTGGGCGCGCTCGATTTCGGGCTGATCGTCGATGCCGCCGTCATCATGGTGGAGGCGATCTTCCGCCGCATGGCGGAGCGTTCGCACGATATCGGCAGCGGGCGAATCCACGCCAGCACCGCCAACCGCTTCTCCGCGATCCTCCACGCCTCCAACGACGTGAGCCGGGGCATCTTCTTCGCCGCGGCGATCATCATCGCGAGCTTCCTGCCCCTGTTCACGCTGACGGGCGTGGAGGGCCATATCTTCGGCCCGATGGCGAAGACCTATGCCTATGCCATCGCGGGCGGGCTGGTCGCGGCCTTCACGGTCGCGCCGGTGCTCTCCGCGCTGATGCTGCCGGACAAGCTGGCGGAGGTGGACACATGGCTGGTCCGCCAGATCAAGCGCGTGGCGGAGCCGGCGGTGTCCTTCGCGCTCGCCAACCGCGTGCTGACGCTTGGGCTGACCGCGCTGGCGCTGGCGACCTCGGCCTATGCGGTGCGCTCGCTGGGCGTGGAGTTCCTGCCGCATCTGGAGGAGGGGAACCTCTATATCCGCGCCTCGCTCCCCGCGTCGATCTCGCTGGAGGCGGGGCAGCCGGTGGTGAACGGCATCCGCCGCATCGTCGCCGAGCGGCCGGAGGTGGAGCGCGTCGTCTCCACCCATGGCCGCCCCGACGACGGCACGGACGCGACCGGCTTCTTCAACGCGGAATTCTACGCGCCGCTGAAGCCCGCCGAGGACTGGCCGAGCGGCGCGAGCAAGGAGAAGCTCACCGCCGAGCTGCAACGGAAGTTGCAGGCGCGCTATCCCGGCGTCGATTTCGAATTCTCGCAATATATCCAGGACAATGTGGACGAGGCGTCGTCCGGCGTGAAGGGTGCGAACTCCGTCAAGGTGTTCGGCAGCGATCTTGAGACGCTGGAGAAGGTAGCGGGCCAGATCAAGGCGCAGATGGCGCAGGTGCGCGGCATCACGGACCTCGGCGTATCGGACTCGCTCGGCCAGCCCACGGTGCGCATCGATATCGACCGGCAGGCGGCGGCGCGCTACGGTCTCACGCCCGACGACATCAACCAGACGATCGCGGCGGCGATCGGCGGGCAATCGAGCGCCGACCTCTATGAGAAGAGCACCGACCGGCATTTCCCGATCGTCGTGCGGCTGAACCCGGCGCAGCGCGACGATATCGAGGCGCTGAACCGCATCACCGTCGGCGCGCCCGCGCCCAACGGCAACGGGCTGGTGCAGGTGCCGCTCTCCGAGGTGGCGAAGATCAGGCTGACCTCCGGGGCGTCCTTCATCTACCGCGAGCATCAGGAACGCTATGTCCCGATCAAGTTCAGCGTGCGCGGCCGCGATCTGGGCAGCACGGTGGACGAGGTGAAGGCGCGGATCGCGAAGCATGTCGTGCTGCCGCCGGGCTATCATCTCGAATGGGCGGGGGAGCTGGGCAACCTCGCCAGCGCGGTCGCGCGGCTGGAGGTGGTGGTGCCGATCAGCCTGCTGCTGATCGTCGTGCTGCTGTTCGCCAATTTCGGATCGATCCGCGACACGATGCTGGCGTTCAGCGTGATCCCGATGGCGCTGATCGGCGGCGTGCTGGCGCTGGCGCTGACGGGGACGCCGTTCAGCATCTCCGCCGCGATCGGCTTCGTCGCATTGTTCGGCATCGCGGTGATGGACGGCATCCTCGTGGTCGCCACCTTCAACGCCCAGGTGAACGAGGGGATGACCCACGACCAGGCGATCGTGGTGACCGTGCGCCATTGCCTCCGCCCCGTGGTGATGACCTGCCTCGCCGCCGCGATCGGCCTGCTGCCCGCCGCCATCTCCACCGGGATCGGCAGCCAGGTGCAGAAGCCGCTGGCGCTGGTGGTGGTCGGCGGCATGACGCTGGCGCCGCTGCTGATCCTGACGGTGCTGCCGGTGCTCATCATGGGCTTCTCGCGCCACGAAAGCCTGATCGCGCCGCGCGCGGCCGAAGCGGAGGCGCAGGCATGAGGTGTATCCTTCCCGTTCCGCTCGCCGCTCTGGCGCTGGCGGGCTGCACCGCCGCTCCGGCGCATCCGGGCACGCAGGCCGCACTGCCGCCCGCGCCGCAATCCGCCACGATCGCCGGGCAGCATCTGGAGGTCGGCGCGCCGCCGCTCGCCGACTGGTGGCGCGCGTTCGGCAGCGGGAAGCTGGATGCGCTGGTGCGGACGGCGCTCGCGCACAATGAGGATCTCGCCACCGCCGAGGCGAACCTGCGGCAGGCGCAAGAACAGGCGCGCGCCGTGAAGGGCGCGCAGGGGCCGCAGGTGGATGCGGGCTATCAGGCGGAGCGGGCGCGCGTGTCGAAGGCGCTTTCCGCGCCTTTGTCCGACGACGGCACCTATCTCTACACCCTGCACACCGCGCAGGTGAGCGTGGCCTATCCGCTCGACCTGTTCGGCGCGGGGCGCAACGCGGTGCGCTCGGCGCGGGCGGGCGCGGAG
>JASGGR010000068.1:0-16061 GCA_047602705.1 Sphingomonas bacterium | reverse complement strand
TCGGCCAATGCTGCGCCAAGCTGGGCGAGGCGGAGGTGCTGGCGGACGGCGGGATCGCGGGGCTGCTCATCACCTCTCCCGTCATATCCGAGCCGGGGATCGCGCGGCTGGCCGCGCTGAACGAGCGGGCCGAAGGCTTGATGTGCGTCGCCGACAACCCCGCGGGCGTGCGCGCCATCGCGGCGGCGATCGCGGCGCGGGGCGGCAAGCCGCTGACCCTGCTGATCGATATCGATCCCGGCATTCACCGCACCGGCGTTGCGTCTCCCGAAGCGGCGGTGGAATTGTATCGCGCGATCGCGGAGGAACCGGCGCTGCGTTACGGCGGGGTGCAATATTATTGCGGATCGCAGCAGCATATCGAAAGCTATGCCGAGCGCGAAGCCGCGATGCAGGATCGCGCCGCTTGGCTTCGCACCGTCCTTGCCGCGCTTGAAGCAGCCGGGGGCAAGCCTCCCATCGTCTCCGGCGGCGGCACCGGCACGCACCGGATCGATGCGACTTTGGGGCTGTTCACCGAGCTTCAGGTCGGCTCCTATATCTTCATGGACGATCAGTATCGCGCCTGCGCGCTGACGGCGGAGGAAGGCGCGGTTCCTTATGAAACCTCCCTGCTCGTGGATTCGCGCGTCATCAGCACCAACTGGCCGGGGCTGGTCACGGTGGACGCAGGCATCAAGTCCTTCGCGATGGACGCGAAACCGCCGCTGATCGCCGCCGGCGCGGCGGAAGGCACCGTCTATTTCTTCATGGGCGACGAACAAGGCGCCCTCGTGAACAAGGACGGCCCGCTGCCCTCGCTCGGCGAGACGGTGACGTTCAACGCCCCGCATTGCGACCCGACCGTCAACCTCTACGACACCTATCATGTCGTGAGCGGCAATACCCTGATCGATCTCTGGCCGGTCAGCGCGCGCGGGCGTTCGCGTTAACGCGGCTCGTCGGCGCGCTTCTTCACCGTCACGGGTGCGGTCGGCGCTTCGGACATGGGGCTGGAATTCTTCTGCCCCTTCCCCTTCAGTTCGTCGATCTCGTTCTGGCGGCGCTGGAGGTAGAAATCGCGCGAGCGGGCGTAAG
Source organism: Sphingomonas bacterium (assembly GCA_047602705.1). Lineage (GTDB taxonomy): Bacteria > Pseudomonadota > Alphaproteobacteria > Sphingomonadales > Sphingomonadaceae > Sphingomonas. The sequence continues at coordinate 14,984 of JASGGR010000068.1, read as the reverse complement.
GATCAGACTGGCCGTCGTGCAACTGGTGCAACGTATCGTCGAATTCCGCGCGGTGATCGAGCACCCCGATCGCGCCGAGCGGCAGCGAGAATTCGGGCCGGGTGATCCGCTTGCCATAGACGAACGGGAACAATGCGCGATCGAGCGCCCCGCCGATCAGGTCGCGTGGCGTGGTGGGGCCAACGATCGGCAGGAACATGAACGGGCCGGACTTGATGCCGTAATAGCCGAAGGTATTGGCGAAGCCGTTGCTGCGCCGCTTCCATTTGAACGGCTTGCGCTTCGCGATATCGAACACGCCCGCGACGCCAGCGGTGGTGTTGACCACGAAGCGTCCCACCGTTTCCAGCGCGCGGCCGATCTTGTGCTGCAGCACGAAGTTCACGAACACAACCGGCTCGCGCATGTTGTAGAGGAAATTGTGCGCGCCGTCGCGAACCGGCTTCGGAACGACATCCTTATAGGCCAGCGCGATCGGCCCGATCAGCGCCTTGTCCACCGATTCCGTCAGCTCGAACGATTTCAGGTTCGCGCCCCGGAAGGGATCAGGCGCTTCCCACTCGCCGCGCCCGGTGACGACGATGTCGTGGCCGTGGCCGGGATGCTCCACCTCATCCGGCGGCGCGACAGGCGGAGCTTCCGCAGGTGCAGGCGTGACGACTTCGCCCTCCGGAGGCGGAGGCGCGACCGCAGGCTCAGGTTCCGCCGCCGGCTGTTCCGGGGCAACAGGCTCGCCGACCTGCAATGCAGGCTCGGCCGGCATGGCCGGCGACACGGCGAACAGCAACATCCCGGCCAGCAGCAATGACGATCTCCCCCTCGCCGCGCGGCAACCAGAAAACACGGATGCCGCAAGGGACGATCCCTGCCGTTTTCCCCTGCCGCTGGCAAGATGCCGGAATCAGTCCTCGATCTGCCGCACGTCGCGCACCGCGCCGCGCGCCGCATTGGTGCTGAGCGCGGCATAGGCGCGGAGCGCGGGCGAGACGTTGCGCTTGCGACCGAACGGCTTCCACGCCTTGCTTCCGCGCGCCTCCATTGCCGTGCGGCGGGCGGCAAGCGTCGCTTCGTCCAGGTCGAGCGTGATCCCGCGATTCGGGATATCGATCACGATCATGTCGCCCGTCTCGACCAATGCGATCAGCCCGCCCTGCGCCGCTTCGGGCGAGACATGGCCGATCGACAGCCCGGAGGTGCCGCCCGAGAAGCGGCCGTCGGTGATGAGCGCGCAGGCCTTACCCAGACCCTTCGACTTCAAATAGCTGGTCGGATACAGCATCTCCTGCATCCCCGGCCCGCCCTTCGGCCCTTCATAGCGGATGACGACCACGTCGCCCGCCTTCACCTCGTTGCCGAGGATGCCGGCCACCGCCGCGTCCTGGCTTTCATAGACACGCGCGGGGCCGGTGAATTTCAGGATGCTTTCGTCCACCCCGGCCGTCTTCACGATGCAGCCTTCCGGCGCAAGGTTGCCGAACAGCACCGCCAGCCCGCCATCCCTGGAGAACGGATGCTGCGCTTCGCGGATCACGCCGGCGGTGCGATCGAGGTCCAGTTCCTTCCAGCGATTGCTCTGGCTGAACGCCTGGGTGGTGCGCACCCCGCCGGGAGCGGCCTTGAACAATTCGTGCGCCGCGGCGCTGTTGGTGCGCCCGATATCCCAGCGCGCCAGCCCCTCGCCGAGCGTCGCGGCATGGACGGTCGGCTGGCTCGCGTCGAGCAGCCCGGCGCGCTCCAGTTCCCCGAGGATCGCCATCACGCCGCCCGCGCGATGCACGTCCTCCATGTGCACGTCCGCCTTGGCGGGCGCGACCTTGCACAGGCACGGCACGCGGCGCGACAGCCGGTCGATATCGGCCATGGTGAAATCCACCTCGCCCTCGTAAGCGGCGGCGAGCAGGTGCAGCACGGTGTTGGTGGAGCCGCCCATCGCGATATCAAGGCTCATCGCATTCTCGAACGCGGCGAAGGTGGCGATGCCGCGCGGCAGCGCCGTCACGTCCTCCTCCTCATACCAGCGGCGCGCCAGATCGACGATCGTGCGCCCCGCCTCGCGGAACAGTTTCTCGCGATCGGCATGGGTGGCGAGCACGGAGCCGTTGCCAGGCAGCGACAGGCCCAGCGCCTCGGTCAGGCAGTTCATCGAATTGGCGGTGAACATCCCGGAACAGGAGCCGCAGGTCGGGCAGGCCGAACGCTCGACCACCTGCACTTCCTCATCCGTATAATGATCGTCGGCGGCGGCGATCATCGCGTCGATCAGGTCCAGCGCCACCGTCTTGCCGTGGATGTCCGCCTTCCCCGCCTCCATCGGGCCGCCGGAGACGAAGATCGCCGGGATGTTGAGCCGCATCGCCGCCATCAGCATCCCCGGCGTGATCTTGTCGCAATTGGAGATGCAGACGATCGCATCGGCGCAATGGGCGTTGACCATATATTCGATGCTGTCCGCGATCAGGTCGCGGCTGGGCAGCGAATAGAGCATGCCGTCATGCCCCATGGCGATGCCGTCATCGATCGCGATGGTGTTGAATTCCTTGGCGACGCCGCCCGCCGCCTCAATCTCCCGCGCGACAAGCTGGCCAAGGTCCTTGAGGTGGACATGGCCGGGCACGAATTGCGTGAAGCTGTTGGCGATGGCGATGATCGGCTTGCCGAAATCCTCGTCCTTCATGCCGGTCGCGCGCCACAGGCCGCGCGCGCCCGCCATGTTGCGGCCATGCGTGCTTGTGCGGGAACGATAATGCGGCATCGGTGAAATTCCTTCGGATCAGTCCTTCTTCCGCGTCCACGGATGCAGGCCGGGAAGATACAGCCCCACGAGCGAGCCGAGCGCCATGAACGTCAGCGCGATCGCCAGCGCGACCACCCAGAAACGCGGATCTTCCCGCGAGACGAACCATCCCGCGACCAGCGAGGGAATGAGCAGCAGGAGACGCGCGATCCAGAGCATCGCCTGTTCCCCTACGACCTGCCGCGCGGTTTGGAAATGCCCCTCTCAGCCGATCAGCGCGAGCGCGCCGGCACGGTCCAGCATGGCGAGTGCGCCTCCCTGAAAGCGCGGATCGTGGCTGACCTCGCACAATGCCCATGCGGGCACGGGAACGGCCGCGAGCGTCGCGGCGTCGGGCGCCTCGATCTCGGCCAGCACCAGCCCTTCCAGATCGCCCGCGAACACGTCCACGCCGAACTCCACGCCTTCCACCGTCACCGGATGGCGGCGCTTCACGACCGGCCGCCCCGGCAAGCTGGTGAAAGCGGCATATTCCCCGGCGGTCAGATAGGCGTTGACCATCGCGCGGGCGAGCGGATCATCCGCCTCATATTTCTTGGCGAGCTTGAGCGCGACCTCGCCGCTCGCGCTGTCCGTCATGCGGCGCAGGCGGAAGCGGGTGCCGGTCACATAGACATCCTCGATCAGCACATGCTCGGGCGGGAGCGGCGGAAGCAGCGCGGGATCGACGCGGAACCGCCGCTCGCGCTCGACATGGCTGTATTTGGGCGCGGCGGCTTCGTCCGCGCCCGTGCGCATCTTCACCGCGTCAGCTTCTTGTACGCCAGCCGCGTCGGGCGGTCGGCGGCGTCGCCCATGCGGCGGCGCTTGTCTTCCTCATAGCTTTCGAAATTGCCCTCGAACCATTCGACATGGCTGTCGCCCTCGAAGGCGAGGATGTGGGTGCAGAGGCGATCGAGGAAGAAGCGATCGTGGCTGATGACCACGGCGCAGCCCGCGAAACTCTCCAGCGCCTCCTCCAGCGCGCGGAGCGTCTCCACGTCCAGATCGTTGGTCGGCTCGTCGAGCAACAGAACGTTGCCGCCCTCCTTCAACATCTTCGCCATATGGACGCGGTTGCGCTCGCCGCCGGAAAGCTGGCCGACCTTCTTCTGCTGGTCCGGCCCCTTGAAGTTGAACGCGCCGACATAGGCGCGCGTGCCCAGCTCCTGCTTGCCGAAGCGGAACACGTCCAGCCCGTCGGAGATTTCCTCCCAAACATTCTTGTTCGGATCGAGATCGTCACGGCTCTGGTCCACATAACCCAGCTTCACCGTGGAGCCGACCTCGATCGTGCCCGAATCCGGCGTGTCCTGCCCGGTGATGAGCCGGAACAGGGTGGACTTGCCCGCGCCGTTCGGCCCGATCACGCCGACGATACCGCCCGGCGGCAGGGTGAAGGACAAATCCTCGAACAGCAATTTGTCGCCATAGGCCTTCGAAAGGCCCTGCGCCTCGATCACCTTGCCGCCGAGCCGCTCGGGAATCTGGATCAGGATCTGCGCCTTGCCGATCGCGCGATTCTCCTGCGCCGCCATCAGCTCGTCGAATGCGCGGATACGGGCCTTGGACTTGGTCTGGCGCGCCTTGGGGGTCTGGCGCATCCACGCCAGCTCGTCGGCGATCGCCTTCTGGCGGCCGGCCTCCTCGCGCTCCTCCTGCTCGAGGCGCTTGGCCTTCTTCTCCAGATAGCCGGAATAGTTCGCCTCATAGGTGTAATAGCGCCCGCGATCGAGCTCCAGCACCCAGTTCACCACATTGTCGAGGAAGTAGCGATCGTGGGTGACGAGGATGACGTTGCCGGTATATTCCTTCAGGAAATTCTCCAGCCACGCCACGCTCTCGGCATCGAGGTGGTTGGTCGGCTCGTCGAGCAGCAGGATTTCCGGCTTTTCGAGCAGCAGGCGGCACAAGGCCACGCGGCGCTTCTCGCCACCGGACAGGTTGGTGACGGGGCTGTCGGACGGCGGGCAGCGCAGCGCCTCCATCGCCTGTTCGAGCTGGCTGTCGAGGCTCCAGCCGTCGGCCGCGTCGATCTCGGACTGAAGCTCGCCCATCTCGGCCATCAGCGCGTCGAAATCGGTGTCGTCCTTCGGATCGCCCATCTCGGCGGAGATGGCGTTGAAGCGCTCGATCTTGTCGACGATCGGGCCGGCGCCCATGCGGACGTTCTCGATCACCGTCTTGTCCGGGTCGAGCTGCGGTTCCTGCGGCAGATAGCCGACGCGGACGCCCTCGGCCGCCCAGGCCTCGCCCTGGAAATCGGTGTCGATCCCGCCCATGATCTTCATCAGCGTGGACTTGCCCGCGCCATTCGGGCCGATGATCGCGATCTTCGCGCCCGGCAGGAATTGCAGGTGGATATTGTTGAGCACCGGCTTGTTCGCGCCGGGGAAGGTCTTGGTCAGACCCTTCATGACATAGGTATATTGCACGGCCATGGCGATTCGGTCGCTCCGTCGATCAGGTCACATCTGCTGGGTTTGAGCGCCATGTAAGCGCGCGAGCGCCGGTTGGCAATTCAGGCGCGCGTCCGTACGATCTCGCACCCCACGGCGGCGTCCGGATAGACGTCGAGCTTCATCGATCGCACCCGCACGCGCCGGACGCGCGCATCCTCCATGCACAAGGCCGCGACCGCCTCCACCAAAGTCTCCTGAAGCGCGAAGCCGCGCGCCTCGGCCAGCGCGCATATGCCCTCACGCACGAAATCATAATCCAGCACCTCGCCGATCGCGTCGGCACTCGGCGGCGCGGGATAATCGACCGTCATCTCCACCGTCAGGCGAACGCGCTGCGGCTCCGCCTCATGCGGGTGGATGCCGAGGCGCATCCGCACCTCCAGCCCTTCCAGGATCGTCGTATATTCAGCCATCACGCCCTTCGAACATCACATCGGAATCGCGGGAGATGAATCTCTGTCCGCAATCGACGAACAGGGTCTGCCCCGTCACGCTCGGCGCGTCGAGCAGCCAGACGACCGCGCGCGCCACTTCCCCCGCTCCCACCGGGCGGCGGAGCAGATTGGCGGACGCCACACGCGCGAACTCCGCCTCGCTCTGGTCCCCGCTCGGCAGGGTGAGGCCGGGCGCCACCGCATTGACCCGCACACGTGGCGCGAGCGCCTGCGCCAGCATCGTGGTCGCCCCTTCCAGCGCATATTTGGTGAGCGTGTATGAAAAGAAATCCGGATTCGGGTTGGCGAGCTTCTGATCGAGAAGATTGACCACCGCCCCCTCCTCCAGCCCCGGCTGCGCGGCCAGCGCCTCCGCAAGAATCGCCGGCGCGACCGCGTTGACCGCGTGGAGCCGCAGCGCCAGCGCCGGATCGATCGCGCCGGGCCGATCCCAGGAAAAGGCGGACGCGCTGTTGACCAGCCCGTCGATCACGCCGCCCGCTACCTCCGCCGCACGCGCGAGCATCGCGGGCAGCGCGGCGGAATCGGCGAGGTTGCCCTGCACGACCGCGCCGCCCGTCTCGCTCGCCAGCGCCTCCGCCTCGGCGCGGGATGTCCCGAAATGGATCACCGGCCGGTGCCCCGACGCCGCGACCGCGCGGACGATCGCCGCGCCCAGCCGCTTCGCTCCGCCCGTCACCAGCACCCGGCGCTGCGTCACTCCTTATGCCCCATCAACGCCAGCACCTCCTTGCGGCTGCGCTCGTCGTCGCGGAACACGCCCATCATCCGGCTCGTCACCATCGTCACGCCGGGGGTGCGCACGCCACGCGCCGTCATGCAGGCATGGGTAGCCTCGATCACCACGGCCACGCCCTGCGGCTTCAGGCCGTTCCAGATGCAGTCCGCCACCTCAGCCGTCAGCCGCTCCTGCACCTGGAGCCGCCGCGCAAAGGCGTGGAGCACGCGCGCCAGCTTCGAAATGCCCACGACGTGATTCTTGGGAAGATAGGCGATGTGCGCCTTCCCGATGATCGGCGCCATGTGATGTTCGCAATGCGACTGGAACGGAATGTCCTTCAACAGGACGATTTCGTCATACCCCCCCACTTCCTCGAACACGCGCGAGAGGTGGTGCGCGGGATCGTCGCCATAGCCGGCGCAATATTCCCGCCACGCACGTGCAACACGGCGCGGCGTGTCCAGCAGCCCTTCGCGCCCGGGATCGTCGCCCGCCCAGCGGATCAATGTGCGTACGGCTTCCGCTACGTCATCCGGCACTTCCAGCTTGCCATCGGGGGCAAGCGGCCCGCCGGCATTCCTGTTGCTCACTTCAATTCTCCATGTCGATCATACCGCATTTGCGAAAACGTCATCCTAGCTGTCCGAACATAAGTTCCCAAATGCAACTGTTTCCTTTCGGTCACAGCCTTGAAAAGACGGCATCATTAAAGATGCAATTTCGTTTGACTGCGCGGTTTTCCGAACGCAGTCTCCATACCGAACCATCAAACCCGTGGAACCGGCATAAAGACCGGCGCGGACCGTAGGAGGGGATGTTCATGACGAAATCCGCGTTACTCGCTGCCTCGGCCCTGACGATGGCGCTGGGGGCGCCCGCCTGGGCGCAGGAAGCGCAAGCAGGAGGGTCGCCGCAAGATATTGTCGTCACCGCGCAGCGGCAATCGCAGACGTTGCAGGCGGTGCCGATCGCGGTTTCCGCCTTCTCCGCGGAATCGCTTGAAAAGCAGCAGATCGACAACGCTTCCGATCTCCAGCTCACGCTGCCGAACATCACCTTCACGAAGAGCAATTTCACCGGATCGAGCTTCACGATTCGCGGCGTCGGCGATCTTTGCGTCGGCACCTCGTGCGACGCGGCCACCGCCATCCACCTGAACGGCACGCCGCTGCTCCAGACCCGCATCTTCGAAACCGAATATTTCGATCTCGAGCGCGTGGAGGTGCTGCGCGGGCCGCAAGGCACCCTGTTCGGTCGCAACGCCACCTCCGGCGTGGTCAACTTCATCACCGCCAAGCCCCGCACCGACAAAGTGGCCGCCTCCGCCGAAGTGGAATACGGCAATTACGATTCCATCCGCGCCAAGGCGATGATCAACCTGCCGCTGACCGACACCCTCGCGGTACGATTCGCCGGTTTCTACCTGAATCGCGACGGTTACACGACCAACGTGTATAACAACACGAAGATCGACGGCCGCGACATGTATTCGATCCGCGGATCGCTGCGGTGGGAGCCGACGATCGACACCACCATCGATATCATGGGCAGCTACTTCCGCGAAAAAGACGATCGCATGCGGATTCAGAAGCAACTCTGCCAGACGGACCCGACGGGCGTGCTGGGCTGCCTCAACAACCGGCTGGACAACGGCCGCACCAACACCAACTCGACGCTGGCCGGGGTATTCTCCAGCCAGGAAGTCTTCGCTCTGCAAGGCATTCCCAGCTCGCTTGGCCTCGGCTCGCTTTATGGACAGGACAGCTATTCCGGCAATCCGACCCTGACCGATCCACGGCAGGTCTACACCGCCTATACGCCGCGCTATAAGACCGACGAATTGCAGTTGCAGGGCCGGATCGAGCATAATTTCGGTGCGATCAAGGCTCAGTTGACCGGCTTCTACCACGAAACCTCGGTGGATTCGTCACAGGATTACAACCTTGGCGTGCAGAACCGCTCGCTGATCCAGACGGGGCTGAACAATTTCGCGGCTGCGGCGGCCGGCGCCTATGACGCCGCCCTTCCCGGCCTGTCCAACTATCTCGCCCCGGCGGCGAAGGCGCTGATGCCAAACGGCCCGAGCGGCCCGCTGTGCGTGTCCCAGCCCGTCAACAACGGCCTCGGCGTCTTTGGCGGCTATGCGAATTGCAGCAACGTGCCGCTCGCCTATGACCGTTCGAGCGGCAAGACGCATGACTGGTCGGCCGAAGCGATCATCTCCTCCAACTTCGACGGGAAGTTCAACTTCCTGCTCGGCGGCATCTATGTCGACATGAAGGCCGACCGTGGCGATTATGACGTCAACGCCTTCGGTCTCGATTATGCCGGCGCCGTGCTCGGCGGCTTCTCGTCCTATGCCAATGGCCTGAAGCCATCGTATCTCGGCACGTCCTTCTACGACAACGCCAACCTCGCCTTCAAACTGCGCTCGTACGGGATTTTCGGCGAGGCTTATTACGACGTCAACGACAGGCTGAAGCTGACGGTCGGCCTGCGCTACAACAACGATCACAAGGAGGCGATCTCACGCTCCACCTTATTCAATTTCCTGGTGCCTTATGGGCAAACCGGCTCGGCTTATGACTCGCCATATATCGGCAGCTATGACGCCGATCCGTCCAAGCCCGGCAATCAGCCGACCGCCGTCCAGAGCGTCGGCTTCGATCGCGTGACCGGACGCGCAGTGCTGGATTATAAGATCGACAAGGATCACATGCTCTACGCGTCCTATTCGCGTGGCTACAAATCCGGTGGCTTCAATCCGCCGCTGCAGGTGGTGGGACTCAGCGTTCCGCTGACCTTCGCGCCGGAACAGATCGATGCCTTCGAAATCGGATCGAAGAACACTTTCGACAACGGCCGCTTCACGCTGAACCTCACGGGCTTCTACTATAAATACAAGGGCCTGCAGCTCAGCCGCATCGTGGCGCGCACCTCGGTGAACGACAATGTCGACGCCAATATCTGGGGTCTCGAAGCCGAAGCCTTCTTCCGTCCGGCACGCGACTGGTCGATCAACATGAGCGCCAGCTATCTGCATACCGAGGTGACGAGCGACAAATATCTCGTGAACCAGCGCGATCCGGGCGGCGGGCGTTCGGATGCGGTGATCATCAAGGATCTCGCCAACGGCTCGAACTGCGCCGTCATCCCAACCGTCGCAGGCAATGTCGCGGGGGTGAACGGCTTCGTCACCGCCGTGAACGGGGCGATGGGCCTTCGTGGACCGACGGCTTTCCCGGCAGATGGCGGCATCGCCTCGACCGGCGCGTTCAGCGTCTGCTCGGCGCTCGCCGGCGCAGCCGCTGGCCCGGCCGGTACGGCGTACGGCGGCATCCAGGTGCTGACCGACGGCGTGGCGGTGAACATCAAGGGCAAGGAATTGCCGCAGGCCCCGGTGGTGAAATTCTCCGCCGGCATCGAGAAGACCTTCGAATTCTCGAACGGCATGAACATCGTGCCCCGCTTCGACATCACCTATACCGGCGAGAGCTTCGGCAACATCTTCAACGGCCGGGTGAACCGTATCCCGGGCTACGAAGTGGCCAATGCCCAGATCCAGCTCAACGGCACGGACAGCCGCTGGTTCCTGCGCGGCTTCATCCAGAATATCTTCAACAACAATGCGATGACCGGCATGTACCTGACGGACCAGACATCCGGCCTGTTCACCAACATCTTCACGCTCGAACCGCGCCGCTACGGCATCGCAGCCGGCGTCAAATTCTGATCCGGCATGGCCCGGCCTCACCATGCGGGGCCGGGCTTTCCTCCACGAAGGGCGTGACAACTCGAAAAAGGCGGCGCACAAGCGTCCCGCGCTCACGTTAGCGTGATTCCGATAGAGGCCGGTCAACCGGCGCAACAGGAAGGAATACAATGGCTACCACTACCAAGAGCGGCGGCATCCATGCGCCCGTTCAGCCCTCCGCGGAGCTGGGCGCAATCGTCGGAAACGACAAGCTGCCCCGCAGCCAGGTGATCAGCAAGGTTTGGGACTATATCAAGGCCCACAACCTCCAGAACCCCGCCAACAAGCGCGAAATCCTGGCCGACGACAAGCTCAAGAAGGTCTTCGGCAAGGACAAGGCGACGATGTTCGAGATGAACAAATACATCTCCCAGCACGTCAAGGCCTGAAGCCTCTGTCGCGGCGCCGTTCCTCGCGGATCGGCGCCGTTTTTCTGTTCGCAATATATCCGATACCCGGAAACCCGTTCAGGCCGTTTCACCTGTACGGAAGGCGTGGGTGATGCTCATCCTCGTCCAGATCGATCTTTCAGCGGCGGATGTGAGTAAGTTCGACGCTTATGAAGCGCAGGCCTTGGCGTTGCTGGCGGGATATGGCGCGAGATTGCTGGAGCGGGTCCGCTCCACGGATGGGTGGCAGGAAATCCATCTCATCGAATTTCCGGACATTGCCGCATTGAACGCATTCCGCATGGATCCCGTGCGGATATCCTTGCAGGGCCTTTGGGATCAATGCGGTGCGCGATCCGTGCTCACGGAGGTGACGCGCGCCGGCTGATCGCCAGCTTCGCCCTCAGGCCGATCCTATCATCCCTCCGGCGAAACGGACATTTCCCATGGAGCAGCCTCGCCTCCGGCCCGCCTCTGCCCGGCGCCGGGCACCAGCAGCCGGCCTTTGCGCCACGGGCCGTAGAGATAATAAAGCGTCGCCAGCACAAGGTTCGCCGCAGAGCCGATCGGGAAGCTCCACCACAAGGCATTCGCGCCCCATACCGGGTCCAGCCCCAGCGCAAGGCCCAGCCGCACCGGGAACATGGAGATGGTCAGGATCGCCAGCGGCCCCCATACCGCGCCATTGGCGCGCACGGTGCCGAACAGGATCATGGTCGCGCCGAACAGGATCAGGCCCCAGGTGACGATCAGGTTGATGTGCATCGCGATCGGTACCGCGGGACTGTCGCCGCCGATGAACAGGCCGAGCAGGGGCCGGTCGAACAGCAGCGCCACCAGCACCATCGCGCCGGTCATCGCCAGGTTGTAAAGCAGGCCGGCGCGCGTGATGCGCGTCACGCGATCCCAGCGCCCGGCGCCGATATTCTGCGCCGTCATCGCGGATACGGCCGCGCCCACCGCCATCGCCGGCATCTGGACATAGTTCCAGAGCTGCTGCGTGATGCCATAGGCCGCGACCGTGTCGATCCCGTGCCGGTTCACCAGCCCGATCATCACCAGCGAGGAAGTGGACATCACCAGCATCTGCGCGCCCATCGGCAGCCCCTTGCCGACGATGGTGCGCACCAGCGCAAGGTCCGGCAGCATGTAGCGCCACTCCGCGCCCTTCAGCCGCAACGGCAGGTCCTGCCGCTGGATATGGGCGACCAGCGCCCCCAGCGCGACGATATTGGCGATCAGCGTCGCGGTGGCCGAGCCTGCGATCCCCAGCCGGGGAAACGGCCCGACGCCAAGGATCAGCAGCGGATTCAGGCCCGCGTCCAGCAATACGCACAGCCCCATGAACCAGAGCGGCGTCACCGAATCGCCGGTGCCCCGCAACCCCATGAACATCAGCACCAGCAGCATCGAGGCGGGCAGCGAGAGGAAGATCACGCGCAGATAGGCCAGCGCCGAGCCAAAGGCTTCCGGCGGCGTGGCGAGCGCATTCAGGATCGTCGGCGCGAATATCCAGCCGAGCGTCGCAACGACGATCGCGCTCCCCGCCACCAGCCCGATCGCCGAGCCGAAGGCGCGCCGCGCGGAATCGAGATCGCGTCGCCCCCAGCTTTGCCCCACCATGATCGTCGCCGCCATGCCGAAGCCGAACACCGCGCCGAACAGCAGGAACATGATGATATTGGCGTTGGAGGTCGCCGCCAGCGCCCCCTCCCCCAGGAATCGCCCGACCCACATGGCGTTGATCGAGCCGTTCAGCGACTGGAGGATATTGGAGGCGAGCGTGGGCAGCGCGAACATCAGCAGGGCCGAACCGATCGGCCCGCTGGTCAGGACATGCTCATGCCCATGCGGGTGTTCCGGCGGCGACGCGGGGACGGACGATCGTTGGGCTTCATCCGCTTCCGACACTTGGAACCTTCCCTTCTTGCGGCGGAGCCATAGCCCGCCGCGTGCCGTCCGTCACCCCAGCCGCGCCAGCGCCGCCGCGAGCCGTTCGGCCTCCGCTGCCTTGTCGGAATGGTCGGCGCGCGCCTTCTCCACCGCTTCCGGCCTGGCGCGCTCGACGAAGCTCGGATTGCCGAGCCGCGCGGCGAGCGAATCGCGCTCCTTCTCCGCCCCCGCTATCGCCTTGGCGAGCCGCGCGCGTTCGGCATCGAGATCGATCACGTCGCCGAGGCCGAGGCGATATGTCGCCTCGTCCACCACCACCTGTGCGCTGCCGCCGGAAACCGCGCCCAGCTCGATCCGCGCGAGGCGGGCGATGGTGGCGGCGTTGCGCTCCAGCCGCGCCCCGGTCTCCGCGCCGGCATCCGCCACCGCATAGGACAGCCGCGCGCCGGGCGGCACGTTCAGTTCGGTGCGGCTGGAGCGGACCTCGCCGATCAGCCGGATCAGCCAGTCCACCTCGGCCGCCGCCGCCGGATCGATCGCGCGCGCATCCGCCATCGGCCATTGCGCGACGATCAGCTCATGCGCGCGGGGGGCGAGCGCGTGCCACAATTCCTCGGTGATGAAAGGCATGAACGGATGCAGCACCACCAGCACCTGATCGAGCACCCAGCCCGCCACGGCGCGGGTCTCATCGTCGATCTGGCTCTTGATAAGCTCCAGATACCAGTCGCAGAACTGGCTCCACACGAAATGGTAGATGGCGTTGGCCGCCGCATCGAAGCGCAGCTCCGCCAGCGCGAGATCGACCGACTGGATCGCCTTCACGCACTCGCCGACGATCCACTTGTTGACCGCGGCCTGAGCCGCCGGCGGCTCCAGCGTAGCCGACCCGCCGATGCCGTTCGCCTGACAGAAGCGGCTGGCGTTCCACAGCTTCGTCGCGAAGTTGCGGTATCCCTCGACGCGCTTCTCATCCATCTTGATGTCGCGGCCCTGGCTCTCCATCGCCGCCATGAAGAAGCGCAGGGCGTCCGCGCCGTATCTGTCGATCAGCCCGAGCGGATCGACGGTATTGCCCTTCGACTTGGACATCTTCGCGCCGTCCGCCGCGCGAACCAGCCCGTGCAGGTAGAGCGTGCGGAACGGCACGTCCTTCATGAAGTGCAGGCCCTGCATCATCATGCGGGCGTCCCAGAAGAACAGGATGTCGAAGCCCGAGATCAGCACGTCATTGGGATAGCGGCCGTGAAGCGTGGGATCGGCATCCTCCGGCCAGCCCATCGTCGCGAACGGCCACAGCGCGGAGGAGAACCATGTGTCGAGCACGTCGGGGTCCTGCACCAGCGCCACGCCCTCACCGGCTTGCGCCTGCGCCTCCGCCTCGTTTTCCGCCACGAAGATGCGGCCGTCGTCGGCGAACCACGCCGGGATGCGATGCCCCCACCACAATTGCCGGGAAACGCACCACGGCTGGATGTTCTCCATCCAGTTGAAGTACGTCTTCTCCCACGTCTTCGGCACGATGCGCGTCTTGCCGGACGTCACCGCCTCGATCGCGGGCTTGGCGAGCGTCGCGGCATCGACATACCATTGGTCGGTCAGCCACGGCTCGATCACCTCGCCGGAGCGATCGCCATAGGGCGTCTGGATCACGCGATCCTCGACGCGCTCCAGAAAGCCTTCCGCCTCCAGCCGCTCGACCACCTGCCTGCGCGCCCAGAAGCGATCCATGCCCAGCAGGTCGGCCGGGATCAGCCCGTCCGCCGTCTGCGTCACCTGCGCCTTTGCATCGAGCATGTTGAGCATGTCGCGTGCCTCGATCCCGGCGCGCTTGCCGACCTCGAAGTCATTGAAATCATGGCCCGGGGTGATCTTCACCGCGCCGGAACCGAGTTCGGGATCGGCGTGCTCGTCGGCGATGATCGGAATCAGGCGGCCGGTGATCGGCAGCCTGACCTTCTTCCCGATCAGCGCCTTGTAGCGATCGTCCTCCGGGTTCACCGCGACCGCCATGTCCGCCAGCATCGTCTCCGGCCGCGTCGTGGCGACCGAGATGAAGCCGCTGCCGTCCTCCAGCGGATAGCGCAAATGCCAGAACTTGCCGTTCACCTCGCGCGTCTCGACCTCGAGGTCGCTGATCGCGGTGCCGAGGCCGGGGTCCCAGTTCACGAGACGCTTGTCGCGATAGATCAGGCCCTGCTTGTGCAGGTCCACGAACACCTTCAGCACCGCCTTGCTGAAGCCCTCGTCCATCGTGAAGCGCTCGTTCGCCCAGTCCATCGAGCAGCCGAGCCGGCGGAGCTGGCGCGTGATCGCGCCGCCGCTCTCCGCCTTCCATTCCCACACCTTCGCGACGAATTCCTCGCGGGTATAGTCGGTGCGCTTCTCCTGCCGCTCGTTGAGCTGGCGCTCCACCACCATCTGCGTCGCGATGCCGGCGTGATCGGTGCCGACCACCCAGAGCGCGTCCTTGCCCTTGAGCCGCGCGTGGCGCGTCAGGATATCCTGCAACGTATTGTCGAGCGCGTGGCCGATAT
>JASGGR010000067.1:0-16105 GCA_047602705.1 Sphingomonas bacterium | reverse complement strand
GCGGCGAGCCGCAGCGTGCCGCCGGCGGCCGCCAGATGGCGGCGCGCGGCATGGAGCGTCTGGACGAAGCTCAGGTCCGCCTCCGCCACGCCCGACAGGTCGACCGTCACGTCGCTTGCGCCATCGCAGCAGGCCGCGAGCAATTGCTCGCGGATCGCGGCGGCGGTGCGGATGGTCGCCGGGCCGGCGACTTCGATGGGCGCGGTCATGCGCGCCCCGCGCGGTGATGCACGGCCATGTCGTGCCGTCTCCTTGTGGATAATCCCTATGCAGTTATAGGAACATCCGCGCGGGAACGGCGCGATGCGCGGTATTTTATGGCTTGCGGGCTGACATGGGCCAGTAAATCCCTTTCCGGCGGGAAAGAGATATTAACGATCCATTATAAAATATTGTCCGTCAGATGTAGATCGCCGCGACCACGGCCGCCAGGCTGTCAGGCGCGCATCCATCCAGCGGGATTTCCATTTCCGGGTTTGCGCTATAGCCGATCATCCGTCCTTCGCGATCGGAGCCGACCGAAAGCACGCGCCACCCCTCCTGCTCGCGCAGCACGGCCAGCCCGCCGGGCGCGGGATAGCGATCGGGGTCGACGATCAGCGTCGCTTGCGAAGGCAGCCCGCCGCCCAATGTGGCGCGGCACATGCGCAGGCCGAAGGCGCGGCGACCGGCGATGCGCGGGGCCTCGATCATCGTGCCGGTGGGCATGGCGGAGATCAGCCCGTTCCCCATCGGCGTGCCGTGCACCGGCACCAGCCGGGTCGCCACCGCGCTGGCGCCGATGCGATTGGACGGAGCCGGCATCGCGGCGGGGGAGGGGGATGCGTTCGGCGACTGCATCACGGCGATGGCGGAAACGCCACCCGCCTCGCCGCCCAGCGCGGCGGCGATCTCCGCGATGCGCGCGCGGCTGCGGGCGTGGCGGCTTTCGGGTGTGGCGATGGCGTGGATGAAGCCGTCCAGCTCGCCAGCCTCATGCTGCCGCGCGATCTCGCGGCGGAGTTGATCCTCGCCGGAAACGTCGAAGATCGCCATCACCGCCGCGCGCGTCGCTACATTCCAGCGGCCGAAGGGCTTCAGCGCATTCTCCAGCCGGGAAAGGTTGACCGGCGCGATGCCGTAACCGCGCTCGATCGCTGCGATGGTCAGCGCGGAATCGCGCATGCGCCGCGCCCTGAGCGCCGCCGCCAGCAGCACCGCGAAACGCTCGTCGTCGCGATCGCTCGCCTCCACGCCGAACGGCTCGGCCCAGCGCGCGATGTCGAAGGACGGGAGATCGATATCGATCAGCAGCTCGGTCGGCGAGATCTTCAGCGCGGCGGCGATGCGGCGCAATTCCTCGGGCCGGGCGAACACTTCCCCGCGCTCGATCTTGGAAAGGCGGATATAGGGAATGTCTCGCAGCTCGGCGGCGAAATGCAGCAGCCGGGCATAGCCGGCGCGCTGCCTGAACTCGCGCATCCGGTTGGGAAAGACGAAGGCGCGATGGATATCGATCGCAGGCTCGCGGCCGCTACGCTCCTTGTCGCCACCCTTGCGGGACATTGCTTGCTCCCTCCTCTCTCCAATCAACCCGGCGGAGGGTTAAATCACGGGCGCGCAATACATCCTTAATAAGGGTTCGCGAAGATGATATTTTCTCCTGTTTCGGGTCCGTTTCGGGCGAGAAATGACGGTTAAAAGCTATAGGAAGCCTCGGTGAGCAGATAATGCGTGTCGCCATTGTCCGGCGCGCCTGGGGCGCGGCGCAGGAAGCCGCCCTTTGCCAGCCATGCGCCGACCAACTCCAGCCGCAGCTTTCCGGGCACGAGCCAGCGGCGCGCGCGCACCTCCGTCTGCGTGCCGCCGTAGCGGCCGGACCGGCCGGCCGGATCGCGCAGGCCGGTGAGTGCGAAGCTGTCGGTCGCGCGCGCCAGCCATGTCGGGCGCACCGCCGCCATCAGATCCAGCCGCTTCGACGGCGCGGCCTCCAGCCGGATTCCGGGCGACAGCACATTGGCGCGCCCGATCGGCCCGAACAGCGACAGCGGGCCGAAATCCAGCCGCCGCGCGCCGTAGAGCGCGTCGAACCGGCCGTAGCTGGTGCTATCGCCGCCATCTCCGGAAGCATAATCGAACATGGCGGAAGCGCGCGGACGCCATCCGGCGCCGCTCGTCCAGCCCGCCTCGGCATGGAAGAAGCCAGCGCGCACCGGCACACGCGGGCCGGGAGCGGCGGAAAGGCGGGTCGAGCCGCCCTGCCATGCGCCCTCCACCTCGTAATCGATCAGGTTCGCGGCCGGGGCGCGACGCAGGCGTCCGCCCAGCGTCACCAGCCGCCGGCCGCGCGTGGGGCGCAGCGTGCGATCATGCTCGGCGAGGCGATAGGCGTAAAGCTCCAGCGATGCGCCTCCCGGCGCGCGATCGAACGTCGCGCTGCCGCCGAAGAAGGCGATGTTGTTCGCCATCCTGTCCAGTTCGACGCGATTGTCGCGGATGCCTTGCATGTCGTCGGGCAAGGCGGTGAAGGGATGCGTCCAGAACAGTCGGAGCCGGTGCGAGGCATCCCGCCAGTCGAACATCGCGCCGCCATAGGAGGGCACGCCGTTCGGGAAATCGGTGCGCCCCACCAGCCGGCTGGAGCCGATGTCCATCGTGAATTTGCCCAGCGTGACCGTGCCGCCAGCGCCCGTGCGGATCGCGGCATAGGCCTGCACCGGCTCGATCGCGTTGATCTCCAGCGTGCGCACGGGGGTCACGCGGTTCTCGGCATAGCCGCGCGCGTCGATCACCTCGCCCACCAGCTTCACCGCGCCGAGATCCAGTTCGGCAAGGAGATCGGTGCGGAAGGAGATGAACTGGTCGCTGTCCGGCATCGCGGGGCGATATTCGCCGGAAAGCCATTCGCCGCGGATGCGCGTGCTGCCGGAGAGGTTCAGTCCCTCCGCCCCGGCGGGCGTGGCGGCGAGGCAGCTTGCGGCGGCGGCGAGGATGAGAGCGGGGCGGAAAAGCAAGTCTGAGTCTCCCGGACTATGGCCTGCTCTTTATAGGATGGGCGCGGACAACCCGGTCCGTGCCGCGCATTTCTCGCGCGAATTCCGGCCGTCCGGGCCGCTGGCCGCCGTATCTTTCCTATAATTGAAAATGCCCGGCATCCCGCCGCGCCCGATCAACCCTGCCCCTGACGGATTGGAAAACGATGTTCACCTTCGTCAATAACTGGCGGCTCGCGAAGAAGATGCTCGCCGCTTTCAGCTTTCTCGCACTGTTCAGCGGTGCGCTAACCATCAACGCCTATCTTTCGAACCGCTGGCTGACCGCTGCCGGCACGCGCCATATCGAGCGCGGCGTGGCGGGGATGCGCGGGCTGGGCACATTGCTCGGCGACGTCGCCAACCTGCGTTATGCCGTGTCCAATTTCTCCACTGCAGACAATGCCGCGCGCCAGAGCGACCTGCGCGCCCGGGCGGGCGAAGCGCGCGAGAAACTGGCGGCGGACCTGACCGCCTACCAGAAGATCTCCGGCGTGGAACTGCAGGATGAGATGGGGCGGCTTCAGACCATGGTGTCGGAGATGCTGCGCACCGACGAGCATATCTTCCAGCTTTCCGGCGACCGCCGCGCGATGGTCGCGCTCGCGGAGGGCGAATGGGATGCGCGGTCGCGCGCGGTCGTGGGGCAGATCCACAAGCTGATCGGCATGTCGGACGATCGCTCCGTGGACGCGAACAACCGCAACGTGGCGAGCGCCGATCTCGCGCTCATCATCACCATGGCGGCGTCGCTACTGTCGCTGTTCACGCTCGGCTGGATCTGGCTGGCGATCAGCCGCACGGTCGCGCAGCCGATGAGCGAGCTTGCCGACGCCACCACCGCGCTGGCGCATGGCGAGGCCCGCGTCGTGCCGCATCGCGATCGCGGCGACGAGATCGGCCAGATCGCCAATGCCGTGGAGCAGTTCCGCCAGGCCGCCGTGCAGCGCGCCGAAGCCGACGCGCGCGACGCGGCGGAGCGGGAGATCGTCACCTCCACCCTGGGCGAAGGGCTGGGCGCGCTGCGGCGCGGCGACCTGACCGCCACGATCACCGCGGACTATCCCCCGGCCTATGCGGCGCTGCGCGACAATTTCAACGATACGCTGGCGGGCCTGCGCGAGCTGATCGGTTCGACCACCGGCTCGACCGAGGCGATCCGCATCGGCTCCGACGAAATCGCGCAGGCGTCCGAGGATCTTGCGCGCCGCACGGAGGCCAATGCCGCGAGCCTCGAGGAAACTTCCGCCGCGCTGGCGCAGATGGACCAGCGCCTGAAGGCCACCGCGACCGCCGCCGCGAGCACCGTGGCGCGGGCTGACGGCGCGATCGCCACCGTCGGTGGCGGGCGCGATATCGCCGACAATGCCGTGCGCGCGATGACCCGCGTCAGCGACAGCGCGCAGGGCATCGACAGCGTGATCGAGGGCCTCGACAAGATCGCCTTCCAGACGCGCGTGCTGGCGATGAACGCCGCCGTGGAGGCCGGCCGCGCCGGAGAGGCGGGGCGCGGCTTCGCCGTGGTCGCCGATCTCGTCTCCGCGCTGGCGATGCGTTCCGAGGAGGAAGCGAGCCGCGCGCGGGAGCAGCTCACCACCACCCAGGGCGATATCGTCGCGGCGGTGGAGATGGTGCAGAAGGTGGACGGCGCGCTCGCCGATATCTCGGGCGACGTCAGCGAGGTCCATTCGCTGCTCGGCAAGATAGCGGAGGACAACCAGGCGCAATCCACCGCGATCACGCAGATCAGCAGCGCGATCTCCGCCATGGATCATGCGACGCAGCAGAATGCCGCGATGGTGGAGCAGACCTCCGCCGCCGCCCGCAACCTCACGAGCGAGGTGGCGTTGCTGTCGGAGCATGCCGGGCGCTTCAACACCGGCAACACGCCGGCAAGGGCGCGGCCGCGCGGGGGCGACAGGCCCTATGTCTCGCCGGTCGCCGCCCTGCCGTCGGCCGTGCCGAACTCGAACGACAATGCGGTGGGCGTGGCCCGCGCGGCGGCGGACGACTGGGCGACCTTCTGATCGCCGGGATGGTCGCAAGGAAAGGGCGTCACGGCGAAGGCCGTGGCGCCCTTCTTGTTTCACCCGCTCACGCACAAGAAAAGGGGCGCCGCGACAAGACTCGCGGCGCCCCTTTTCGCGCTCTCCGGCGCGTCGGGTCAGGCGGCGGCGAGCACCGGGCTGCGCAAGCCTTCCATGATCGTGCGGTTGAGATCGATCAGGTCGCCGATCCTGCCGCGCCCCGCCATCACCTCGCTGGTGAAGCGATCGACCCACAGGGCGAGGGAGATGAGCTGCGCGCGCAGCGCGGGCGGCAGACCATTGCCCGGCGATCCGCAATCGATCGAGAAGGCGGTCCACATCTCGCGGTTACGGTGCAGGGCGGGCATCAGGCCGGGGCCGCGCAGGCCCTTTTCCTCCGCGTCCATCATCTCGCCGGTGATCTGGCCCATAAGCCGCAACTCCATGGCGCGCGGCGTCTCGGCCCGTGCGCGGGCCGCCTCATAGGCATTCAACGTCATGCTGGCTCCTTTGCTGACCTTCTATTGTAGGAAGGAATCCGCAGGGCTGCGTGATTGCGCGCCAGATCCACGAAATTGACCGCGGGCGCGCCGGTCGGCCCTGCGACCGTCCTATAATTCGATCACAACCACAGAAGGATTTCAGCCCCGCCATGCTGAACGGCGTAGGTTTCCTCATCATTCTCGGCTGCGTGTTCGGGAGCTTCATCGTCTCGGGCGGCAAGCTCGAGATCGTCCTCCACGCATTGCCGCACGAAATGATGGCGATCGCGGGCGCGGCCCTGGGCGCGTTCATCGTCTCCAATTCCACCGCCACGCTGAAAAAGGCGCTGGCGGGGGTGAAGCGCGCCTTTCGCGGCGCGCGCTGGAAGGCGCAGGATTACGCGGACCTTCTGACGCTGATGTTCGGCCTGCTCTCCGTCTTCCGCAAGGACGGCGCGACGGGGATCGAGCCGCATCTCGACGCGCCGGACGAAAGCCCGCTGTTCCAGCGCTATCCGCGCCTGCTGTCGGATCACGAGCTGATGGAGTTCATCTGCGACTATCTGCGCATGATGACGGTGAATTTCGAGGACCCGCACCAGCTCGACGCCGTGATGGAGGCGGATATCGAGCGCCATCATCACGAGGAATCCGTGCCGCAGCACGCGCTGCAGATCATGGCGGACGGCCTGCCGGCGATCGGCATCGTCGCCGCCGTGCTGGGCGTCATCAAGACGATGGGATCGATCGACCAGCCGACCGAGATCCTGGGCGCGATGATCGGCGGCGCGCTGGTGGGCACCTTCCTGGGCGTGCTGCTCAGCTATTGCGTGGTCGGCCCGATCGCCGCCAAGCTGCAGGAGACGATCGACGCCGATGCGCGTCCCTATGCGATCGTCAGGACCGCGATCGTCGCTTATGCCCAGCATCAGCCCGTTACCGTCGCGATCGAGATCGCGCGGCGCATGACGCCCTCGGCCTTCGCGCCGAGCTTCCAGCAACTCGAAACCGCACTTGACGAGGCCAAAGATGGGTTCGCCGCAGCCAATGCCTGATCCGATGCCCGCGCAGCCGATCGGCCTGCCGGCCAATGCCGGCACCGTCTCCGCCGCCGATCTGCGCGCGGCGCTCCTCTCCGCGATGGAGGGCGCGGAAGGGCCGATCGCCGTCGATGCCTCGGCGGTGGAGAATATCGGCCAGGCCGTGCTCCAGATCCTGGTGGCGGCGCATGCCGAAGCCGGCATCGCCATCACCGATCCAAGCCCTGCCTTCGTCGATCGCGTCACGCGCTGCCGACTGGCCGCTGCGGTCGGCCTCGAAACGGGAGATTCCCTGTGACCAAGTTGATCCTAACCGTGGACGATTCCGCCAGCATGCGGATGCTGCTACGCACCTCGCTCACCGAGCAGGGCTTTCGCATCGAGGGTGCGAACGACGGCCAGCACGGGCTGGAGCGGATGCAGGAGCTGAATCCCGATCTGCTCATCACCGATATCAACATGCCGCGCATGGACGGTTTCGAGCTGATCGAGGCGGTGCGCGCCCTGCCGGAATTCCGGGGCACGCCGATCCTCGTCCTCTCCACCGAATTTTCGGACGAGAAGAAGGCGCGCGCGCGTGATGCCGGGGCGACCGGCTGGATCACCAAGCCGTTCGAGGCGGTCAAGCTGGGGGCGGCGATCCGCCGGGTGTGCCCGTGAGCGACGATTTCGACGATATCCAGGCGATCTTCTTCGAGGAATGCGCCGAGGGGCTGGCGACCGCCGAGGCGGGCCTTTCCGCCATGCAGGCGGGCGACGTTTCCGGCGAGGTGATCGCGGGCGTTTTCCGCGCGGTCCATTCGATCAAGGGCGGCGCGGGCGCGTTCGGCCATGGCGACCTCACCGCCTTCGCCCACAAGTTCGAGAATGTGCTGGACGAGGTGCGCGCCGGCCGCATTCCGCCTTCCGGCCATGTCGTGGGCGTGATGCTCACCGCGTTCGACGTGCTGACCGATCATGTCGAATCCGCGCGCACCGCCGCCCCGCCGCCCAGCGACGGGGCTGCGCTGGACGCGCTGGAGAGGATTCTTTCCGGCGGCGGCGCGGAGACGGCGCCGGTCGCGCCGGAGCCGGCGGCCGCCGCGCCCGTCGATGAGTTCGGTTTCACGCCGGTCGCGGTGAGCCTCGACGATTTTGATGCGCCCGCCGATGCCGCCGGGGACGCATGGGTGGTGACGTTCCGTCCGTCGCGCGCCGCGCTCGCCAATGCTGGCGAGCCGCTGCTGATCGTGCGCGAGCTGGAGCGGCTGGGGGGAGAGATCGTCTCGGCCGATACGTCGGCCGTGCCCGCCCTTGCCGATCTGGACCCGGAGGATGCCTGCCTGACATGGACGCTCCATGTGCCGGGCAATGTGGCCGAGGTGGATATCCTCGACTGTTTCGATTTCGTCGCGCCGGATTCCTTCGTTGACATCGCGCGTGCCGCGCCTGCCGCGCCCGGGCCGGAAGCGGCGGCGGAGGCCGACGAGATGGGCTTCACGCCTGTCGCGGTGAGCCTCGACGATTTCGATGCCGAACCCGCGCCCTCCGCAGCACCCCCGCCGCCGCCCGCAGCCGCCGCCGCGCCCAAGCCCGCGGCGGAAGCGGCGCAGACGATCCGCGTCGACCTGTCGAAGCTCGACATGCTGCTCAACCTCGTCGGCGAGCTGGTGATCCGCAACTCGATCCTCGCGGATCGGCTCTCGCCCGCCGATCGCCAGCGGGTGGAGCTGCCGGAGCTGGCGCGGCTCACCCGGCAGATACAGGACAATGTGATGTCGCTGCGCGCGCAGCCGATCCGCCAGGCGTTCAGCCGCGTGCCGCGCCTGCTGCGCGATCTCTCCGCCGAAACCGGCAAGACGATCCGGCTGGAGACGATCGGCGAGGGGACCGAGGTGGACAAGGGGGTGATCGAGAAGATCGGCGATCCCCTGACCCATATGATCCGCAACGCCGCCGATCACGGGCTGGAGAGCGCGGAGGAGCGCATCGCCGCCGGCAAGCCGGCCGAGGGCACGATCCGCCTGTCCGCCGAGCAGCGCGGCGCGCGCATCTTCGTGCGGGTGGAGGATGACGGGCGCGGCATCGATCGCGCGCGCGTCCGCGCCAAGGCGATCGAGCGCGGCATCATCGCCGCCGACGCCCAGCTTTCCAACGAGGAGATCGACCAGCTCATCTGCGCCCCCGGATTTTCGACCGCCGAGAAGGTGTCGAACATCTCCGGGCGCGGCGTGGGGATGGACGTGGTGCGTTCGAACGTGGAGGCGCTGGGCGGCCGCGTGGAGATATTGTCCGTGCCGGGGCAGGGCACCACCTTCACCATGGCGCTGCCGCTGACGCTCGCCATCCTGGACGGGATGATCGTGCGGCTGGCGGGCCAGCGCTTCGTCCTGCCGCTCGCGCATGTGCTGGAAACGGTGCAGCCGGAGCCGGGGCAGGTGAAGCATATCTCCCCCACCACGGAAGTTATCGACATGCGCGGGGAATATGTGCCCGTCCGCCGCCTGATCGACATCTTCGGCCTGAACGACAATCGCGCGACCGAGGATTCGATCGTGGTGATGGTGGAGAGCGAGACGTCCGGCAAGGTCGGCCTGCTGGTCGACATGATCGACGATCGCCGCGAGGTGGTCATCAAGAGCCTGGAGCAGAACCTCCACCCGGTCCGGGGCCTTGGCGGCGCGACCATCCTTGGCGACGGATCGATCGCCCTCATCCTCGATATCGATGCGCTGGTCTCCTCGCCCAGCCGCTTTACCCCGAAAGGAATGGCCGCATGACCGCCAGCAAGGACAACGCCACCGCCGCGGACCGCAAGATCGTCACCTTCTCGCTCGGCGAGCAGGCGTTCGGGATCGACATGTCCGCCGTGATCGAGATCCGCGAATGGGAGGAGCCGACGCCGCTTCCCGGCGTGCCGTCCTTCATCAAGGGCGTCACCAACCTGCGCGGAAACGTCGTGCCCGTGGTGGGCATGGCGGAGCGGCTGGGCTGGCCGCCGAGCGTGATCCATCCGCGATCCTGCATCCTGGTCGTCGGCATCGCCGGGCGGCAGGCGGGCTTCCTGGTCGATGAGGTCAACGAGATCGTCGCGATTTCCGAAAGCGACGTGCAGCCCGCGCCGGAAGTGGAATCGATCGAGCCGAACATGGTTTCCGGGCTGGTGCGCATCGCCATCCGCCAGCGCGACGGATCGCGCGACGAAAAGGGCGCGATGGTGCTGCTGCTCGATCTCGATTCGCTCAGCCTGACGCGCCATCTGGACCTTGCCGCATGACCTTCGCGCTGGAGGCGGACGCGGGCGACGCGCAGGGTGGGGGCGGCGTGAACGCCGTACTCACGCCGCGCGATTTCGCCGCGATCGCCGCGATCATGCAGCATGACGCCCGCATCGCGCTTTCCGAGGCGAAGACGACGCTCGTCCAGTCCCGGCTCGCGCGGCGGCTGCGCGCGCACGGGCTGGCGCGGTTCAGCGATTATGTCGCGCTGGTCGGCCGCGACGCGGACGAGCGGCATGCGATGGTGGTGGCGCTGACCACCAACCACACGCTCTTCTTCCGCGAGCCGCATCATTTCCGCCATCTCGAAGAGGCGCTGCTGCCGAAGCTGAAGCGCAAGCAGGGGCCGATCCGCATCTGGTCCGCCGGATGCTCCTCCGGGGAGGAGGTCTATACGATCGCGATGACGCTGCTGGGGCAGGACGATGCCTCCGCCGCATGGCTGCGCGATCGGGACGTGCGGCTGCTCGCCACCGATATCTCCCCGCCCGTGGTGGAGCAGGTGCGCGGCGCGACCTACAGCGACCACGCCGCGTCCGGCATGCCGGAGCCGTGGCGCAGCCGCTGGATGCGCCCTGCGCCCGGCGGCTGCGTGGTGATGGACGATCGCGCGCGCGCGATGGTGACGGCCAATGTGCTCAACCTGTTCGCGCCCTGGCCGCTGAAGGCCGCCTATGACGCGATCTTCTGCCGCAACGTGATGATCTATTTCGACGACGACGCGAAGGAGGAGCTGCAGCAGCGGCTGATCGCGCAGCTCGTGCCGGGCGGCTTCCTCTATATCGGCCATTCCGAACGGCTGCTCGGCGCGGCGGCGGCCGCGATGCATTCGTGCGGCCACACCATCTACCAGAAGCCGGAGCTGCACTGATGGGCGCCGTGCGAACGCTGATCGTGGACGACAGCGCGTCGATGCGCGCCGCATTGCGCCGCATCCTCGCCGCCGATGCGGAGATCGAGGTGGTCGGCATGGCCCCCGATCCCTTCGTCGCGCGGGAGATGATAAAGACGCTCAACCCCGATGTGGTGACGCTGGACGTGGAGATGCCGGGGATGGATGGCCTGTCCTTCCTCGAACGCATCATGCGGCTGCGCCCGATGCCGGTGGTGATGTGCTCCACGCTCACCGCGCGCGGCGCGGAAGTGACGATCGAGGCATTGCGTCTCGGCGCGGTGGACTATGTCACCAAGCCCGCCGGCAACCCGGAGGAGATCGAGCGCGAGGCGGCCATATTGCGCGAGAAGGTGAAGGCCGCCGCGCGCAGCCTGCTCCGCCCGCGCGCGGAGATCGCGCCGGTCGCGCAGGGCACGATGGAGGGCAGCGGCGGAGAGGAACGGCTGATCGCGATCGGCTGCTCCACCGGGGGCGTGGAGGCGCTGTTCTCGCTGCTCCCCGCGCTGCCGATGGATTGCCCGCCGGTTCTGATCGTCCAGCATATGCCCGCCGCCTTCACCCGCAGCTTCGCCCACCGGCTCGACACCGAATGCCGCGTCCGCGTGACGGAAGCGCGCGATGGCGATCCGGTGCGTGCCGGAAGCGTCTATATTGCGCCGGGCGGGGATGCGCACATGGAGCTGGCCGGCGGCGTGCGTGGCACGATCCGCCTGCGCCCCGGCGATCCGGTGAGCGGGCACCGCCCCTCGGTCGACCGACTGTTCCATTCGGTCGCGGCGGTCGGCCCGGCGGCGGTGGGCGTGATCCTCACCGGCATGGGGGCCGACGGGGCCGACGGGCTGCTTGCGATGCGCGGGGCCGGCGCGCGCACCTTCGGCCAGAGCCGCGAGACGTGCGTCGTCTGGGGAATGCCGCGCGCCGCCGCAGAATGCGGCGCGGTGGAAAAGGAAATCACTTTGTCGGCCCTGCCGGAGACGATCCTCCGCGCGTGCCGCGAAACTGTCAGGAGTCACTGATGCCCGCTGCTGCCCAGATCAAGGTGATGGTGGTCGACGATCAGGCCAGCATGCGCGCGATGATCCGCCGCGCGCTGCAGGATCTCGGCTTCCGCGACGTGCGCGACAAGGCGAGCGCGCCCGAGGCGCTGGAGGCCGTGCGCGCCGATCGCGTCCACCTCATCATCTCGGATTACAACATGCCGGAGATGGACGGCCTGCAATTCCTGCAGGCCGTGCGCGGCGATGCCGTGATCGGCAAGACGGTGTTCATCATGCTCACCGGCTCCGCCGACAAGGAGATCGTGCAGAAGGCGGCCGCGCTGGGCGTGAACAATTATGTCGTGAAGCCCTTCGCGCCGGCCGCCCTCAAGGAGAAGATCGAGCGGGTCTTCGGCGAGCTGACCTGATGCGCCGCGTCGCGATCATCCAGGGCGAACATGCCGTCGCGGCCGATCCGGGGGTGGTCATCACCACCCTGCTCGGAAGCTGCGTGGCGGCGTGCCTGTATGATCCCGTCGCGCGGATCGGCGGCATGAACCATTTCCTGCTGGGGGAGCCTGCCGCCCACCAGCGGCTGGCGACGGCGGAGATGGCGCGTTACGGCGTGCATGCGATGGAGCTGCTCATCAATGCGATGATGGCGCTGGGCGCGCAGCGCGCCAGCCTTCAGGCGCATCTCTACGGCGGCGCGAACATCATCGCGGGGCTGGCCGCGATCGGCACGTCGAACGCGGCCTTCGCGCGGCGCTTCATGGCGGCGGAGGGAATCCATGTCGCCCATGCCGATCTCGGCGGCACGCACGCGCGCAAGGTGGAGTTCCTGGCGCACGAGGGCCGCAGCCGCTGCACCATTTCCGCCGGCACGGTGCGCGAGCAGCGCCCGCGCCCGCTTCCCACACCCGTCCATGTCGGCGAGCTGGAGCTGTTCTGATGAGCCATATGCCGGATCCGCGCGGATTCACCGCCGGGGTCGATGCCAACACCCTGCCGCGCGTGCTGGCGGCGGAATTGCGCGAGATCGGCGCGCGGCTGGAGCGGCTGGCGATGGTGCTCGCGGGCGACGCGCAGCTCGCCTCGCGCTATATGCTGGAATTCCAGGATTTCGATTATGTGATCCAGCACGCCGACGAATGCGCGACCCTGCTGGAGCGCTTGGCGGAGGGGCAGGATGCGCGCGCCGCCGTCGGCGCGATCCGTCTCGACGCGGTGCAGAGCCGCATCCGCAGCGCGCTGGGGGAGGGCTGAGATGGCCGGGCCAGTCAACCAGCGCCCGATCATCATCCGCCGCGTCCGCAAGACCGCGGTCGCGCATCACGGCGGCGCGTGGAAGGTCGCCTATGCCGATTTCGTGACGGCGATGATGGCCTTCTTCATGCTGTTGTGGCTGGTCGCCAACCCGGACAAGGACCGGCTGAAGGGGCTGGCGCAATATTTCTCCGCCACCGTCGCGGTCACGGCGCCGTCCACGCCGGTGGAGGGCACGTCCAACGGCGCGGGCGGCCAGTCCCAGCGTTCCTCCCCCGATCGCGATCCCGTCACCGGCACGCCCAGCGCCAATGCCGCCACCGCCGGCGTGGCGCGCGGCGGGGAGGCGAACGTGTCCGACACGTCGCTGCGCGTCATGTCGTCCGAATTGCAGATCGCGCTGGACGCGGTGCAGAAGGACCAGGGCGGACGCCGCAACGTGGAGATCACGCCGGATCGCGAAGGGCTGCGTATCACGCTGATGGATACGGACCGGCAGGCGATGTTCCGCACCGGCACCGCCGAGCTGAATCCCTATGCCCGCGCGATGCTGGCCAAGGTGGCGGCGCGGCTGGCGAAGGGCGGCGGCCAGATCGCGATCGAGGGCCATACCGACAGCAGCGGCGGGCAGAGCGACGCGAACTGGAGCCTTTCCGGCGCGCGGGCGCTGGCGGCGCGCAGCGCGCTGGTCGCGGGCGGCGTCACCCCGGATCGCGTGGCGGAGGTGGTGGCGATGGCCGCCACCCGCCCGGTGTTCCCGGATCAGCCCGGCCGGCCGGAGAACCGCCGCATCACCATCGTCATCAAGGCCGAGCCTTCCGCCCTGCCCAGCGATTCCAGTTTCAAGTTCTGAAGGTTCGAGGATCGATGAAGAAGCTGTTCATGGCACTGACCGCCATCGCCGCCGGCCTCGCGACCGGCGGGGCGGCCGGGTTCGGCGTGCAGACCTTTGCACCCGGCATGGGCAGGCACGCGGCCGCACCTGCGCCGCCGGTGTTCGTGCCGGTCAACCGGATGCTCGCGCCCCTGGTCGATCGCGAGGGGCGGCTGACCGGCTATGTGCGTTTCGAACTGGCGCTGGAGGTGCCGGCGGACCGCGCGGAATATGTCCGCGCCCGGCTGCCGCTTTTGATGCATGCGGTGAACCTGCGCACCTTCCGCACGCCGATGGCGGCGGGGCGCGACGGGCAGCTCCCCGATATCGACATGATGCGCCGCGTGGTGACGGCCGCCGCGCCGGAGGCATTCGGAAAGGGCGCGGTGCGCCGCGTGAGCATAACGCAGGCCGTGCCGGCCTGACCGGATTTTCAGGGACCATGACCGAGCAAAGGAGGGCAAGAAGATGGACAAGGGCATCGCTGCCGCCCCGCATGAAGGGCGTAGCGAGCAGCGCAGCGCGCTAAGGACGCTGCTTGTCGGCCGGCTGATCCTCGCGGACGGGCGCGAGGCCTTGTGCCGCATCCGCAATCTTTCCAGCGCCGGGATGATGATCGAGACGCCCGCCGCGCTCACCCGTGACGGGGCCGTGGCGGTGGAGCTGCGCGAGGAGCGTTTCTCGGGCCGCGTGGTGTGGGTGCATGACGGCCAGGCCGGGCTGCATTTCGACACGATGATCGATGTCGGCCGCGCGCTCGGCGAGGCGCGGATCGCGGTGGCGCGGCAGGACAGGCCGCGCGCGCCGCGCTTCCGCGTCGGCCGCCGCGCCCGGATCAGTCACTACGGACGATCCACCGAGGTGGTGATCGTCGATCTTTCGCAAAGCGGCGCGTGCCTGGGCATGGAGGAGCCGATGGCGCCGGACACGGAGTTCACGCTCGCCATCCCCGGCCTGCCGGCGATGGCCTGCCGCACGCGCTGGGCCGACGCCGATCGCTGCGGCGTGATCTTCCAGGGCATCCTGCCCTATAATGATCTCGCCGCCTGGCTGGAGGAGGTTTGAGGAGGCGGCCCGCGCCTCCGTCCGGCGCGCGGGCCGTTCCGTCTCATCCCGTGGCGAAGCTGCGGACCAGCGATCCGGCCACCAGCGCCCAGCCGTCGACCAGCACGAAGAAGATGATCTTGATCGGCAAGGATATGGTGGACGGCGGCAGCATCATCATGCCCATCGCCATCAGCACCGCCGACACCGCAAGGTCGATCACCAGGAACGGCAGCAGCAGCAGGAAGCCGATCTCGAACGCGCGGCGCAGTTCGGAGATCATGAAGGCCGGCGCGAGCGTGGAAAGCGGCGTTTTCGCGCGATCGGCGATCGGCTTGCCCGCCAGATCGGCGAACAGCTTCAGGTCCTTGTCGCGCACCTGCCCCAGCATGAAGCGGCGGAAGGGCTCGGCCGTGCGGTCGAACGCCGCCTGCTCGGTGATCCGCCCCTTGGTATAGGGATCGACGCCGTCCTTCCACGATTTCTCGAAAGTGGGTGCCATCACCGCGAAGGACAGGAACAGCGCGAGGCTTATCATCACCGGATTGGGCGGCACGCCCTGCGCGCCCATGCCGTTGCGCAGCAGCGACAGCGCGACGACCATCCGCGTGAAGCTGGTGACGGTCATCAATATGCCGGGCGCGAGGCTCAGCACGGTCATCATCAGCACGAGCTGGATCGCGCGCGCGGATAGCGCCCCGTCGCCGCCGATCGTCAGCGTGGCGCCGGACGGTTCGGCGAGGGCGGCGGAGGGAACCAGCAGCAGCAGCGCGGCGGCGCCCAATGACGGCAGCAGCTTACGCATCGGCCGTCTCCTTCCGCTCCTGCGCGGTTTCGGGCGCGGCTGCTTCAGGCTTCGCCGCCGCCATCGCGCGCTTGCGGGGAGCGGTGGGCTTCCTGCGCGTTTTCGGCGCGGGCGGAACTTCCGGCGTCGGCTGCGCCGGGCGATAGCGTTCGACCAGCGCGGCGAAGCTGCCGCGCAGCGCGGATATGTCTTCGGCCAGCTTCGCCGGTTTGGCCTCCGCCCGCTTTTCGGCGCGCGGCGGCGCGGTGATGCCGGTCTCGATCATCGCATGGCCTTCCGGCCCGATCAGGATCAGATGCTCCACCCCGTCGCGGCGGATCAGCGCCACCGCGCGGCGTCCGTCGACCGGCAGCCGCTCGACCAGCTCCACGCGCCGTCCGCCGCCGCTCGCGGAAACGCGTCCCGGCAGCTGCAGGTCATAGCGCCG
>JASGGR010000066.1:0-16370 GCA_047602705.1 Sphingomonas bacterium | reverse complement strand
CCAGCGCCTCCCCGCGCCGCATCACCGCGTCCAGCAGGCGAAGCGCCGCGCGGCGGGTCGCGGTGCCGAGCGGCTCGGCAGGGCGGCGGGAGGGCTTATGGGGCTTGGCGCGGGTCGTCATAACGCCCATGTGGCGGGGAAACGGCCAGACAGGAAGTGCAATGTCGAAACGCCCCGCGCATGTGAAGCCGCCCGCGCATCTTTCCCCCAACACGCCGGTGCCCAGGCCCGCGCCCGCTACGCCGGGGCCCGCGGATCGCGATCCCACCCGCTACGGCGATTGGGAGCTGAAGGGCGTGGCGGTGGATTTCTAGCGGAGGCTCCCGACACCCCTTGCCGTCATGCCGGGCTTGACCCGGCATCCAGAGCCGCAAAAGTCATCGCCCGTGATCCTGGATGCCGGGCATGACGATGGTAATGTTCAGGACTCATCCGTCTCGACCCGAAGCGAATCGCAGCACCAGCGCCCCCGCCAGCGCAGAGAGGAGCGAGCCGAGCAGCACGCCGACCTTCACCTCCGCCGCCAGAGCCGCGTCGCCGGGGAAGGCCAGCTCGCCGATGAACAGGCTCATCGTGAAGCCGATGCCGGCAAGCAGCGCCATGCCGTAGAGCTGCATCCACCCCGCGCCGGCGGGCCGCGCGGCGATCCCCAGCCGCGCCGCGCCCCAGATGCCGCCGAACACGCCGATCTGCTTGCCGAGGAGCAGGCCCAGCGCCACCGCCGGCACCAGAGGCTCCGCCAGTACGTTCGAGCCGATTCCGCCCAGCGGCACGCCGGCATTGGCGAAGGCGAACAGGGGCACGATTCCGAAGGCGGCCCATGGCGACAGCGTATGCTCCAGTCGGTGCAGCGGCGATTCGGGCGTGCGGGTGAAGGGGATGAAGACGGCCGTCGCCACGCCGGCGATCGTGGCGTGGACGCCCGATCCCAGCACACACAGCCATAACAGGCCGCCGACCGCCAGATACGGCCACAAGGCCCGCACTCCGCGCCGGTTCATCACATAGAGAGCTGCCAGAGCCACCGCCGCGCCTGCCAGCGCAACGGCGTGGATCTGCTCCGTATAAGCGAGCGCGATGATCGCCACGGCTCCCATGTCGTCCACGATCGCGATGGTGGTGAGCAGCAATTTGAGCGACGGGGGCACGCGCCGGCCCAGCATCGCCATCACCCCGATCGCGAAGGCGATATCCGTCGCCGCCGGAATCGCCCAGCCGCGCT
This sequence comes from Sphingomonas bacterium, assembly GCA_047602705.1. GTDB lineage: Bacteria > Pseudomonadota > Alphaproteobacteria > Sphingomonadales > Sphingomonadaceae > Sphingomonas. Next base: position 15,148 of record JASGGR010000066.1, on the reverse strand, counting down.
GGAGATCGTGGCGGCCCCCGATCATGAGCAGATAGACGAGCGCGGGCACCGCCATCCCCGCCGCCGCCGCGATGAACGGCAGGCGGCGCTGGTCCGCGCGGGCGAGGCGGCCGTCCACGAACTCGCGCTTGATCTCCAGCCCGACGAGCAGGAAGAACAGGGCCATCAGCCCATCGTTGATCCAGCGATGCGCCGGCATCGGCCCGATCCCGGCATGGAGCGCACCGGCATAGAGGTCCGCCGTCGCGGGCAGGTTCGCCGCCAGCATCGCCAGCACGGCGGCGGCGATCAGCACGAAGCCGCCCGCCGCCTCGCTCGCAAGGAAGATGCGCAGGGCGGACGGGCGCGCCGTCATGCCGCGCGCGCCAATGCCTCCGCGATCAGCTTGCGGCTGTTTTCGATGCCGTAGAGCTTGATGAAGCTCCCCATGCGCGGCCCCTGGCTCGATCCGAGCAGGGTTTCGTAGAGCGCGCGGAACCAGTCCCGCAATTCCGCGAAGCCGCCGGTCTTGCCGATCTCATAGACGTGATTCTGGATATCCTCCGCGCTCGCGTCCGCCGGAAGCGCCGCCAGCGCGGCATCGAGCCGCCGCAGCGCCTCCACCTCCACGCCCTCCGGCGCGCGGCGCTTCAGCGTCGGGGCGATGAAGTCGCGGTGATAGGCCAGCGCATAGCCGATCAGCCGATCCAGCTCCGGGTGGTTTTCGGGCGAGGCATCCGCCACGTAATTGGCGAGATAGCCCCACACCTGCTCCTTGGACGCCTCCCCCATCACGCCGACGAGGTTGAGCAGCAGCCCGAACGTCACCGGCAACGTCCCCTCCGGCAGCTTGCCATTGTGGATGTGATGGACGGGGTTGCCGAGCTTCTCCTTGATCGCCTGCCCCGGATAATTGGCGCGGAACTGCCAATATTCGTCCACCGCGCGCGGGATCACGCCCATGTGGAGCTGCTTGGCCTTCTTCGGCTCGCGATAGGCGTAGAAGGCGACCGATTCCTCGGGGCCGTAGGTCAGCCATTGCTCCAGGCTGAGGCCGTTGCCCTTGGACTTGGAGATCTTCTCGCCCTTCTCGTCGAGGAACAGCTCGTAGACCAGGGTCTCCGGCTTCCGCCCGCCGAGTATCTGGCAGATGCGCCCGCCGAGCGCGGCGGAATCGATCAGGTCCTTGCCGTGCATCTCGTAATCGACGCCGAGCGCCGCCCAGCGCATCCCCCAATCGGGCTTCCATTGCAGCTTCGCCTTGCCGCCGAGGATCGACTGCTCGATCGTCTCGCCCTCGTCGACGAAGCGGATCAGGCCCGCGTCGGCGTCCACCACCTCCACCGGCACCTGGAGCACGATGCCGGACTTCGGGCTGACCGGCAGCACCGGCGAATAGGTCGCCTGCCGCTCGCCGCGCAGCGTCGGCAGCATCACCGCCATGATCGCATCATAGTTGCGCAGCACGTTGCGGAGTTGCTCGTCGAAGCGGCCGGCATGGTAATATTCGGTCGAGGACGCGAATTCGTAATCGAAGCCGTAGCGGTCGAGGAAGGCGCGCAGCATCGCATTGTTGTGATGCGCGAAGCTCTCGAACTTGCCGAACGGATCGGGCACCTGCGTCAGCGGCTTGCCGAGATGTTCCGCCAGCATCGCCTGATTGGGCACGTTGTCCGGCACCTTGCGCAGGCCGTCCATGTCGTCGGAGAAGGCGATCAGCCGCGTCGGCTGGTCCGACAGCGCATGGAAGGCGTTGCGCACCATCGTGGTGCGCAGCACCTCGTTGAACGTGCCGATATGCGGCAGGCCCGATGGGCCGTAGCCCGTCTCGAAGATGATCGCCTCGCCGCCCGGCTTGCCCTCCGGCCAGCGTTTCAGCAGGCGGCGCGCCTCCTCGAACGGCCAGGCCTTGGATTCCAGAGCTGCGGTGCGGATATCGTCTGTCATGATCCCCGCGACGTAGCGGCGCGCGCGCGCCTTGGCCATATCCTCCGCGCCGGTCCGCCTATCCCGCTGGAAAGGACGCGGAAAAATCTCCTTTCCCGCGACGAATCGGGCCGATCCGTTTGCAGATTGGTAACCATTGGCGGAGCATAGACGGAGGCATGGATCAGGCCGTTTCCATCCCGGTATGTGCCGAACGCGAAGATAACCGCCGCGCCCTGCGCAAGGCAGTGAAGATGCGCGCCCATCTGCGCGACCGTGGCACGACCCGTTTCGAGATCGACGTGATCGATCTTTCCATCACCGGATTCCGCGCGCTCACCAGCTTCACCCTGTGGCCGGGGCAGACGGTATGGCTGACCTTGCCGGGGCTGGCCGGGCTGGAAGCGGTGGTCGCGTGGCGCGACAAATATCGCTACGGCTGCGCCTTCACCAAGCCGCTGCATCCGGCGGTGTTCGACCATATCGTGGCGCTAAGCAACAATTAGGCGCGCAGCCTGCGCGCCGTTCGCGTAGCGAAAGCGTTGCCCGGCCGGCGGGTCGGCAACGCCGAACCCGTCCGACGGCACGGCTTCGCTGCGACGGGCTTGTTTACCGCCTCTTTCTCCGTTCGAGCTGAGCTTGTCGAAGCCTGCCCTTCCTCGCCAAACAGTGCAGCCCTTCGATAAGCTTGGGCGAGCGGGGGTGAGGAAGTGAGGCCCGCCGGCCGTGCCGGGCGCCGCGCCGTTGGCGCATCGGCGCCGTCGCTTCGTCGACGCGCCTGCGCCCGTCAGTCGAACAGCGACGAGACGCTCGATTCGTCCGCGATCCGCCGGATTGCCTCCGCCAAGAGCGGCGCGATGGTGAGGTGGCGGACGCGCTTCGCCTCGCCCAGGGCTTCCTGATTGCCGATCGAGTCGGTGATGACCAGTTCGCGCAGCGCGGAGCCTTCCACCCGCGCCACCGCGCCGCCGGAAAGCACGCCGTGGGTGACATAGGCCACCACATCCTCCGCGCCCGCTTCCTTCAGCGCCGCGGCGGCGTTGCACAGCGTGCCTGCGGAATCGACGATATCGTCGATCAGGATGCAGAAGCGGCCCTCCACGTCGCCGATGATGTTCATCACTTCCGATTCGCCGGCGCGCTCGCGGCGCTTGTCGACGATCGCGAGCGGGGCGTTGTCGAGCCGCTTGGCAAGCGCGCGGGCGCGCACCACGCCGCCCACGTCAGGGGAAACGACCATCAGGTTGCGGTCCCCGAAGCGCGTCAGGATATCCGCCGACATGACCGGCGCGGCGAACAGATTGTCGGTCGGGATATCGAAGAAGCCCTGGATCTGGCCCGCGTGCAGGTCCACCGAAAGCACGCGGTCCGCGCCCGCCGTGGTGATGAGGTTGGCGACCAGCTTGGCCGAGATCGGCGTGCGCGGGCCGGGCTTCCGGTCCTGCCGGGCATAGCCGAAATAGGGCACCACCGCCGTGATCCGCTTGGCCGATGCGCGCTTCAGCGCGTCGATGCAGATCAGCAGCTCCATCAAATTGTCGTTGGCGGGGAAGCTGGTGGACTGGATGACGAACACGTCCTCGCCGCGCACGTTCTCGCGGATCTCGACGAAGATCTCCTCGTCGGCGAAGCGCCGCACCAGCGCCTCGGTCAGCGGCATCTCCAGATAGGCGGCGATGTCGCGCGCCAGAGGAAGATTGGAGTTGCCGGTCATCAGTTTCATTGCGTCGTGCCCTTCCCGCCCCGATTCGGGCCGCCTTAATGTGTGGGGCTGGCGACGGGAAGAGGGAGCGCGTAAGCGGGCCGGCATGACCGTCGTTACCCGCTTCGCGCCGTCGCCCACCGGGCGGCTGCATGTCGGCAACATCCGCGCCGCGCTGCACAACTGGCTGTTCGCGCAAAAGGCCGGCGGCCGCTTCATGCTGCGCATCGACGACACCGACGCGGAACGCAGCGAGGAGCGTTACGTCGAATCGATCCGCGCCGATCTGGCGTGGCTCGGCTTCACCGCCGCGGCGGAGGTGCGGCAGTCGGCGCGCTTCGCGCTCTATCAGCAGCGATTCGACGCGCTGGTCGCGGCCGGGCGCATCTATCCCGCCTATGAAAGCGCGCAGGAGCTGGACCTGAAGCGCAAGATCCTGCTCGGGCGCGGGCTGCCGCCGGTCTACGATCGCGCCGCGCTCGGCCTGTCCGACGGGGATCGCGCGAAGCTGGAGGCGGAAGGCGTGCACCCGCACTGGCGCTTCCGGCTCGACCATGACGCGCCGATCGCGTGGCGCGACCTGATTCGCGGCGAGCAGCATTTCGACCCGAAGACGATGAGCGACCCCGTGATCCGCCGCGCGGACGGATCGTGGCTCTACATGCTGCCTTCCGTGATCGACGATATCGACATGGGCGTCACCCATATCGTGCGCGGGGAGGATCATGTCTCGAACACCGCGCTCCAGATCCAGATGTTCGACGCACTGGGCGCGGCTCCGCCCGCCTTCGCGCATGAGGCCTTGCTGACCGGCAGCGAGGGCAAGCTTTCCAAGCGGCTGGGCAGCGTCGGCGTCGATCAGTTCCGCGAATCGGGAATCGAGCCGCAAGCGATCCGCGCCCTGCTCGCCCGGCTCGGCACCAGCGATCCGGTCGAGCCGCTGATCGACATGGCGCCGCTGGTCGAAGGCTTCGACTTCGCGCGCTTCGGCCGCGCGCCGGCCCGGTTCGACGAGGCGGAACTGGCGCAGGTCAACGCGCGGATCATCCACCAGATGCCGTTCGCCGATGTCGCGGGCCGCTTGCCCACCGGCATGGGCGAGGCGGCGTGGGCGGCGGTTCGCCCCAATCTTTCCACCGTCGCGGAGGCCGCCGACTGGTGGCGCGTGATCGAGGGGCCGGTGGACGCCCCCGACGCGGGCGAGGATGCCGCCTATCTCGCCGAGGCGGCCGAAGCCGCCGGGTCGATCGACTGGGCGGGCAACCCGTGGCACGCGCTCACCGCGCGGCTGAAGGAGACGAGCGGGCGCAAGGGCAAGGCCCTGTTCCTCCCGCTGCGCCGCGCGCTGACCGGGCTGGATCACGGGCCGGACATGGCCGCGCTGCTGCCGCTGATCGGCCGCGAACGGGCGATCGCGCGCCTGTCCGGCCGTTAATGTCCGGCCGACAGCTAGCCAGCGCGGCCCGCATACCCTATCTTGGGGCCATGCAATTCTTCGCCCGCATGTCGCCGCTTCGCGCGCTGCGAGACCTTCGGCTGTTCTTGCACCAGCGCCAGCCGCACGAGCTTCTGTTCCTCGTGCTGGCGCTGCTGATAACCGGCTTCTTCATCTTCGCCTTCATCAAGGATTCGCACGTCGAGAAGGTCTACAAGCCGGATATCATCTACGTGCAGCAATGGCGGCTGGACCGCACCGAGGCGGAAATCCGCGCGCAGCAGAAGATCGACCAGGCCCAGAAGGAAAAGGACGAAGCCGCGCAGGAGAAGGAGCAGGCCAAGACCCGCGCCGAATTCAAGCGGCTGGACGACAAACTGAAGCGCTGGGGAATCTGATAGACGCGGACGACCAGCGCTGGATGGCCGCCGCGCTCGCGCTGGCCGGGCGGACGCGCGGGCTGACCGCGCCCAATCCCAATGTCGGCTGCGTGATCGTGCACGACGGCTGCGTCGTCGGGCGCGGCTGGACCCAGCCCGGCGGCCGCCCCCATGCCGAAGCGATGGCGCTGGCGCAGACCGGGGAAGCCGCGCGCGGCGCGACCGCCTATGTGACGCTGGAGCCGTGCGCGCACCGCTCCCCACGCGGCCCGGCCTGCGCGGACCTGCTGGCGATGTCGGGCGTGGCGCGGGTGGTCGCGGCGCTCACCGATCCCGATCCGCGCACCAACGGCGCGGGCCTCGCAAGGCTTTCCGACGCCGGAATCGCGATTTCCACCGACGTGCTGGAAGCGGAGGCGCGGCGATCCATGGCGGGTTTCCTCACGCGCCGCGCGCTGGGGCGGCCGCAAGTCACGCTGAAGCTCGCCACCTCGCTCGACGGCTGCATCGCGCTGCCGGACGGGGAAAGCCGCTGGATCACCGGCCCCGAATCGCGCGCCCATGCCCATCTGGAGCGCGCGCGGCACGAAGCGATCCTGGTCGGGCGAGGCACGTGGGAGACCGATCGCCCGCGCCTCGACGTGCGCCTCGCCGGGCTGGAGGCCCGCGCGCCGCAGCGCGTGCTCCTCTCCGCGACCGGCCCCGATGCGCCGGGCTGGACGGTGATCGCGCGGCTGGAGGATATCGCCTCGCTGCCCGGCGACCATCTGCTGGTGGAAGGCGGCGCGGGCGTCGCTTCCGCCTTCCTCGCCGCCGATCTGGTCGATCGCCTGCTGATCTACCGCGCGCCGATCCTGATCGGCGGCGGACGCCATGCGCTGGGCGACATCGGCCTCGCCCGTCTCGCCGATGCGCACGGCCGCTGGCGGCCGATCGACGCGCGCACGCTTGGCAGCGACCGGCTCGAGGCATATGAGCGCCAGCGATAAAGGACTCGATTGTTCATGTTCACCGGGATCGTCACCGACGTCGGCACCATCAGAAGCGTGGAAGCGCGCGGCGACCTGCGCGTGGTGGTCGAAACCGCCTTCGACACCGGCGACATCGATCTCGGCGCGTCGATCGCCTGCTCCGGCGTCTGCCTCACGGTGGTGGACAAGGGGCCGGGCTGGTTCGCGGTGGACGTGTCGGGAGAGACGGTAAGTTGCACCGCGCAGGGCCAATGGGCCGCCGGCCGCCGCCTCAACCTCGAACGCGCGATGAAACTCGGGGATGAACTGGGCGGCCATATCGTCACCGGCCATGTCGACGGCGTCGCCGAAGTGGTGGACGTATCGCGTGAAGGCGATTCGAAGCGCATCGCGTTCCGCGTGCCCTCCGATCTCGCGCCCTTCCTCGCGGCCAAGGGGTCGGTGACGGTGGACGGCGTATCGCTGACGGTGAACGGCGTCGAGGATCGCGGCGACGGCACGCGCTTCGGCATCAACCTCATTCCCCATACCCAGAATGTGACGACGCTCGGCGGGCTGGAGGCGGGCCAGCCGGTGAACATCGAGATAGACGTCCTTGCCCGCTACCTCCAACGGATGGAGCATTATCGTGTCAAAGCCGGCTGAACTCGCGCGCCTGCGCCATGCTTTCCTCTCCTCGCCCGAGGAGATCATCGAGGAGGCGAAGAACGGCCGCATGTTCATCCTCGTCGATGACGAGGATCGCGAGAACGAGGGCGATCTGGTGATTCCCGCCCAGATGGCGACGCCGGAGAAGATCAACTTCATGGCGAAGCACGGGCGCGGGCTGATCTGCCTCGCGCTGGCGAAGCAGCGCGTGGAGCAGCTCGGCCTGGACCTGATGAGCCGCAACAACGGCACGCGGCACGAAACCGCCTTCACCGTCTCGATCGAGGCGCGCGAGGGCGTGACGACCGGCATCTCCGCCGCCGATCGCGCGCGCACCATCGCGGTTGCGATCGACGCGTCCAAGGGCCGCGGGGAGATCGTGACGCCCGGCCATGTCTTCCCGCTGATCGCGCGCGACGGCGGCGTGCTGGTCCGCGCCGGCCATACCGAGGCGGCGGTGGACGTGGCGCGGCTCGCGGGCCTCAACCCCTCCGGCGTGATCTGCGAGATCATGAACGAGGACGGCACGATGTCGCGGATGGACGATCTCGTCGCCTTCGCGCAGCATCACAACCTCAAGATCGGCACGATCCGCGACCTGATCGCCTATCGCCGCCGCTACGATCATCTGGTCGAGAAGCAGGCGGAGATGACGTTCGAATCGCGCTGGGGCGGCACGTGGCGCGGCATCACCTTCTTCAACAAGGCCACCGGGGACGAGACGATCACGCTGGTGAAGGGCCATATCGATCCCAGCAAGCCCACGCTGGTGCGGATGCACACCGCCAGCTTCTTCACCGACATGTTCGGCGAGCAATCGCCGCGCGCGGGCCTGCTCTCCCGCTCGATGGAGATGATCGCGGAGGAAGGCGCGGGCGTGATCGTGGTCATCAACCGCCCGATGCAGGGCGCGCTCACCCGCATCATGAAGGCGCGGGCCGAGGGCAAGGGGCCGGGCGCGCCGGAGATCGAGGAATTGCGCGATTACGGCGTCGGCGCGCAGATCCTGGCCGAGCTGGGCGTGGAGGAGATGATCCTGCTCACCAACACGCATCATGCGCTGGTCGGGCTGGAAGGCTATGGCCTGTCGATCGTCGCGGAACGCCCGATCACGGACGGCGACGCGGCATAACGCATCCTCCACGGAGTTTTTCCTGAATGGCCCGTATCCTTATCGTCGAAGCGCGTTTCTACGATCACCTGAACGACATGCTGATCGAAGGCGCGCGCGCCGCAATCGAGGGGGCCGGCCATCAGGCGGAGATCGTCACCGTGCCCGGCGCGCTGGAAGTGCCCGGCGCGATCGCGCTGGCGGCGGAAACGGGCCGTTATGACGCCTATGTCGCGCTGGGCGTGGTGATCCGTGGCGAGACCTATCATTTCGAGATCGTCTCGAACGAAAGCGCGCGGGGCATCATGGCGCTGACGATGGACGGCCTCGCCATCGGCAACGGCATCCTCACCACCGAAAACGAGGCGCAGGCGATCCGCCGCGCGGACCCCGGCCAGCTCGACAAGGGCGGCGGCGCGGCCGAGGCGGCGCTGGCGATGATGAAGCTGCGGGAACGGTTCGGCTGATCTGGCCGGGGAGGCGTTCCCTACCCCTCCTTCCGCCCCTCGATGATCCACGGGCGCGGCCGTCCGGTCGGTTTCGCCACGCCGTCCAGCCGCACCGCGCGGCGGACATAGACTGGCTTCATCAGCATCGTGCCGCCCATGCCGCCCCCCGTCGGCTGCGCGAGGATGCGGCGCACCACATCCTGCCCGCCGACCACCCGGCCGAAGGCGGCATAGCCCGGATGGCCGGGGCTGGCGTCCATCGAGGGCATCGCGCCCACGGTGATGAACCAGTTGCCGTTGGCAGACCCCGGCTCCCCGCGCCGCGCCATGGAGATGGTCATGTCGAGATGGCGGATGCCGGTCTTGTTCGTCGGCTCGTGCGCGATCGTATCGAGGAAGCGCCGCGCATCGGTGCGGATGCCGGACTGGATGAAGCCGAACTGCGGCGCCTTCTTCGTCCGCGCGACGCGATAGAAGCTGATCCCGTCGAACCGGCCGTCGTCGACATAGCGCATGAAATTGGTGGTGGAGATCGGGGCGTGCCTCGCATCGAGCGCCAGCACGATATTCCCTGCCTCCGTTTCCAGCCGCACCCGCACGAAGCCGGGCGTGGCGCGATCCGCGCGCTGCGCGGCTGCCGGGGTGGAGAGCAGGAGGGCGGCGAGCAGGACGACACGCATCCCGCCCGCCTATGCGCCGCCGCCCGTATCGGCAAGCGCCCGGCGACGGGCGGAGCCTGTCAGGGCGCCGTCCGCGCCAGCAGGTCGATCAGGTCCTGTTTCCAGAACTTCGCCCATGTGTGCGTGCCGTGCCCGTGCGTGTCGTCCGTCTCCGCGATCAGGCGGAAGCGCGTGTTGGGCATCTTCTTCACCGCCCGTGCGGGGAAATCGAGATTGCGCGGGTTGATGAAATCGTCCGCCGAGTTGATCCACGTCATCGGCGCGCGGATCGTCTCCAGCTTGGGCCACGGATCATAGCTGCGCGAGGAATCGAGCTGGTAGATCAGATCGTTGGCGTCGATCCCCGCGATCGTCGCGGAAAGCTTCTGCCGCATATAGGCCACCGCGGCGTCGCGGGTGGGATAGGCCGCCTGAAGGTTGATCGGGGCCGCGCCCGCGATGAACTGGATCGAGGCCGCGCCGCGCACCCCGTTCGCCGGCTGGGCGGTGTAATTCCCCTTGTCCCACGCCGGATCGCTTTCGATCGCGTCGATCGCCATCTGCCGCCACATGCGGTTGAGGCCGGCGATCTGCACCGGCTCGCACGCCAGCGGCATCAGCGCGCGGGCGTAATCGGGATAGGTCTCCGCCCAGACGAAGGCGTGCATGCAGCCCATGGACGTGCCCATGATGAGCCGCATCCGGCGGATGCCGAAATGCTCGGTCAGCAGCCGGTGCTGCGCCTCCACCATGTCGTCGTAATCGTAATGCGGGAAGGCCATCCGCAGCCCGTTCGACGGCTTCGACGATCCGCCATGGCCGATATTGTCCGGCAGGATGATGAAATAGCGCGTGATGTCCAGCGGCTGGCCGGGGCCGTAAAGCTCGTCGGCGAATTGCGGCTGGAAGAATTGCTTGCCGGTGCCGCCCGTGCCGTGGAGCACCATCACCGCATTGTCGATCTCCCCCTTCGCATTGCGATGCGGCGTGCCGAGCGTGGTATAGTGCAGCTTCAGTTCCGCCAGCTTCTCGCCGGAGCGGAAGGTGAAATCGCGGATGACGAAATCGCCTTCCTTCGACGGCCAATGCGTCTGGGCAACGGCTGGAGCGGCGGGCGGCGTGGCTACGGGGGCGGCCTGCGCCGCGGCGAGGAGAAGCGGAAGGATCATGCAGCGGAGGTTAGCACGCGATCCGCCGGACGCCAGCACCGGCTCAACGATGCGGGCGCGGCCTGACGAAACGCTGCTCCGTCACCTCCCGGTCCCATGACCGGCCGGGCTTTTCCTCGACACAGACGAAGCCGAGGCTTTCGTAGAGATGCCGCGCCGCCGTCAGGCCGCGAAACGTCCAGAGATGGGTTTCGCGGAAATCCCGCCCGTCCACGAAGGCCAGCGCGGCCGACAGCAATGCGCGGCCGACGCCGCCGCCCCGCGCGCCATCGCCCATGATGAAGAAGCGCAGGCGCGCGATATCGGCGCCCATATCCTCTCCATCGATCGAGATCGAGCCGACCACCTCATCCCCGCGCAATGCCGACCAGATGGCGTTGCGCGGGCTTTCGAGCCGGTTGCAGAGATCGGCCAGGCCGCCCGCCACCATGCTCTCGAAGCGCTGGCCCAGACCATGTTCGCGGGAATAATAGTGCGCGTGCAGCGCGGTGACGCGCGCAATCAGGCCGGGACGATAGCCCCGGACGATAGCGATGCCGGAATCCCTTCCCCCGCCCTTCCCGGCGAGCGCATCCGTGTAGAGACGCAGCCCCTCCAGCACGGTCCGTTCCTCACCGGGCCGCAGCCGCCCGATCGCGTCGGTCACCTGCGCATCCGCAAAGGCATGGATCGCCGCGAGCCGCCGCCGGCCCGACGGCGTGAGCGAAAGGATCTTGATCCGGCCGTCGCCCTCGCCCGGCCCCTCCGCCACGTCGCCCGCCTCCACCAGTTTCCGCAGCATGCGGCTGACGCTGGATTTCTCGAGACGCAGGCGCTCGCCGAGATCGCGCGCCGTGGCACCGCCCCGCCCGATTTCGATCAGCGCGTGGACGGCGGAGGGCGAAAGCTCGGTGCCGGCGAAGCTTCCGCCCATGAAGCCCCATTCGCGAACGATCGCGCGCGATACGTCGCGTATGTCCGCCACCAGTTGCGCGGGAATATCCATCCGGCGATCCTCCCTTCGGAGGAAGTTGTATCATACAACTATCTCGAAGCAAGCGGCACGCGCATCGAGGTATGGGAGAATCGAAAAAAGGGCGGCGTCCGGATGGAACGCCGCCCCCTCATTATGCCGGCATGGAGCTACGCTCCCGGCCTCACAGCTTCTGCGTAAGCTCCGGCACCACCTTGAACAGGTCGCCCACCAGGCCGATGTCGGCGACCTGGAAGATCGGGGCGTCCTCGTCCTTGTTGATGGCGATGATGGTCTTGGAGTCCTTCATGCCCGCAAGGTGCTGGATCGCGCCGGAGATGCCGATCGCGATATAGACTTCGGGCGCGACGATCTTGCCGGTCTGGCCGACCTGATAATCGTTCGGCACATAACCCGCGTCCACCGCCGCGCGGCTCGCGCCGACGCCCGCGCCGAGCTTGTCGGCGAGCGGCTCGATGATCGTGTGGAAGTTCTCGCTGTTCTGGAGCGCGCGGCCGCCCGAGACGATGATCTTGGCGGACGTGAGTTCCGGGCGCTCGGACTTGGCGATCTCCTGCCCCTCGAAGGTGGAAAGCCCCTTGTCGCCGGTCGCGCCGACCGCCTCGATCGCGCCGGAGCCGCCCTCGGTCGCCGCCTTCTCGAACGCGGTGCCGCGCACGGTGATGACCTTCTTCGCGTCCTTCGTCTGCACGGTCGCGATGGCGTTGCCGGCGTAGATCGGGCGCGTGAACGTGTCCGGCCCCTCGACCGACAGGATATCGCTGATCTGCATCACGTCGAGCAGCGCGGCGACGCGCGGCGCGATATTCTTGCCGTTGCTGGTGGCGGGCACGACGAAGGCGTCGTGATGGCCCATCAGATCGACGACCAGAGGCGCGACATTCTCGGCCAGCGCGTGCGCATAGGCCGCGTCGTCGGCGACATGCACCTTGCCGACGCCCGCGATCTTCGCGGCCTGATCGGCCACCGCGCCGACGCCCTGGCCCGCGACCAGCAGATGCACCTCGCCCAGCTTGGACGCGGCCGTCACCGCCGAAAGCGTGGCATCCTTGACGGACGAACCGTCATGCTCGACCCAGACAAGCGTCTTCACTTGGCAACTCCCATCGCCTTGAGTTTCGCGACCAGCTCATCGACATCCGCGACCTTCACGCCGGCGGTGCGCTTGGCCGGCTCGACCACCTTGAGCGTGGTGAGGCGCGGGGCCACGTCCACGCCGTAATCGGCGGGCGATTTCGTCGCCAGCGGCTTCGACTTCGCCTTCATGATGTTCGGCAGCGAGGCATAGCGCGGCTCGTTCAGGCGCAGGTCCGTCGTGACGATCGCCGGCAGCTTGAACGAATCGGTCTCAAGCCCACCGTCCACTTCGCGCGTGACCTTCACCGTCTCGCCCGACACCTCGACCTTGGACGCGAACGTGCCCTGGCCCCAGCCGAGCAGGCCGGCGAGCATCTGGCCGGTCTGGTTGTTGTCGTCGTCGATCGCCTGCTTGCCGAGGATGATGAGGCCCGGCTGCTCCTCGCCCGCGATCTTCGCCAGGATCTTGGCGATCGCCAGCGGCTCCGCCTTCTCGTCGGTCTGGACGAGGATCGCGCGATCAGCGCCCATCGCCAGCGCGGTGCGCAGCGTTTCCTGGCACTTCGCCTCGCCGATGGAAACCGCCACGATCTCGGTCGCCACGCCCTTTTCCTTCAGGCGGATCGCTTCCTCGACCGCGATCTCGTCGAACGGGTTCATCGACATCTTCACGTTCGCGAGATCGACGCCCGAGCCATCCGCCTTCACGCGGGGCTTCACGTTATAGTCAAGCACCCGCTTGACCGGCACCAGCACCTTCATCGGCTGCATCTCCATTGGCGCTATTTCGAACAGTGGGTTTGCTAATGCCGGAGAATCCGCCCAAGTCCAGCCCAAACATCCTTTTCCACGGCATAGGCGGGCGCGGAAGTGCGGCGGGGCGATGGAGCCGCGGCCGCGTCATCGGGCGGTCCGCGCTGATTTGCCGGGGGATTTTCTGATATGGGGACGGGCCGGCGCGATGAAGCCGCGCCGTCGGTCGGCGGGTGCGATGCGGCACCCGCCGCCGGCCGGGCCTGTCCGTCTCGCGGGCGGCGCCGCCGCCCGCGCGCGGATCAGGCCGCCTTCTTCACTTCCGCGACGATCTTCTTCGCCGCGTCGCCCAGATCGTTGGCCGGCACGATGGCGAGGCCGGAGTTGGCGAGGATCGCCTTGCCCTGCTCCACGTTCGTGCCCTCGAGCCGCACGACCAGCGGCACCGAGAGGTTCACTTCCTTCGCGGCCGCCACGATGCCTTCCGCGATCACGTCGCAGCGCATGATCCCGCCGAAGATGTTGACGAGGATGCCCTTCACCGCCGGATCGGAAAGGATGATCTTGAACGCCGCCGTCACCTTCTCCGTGGTGGCGCCGCCGCCCACGTCGAGGAAGTTGGCCGGGAACATGCCGTTCAGCTTGATGATGTCCATCGTCGCCATGGCGAGGCCGGCGCCGTTCACCATGCAGCCGATATCGCCGTCGAGCTTGATATAGGCGAGGTCGTACTTCGACGCCTCCAGCTCCATCGGGTCCTCTTCCGTCTCGTCGCGCAGCTCGGCGAGATCCTTGTGGCGGAACATCGCATTGCTGTCGAAGCCGACCTTGGCGTCCAGCACCATCAGCTTGCCGTCGTCCGTCACGGCGAGCGGGTTGATCTCGATCTGCGAGGCGTCGGTGCCGAGGAAGGCGTCATAGACCTTCGAGGCGAGCTTCTCGGCCTGCTTGGCGAGATCGCCGGTCAGGCCCAGCGCGTTGGCGACGGCGCGGCCGTGGTGCGGCATGAAGCCGGTCGCGGGATCGACGTCGAAGGTGTGGATCTTCTCGGGCGTGTCGTGCGCGACCGTCTCGATATCCATGCCGCCCTCGGTGGAGACGACGAAGGCGACGCGGCCCGTGGCGCGATCGACCAGCACCGCGAGGTAGAATTCCTTCGCGATGTCCACGCCGTCGGTGATGTAGAGGCGGTTGACCTGCTTGCCGTGCTCGCCGGTCTGCACCGTCACCAGCGTGTTGCCGAGCATGTCGGCGGCGGCGGCGCGCACTTCCTCGGCGGTCTTGGCGAGGCGGACGCCGCCCTTGGCGTCGGCGGGCAGCTCCTTGAACTTGCCCTTGCCGCGGCCGCCCGCGTGGATCTGCGCCTTGACGACGTAAAGCGGCCCCGGAAGCTTCTTCGACGCCTCGACCGCTTCCTCGACGGTCATCGCGGCATAGCCGGCGGGAACGGGAACGCCGAACTTCGCGAGCAATTCCTTGGCCTGATATTCGTGGATGTTCATGGGATGCGTGGCCTCACCATAAGGGGAACGCGCGGCCTTAAGCACACGGGCGCGCAGGAATCCACCCCAACGGCGACGGGCTGGCGCCAGTTTCGCATTTGTTCTAACCGAAGCGCGTGACGCCGCTCCCCTGCCCCGCGCTTCATGCCAGCCATTCCGGCGTGTGGATCGCGCATGGGGAGGAGGTGCGCGCGATCGGGCGCGGGGAGGCGATCCGCATCGCGGCCGACACGCCGGTGATCCTGCTCAACGCCCCGCTGATCGGGCAGCGACTCGGCTATGGCGAGCTTTCGGGGCTGGACCTGCTGGAGCTGTTCGCCTTCCTGCGCCCGGCGCGATTCATGGTGCCGACGCCAAGGGGGCTGGCCGCCGCGACCGGGCTGGAGCCGCCGGAGAGCGACGCGGCGGTCGCGC
>JASGGR010000065.1:0-16536 GCA_047602705.1 Sphingomonas bacterium | reverse complement strand
GCGAACATGGCGCGAATCGCATCCGGCGGCGCTGGAGACGGCCTGCCTGGCCGACGACGTCCGCGCCATGCCCCATCGGCTCGATCAATGGGTCGGCGACGGCGGCGCGCGGCTGTCGGGCGGGCAGCGCAAGCGGCTGTCGCTCGCCCGCGCGCTGCTGGCCGGAAAGCCGTGGCTGCTGCTCGACGAGCCGAGCGAAGGGCTGGACATGGCGACGGAAGCGCGGCTTCGCGACCGGCTGGACCTGTGGCTGCGCGAGACGGGGACCGGCCTCGTCGTGGTCAGCCACCGGCCCGCGCTGCTGGCGCTGGCCGGTCCCGAGCATATCCTCCGCGTCGCCCCCTGATCGGGCGTGCGCGATTACAGGATGCGGGCGAAGGTCGCGGCCGATTCCCGTGCGCGGGCCTGCGTGTCGCTGGCGGCCTGCGGCCTCTCCTGCGGAGAGATTCCGGCAAGCTCGCACAACAGCTTCGCCGTGTCGCGCAGCGTTTCCGGGGAGAGGCTGTAGAAAACCAGCTTCGCCTCGCGGCGCGTCCGCACCATCCCTGCCTTGCGCAGGATCGCGAGCTGCTGCGACAGGCCGGGCTGGCCGACGCCGGTCAGCATTTCCAGCTCGCCGACCGATTTCTCCCCGTTTTCGAGCAGCGTCCGCATCAGCCTGAGGCGGATGTCGTGCGCGATCGCCTTGAGCACGTCGTTGATCCGGCCGAGCCGGGCGTCGTCGAAGGTCGTCATTCGCTTGCCTCGCCCTGCCTGTCGGGCCGGGGCCGGTGGAACCAGCAGGCGTCGTCCGCCGCCGCGATCGCGCCGGCCTGATCCTGGCAGGGCGGCAGCAGCACGTCGTCGCCCGGCCGCCAGCCTTCGGGCGTCACCACATTGTCGCGATCGACCCGTTGCAGCGCGACGACGACGCGCAGCATCTCCTCCACCGATCGCCCGATCGTGGCGGGATAGCAGAGCCGGGCACGCACGATCCCTTCCGGGTCGATGAAGAATGTCGTGCGCAGGGTGGCGGCGTCGGCCGCATCCTCCGCCAGCATGCCATAGGCGCGCCCGATCACCATCGAGGGGTCCTCGACGATGGGGAAGCCCACCGTCACGCCGAAATGCGCGTGGATCGCGCGTATCCATCCCAGATGGGCGTAGAGGCTGTCCACCGAGATCGCGATCAGGTCGCAGCCCAGCGCCCGGAAGCGGTCGGCGGCCTGCGTGAGGGCGACGAACTCGCTGGTGCAGACGGGCGTGAAGTCCGCCGGGTGCGAGAACAGCAGCACCCAGCGCCCGCGATAGTCGGACAGGCTGATCTCCCCCATCGTCGTGCGCGCGCGGAAATTGGGCGCGGCATCGCCGATCCGGATGGGCGCCGGGGCGGGCGCGGCATCGTCTCCAACGCTTGAACTCAAACTCAACTCCCGAGGAACGCAGGTCTCGAAACCGTTCTTACACGGTTACATCATCCCAGTAAACGACGGGCCGCTAATATAGGAAAAAGGCAGGTCGATGCGCGCGGCGGAGCGAATCCGCCGCGCGCCGTTTTCCTGGCCGACGAGCCTGCCATCAGGCCGTGGCCGCCGCCTTCCTGCGCCGCACGATGGTCTGCGCGTTGGTATATTCGAGCAGGCCCTCGACGCCGCCCTCGACGCCGACGCCGGATTGCTTCATCCCGCCGAACGCCGCGCCGGGGGAGAGGTGCTGCGTCTCGTTCACCCACACGGTGCCGCTGGCGATGCGTTGGGCGATCTCCAGCGCCTTGTCCTCGTCCTTGCCCCAGACGGAGCCGCCGAGGCCGTAATCGGTGGCGTTGGCGCGCGCGATCACGTCCTCATATTCCTCGAACCTGATGAGCGGCAGGACGGGGCCGAACTGCTCCTCCTGCACGATCCGGCTGTCCTCCGGCGGATTGTCCAGGATCGTGACGGGGATGAAATAGCCCGGAACCTCCGCCTTTTCCCCGCCGATCAGGAACCGATAGCCCTTGTCCTTCGCGTCCTGGATCAGATCGAGCACGCGCTCATATTGCTGGCGGTTGTTGATCGGCCCGATCTGCGTGCCCTGTTCCGATCCGTCGCCGATCTTCACCGTTTTCGCATAGGCGACCAGCGCCTGCTTGAGCGGCTCGTATATGTCCTTGTGGACATACATGCGCTTGGTGGCGATGCAGATCTGGCCGTTGTTGCGGAACGCCGCCCAGAACAATTCCTCCGCCACCTTCTCCACGTCCACGTCGGGCATGACGATCGCGGCGTCGTTGCCGCCCAGCTCCAGCGTGACGCGCTTCAGCGTCGGCGCGGCGGACTGCATCACGCGCTTGCCGGTGGCGGTCGATCCGGTGAAGCTGATCTTGTCGAAGCCGGGGTGGGAGGTCATCCACGGCCCCAGATCGTCGCCGCCCGTCACGATGTTGAGCACGCCGGGCGGCAGGATCTCGCGCGCGATCTCCCCGAACTTCAGCGTGGTCAGCGGGGTGAAGGGCGAAGGCTTCAGCACCATCGTGTTGCCCGCGAGCAGCGCCGGGCCGACCTTGAACATCGCGAGGACCATCGGGAAGTTCCACGGCGCGATCGCGCCCACCACGCCGAGGGGGACGTGGCGGGTTTCGCTATAGCGCTCCTCGCTGTCCTCGTTCACCGTCACCGGCAGGTCGAGCGCGGCCGCGCCGAGCAGCCAATAGCCCGCGCCCATCACCTCGCCCTGCGCCTCGGCATGGGGCTTGCCCTGCTCCTTCGTCAGCAGGCGCATGAAGGGATCGGCCTGCGCGAGCAGCGCCTGACCCAGCGCCGTCAGCTTCGCCTTGCGCTCCTCGATCGGGGTCGCCGCCCAGCCGGGGAAGGCCGCGCGCGCCGCCGCGATCGCCTTGTCCAGATCGTCGCGCGTCGCGTCCGGCACCCGCGCGATCACCTCCTCCGTCGCCGGATTGACCACGTCGAGCGTGGCGGAGCCGCTCGCCAGTTCACCGCCGATCAGCATGCGATAATCGCCATCGAAATTCATCGTCACCCTCCTCAATGCACGGCCGCTTCACGATGCAGGATTACCCCGGCGCCGATCCGCCGTCGACCTGTCAGGCGGCGGGAGCGTCGATGCGATAGTGGATCGGCTTGAAGGTGCCGCCGTTGGAATCCGGCGCCGAGCAGGCGGTCAGCCCGATGACGAGGTCCATTTCCGCGCGAAAGACGATATGGTCGCCCGCCTTGCTGATCGGCGGCAACACGCGAAGCCTGCCGGAATCGCCGTCCACCGGCACGTTCATGAAGCAGTTGAACGCGATCGGGATGCGATCGGGGCCGATGCCATAGGGGTGCAGCGCCTCCGCCAGATTGCCGAAGCATCCGCGATGCGGCGGCAGATCGGGATAGAAATGCAGGAACGTGTCGACCGAGCATGGCGTCAGCAGGAAATCATGGCATCCGACGCTGTCGTCGATGATCGTGAGCATGACGCGCGAGCGGTTCGAATAGAGCCGGTGCCCGGTGGTGAGCCTGATCGTCTCGGCATAATCGAGCGTCCGCCCGGACGAGATCACCTCGTCCACGTCGGCGGCGTTGAACGCCAGGAGATCGGCGACCTGCTCGCCGCGCGGATCGATCACCGTCAGCGTCGCGCCGCGCGGCAGGGGAAAGGCGGCGCCGCTGCGTTCGGGGATGACCTGCACGCCGGGGGTCATTCGGCCTCTCCGCGATATTCGAACGGCGCTTCCCAATCGTCCCCGACCATCCGGCCCGAATATTGCCGCGCTTCGCTCGCTTCCCCGTGGCGCGCGAGCATCGGGTTGCGGGAGCCGGCCAGCCGCTGATCGCGCACCAGTATCTTCTCGCGCAGCCCTTCATATCTGTCCGCATCGCGCAGGCGCTCGAACTGGTCGTGCAGGTTGAACACCATCGCAGGATGGTCGAAGCGCCGCGCCGGGCGGCTGGCGTTCGGGTTCAGCCCGACGATGAAGAAGCCTTCCCCGCCGAAGCTCAGCGAGAAATGCGGATTGGTGGGGTCAGCGCTCACGCGCGGATCATATTCCTGGCCGCGCCAGACGTCCTTGTCGCTGAGCGATTGCACGCGCGCCCAGAGCGCGGCCTCGAAATCGGCCTCGCCAAGGTCCGACGGGCCTTCGAAGACGACGGCGAAGCTCTGGAAAAGCACGGGATCGGCGCGATAATCCTTGACGAACCGCAGCAGGCCCTCATGGATGCGCAGATCGTCCCACGCGCTGTCGATACGGTCGCAGGCCAGGACGGCCAGCCGCCCGCGCGCGAGAGCGGATTTCGCCCCCACGCAGGGGAAGGAAGCCTCGGCGACATGCGCGAACAATTTTCGCTCAAGTTTCTCCTGAGCCTCATGGGTCCAATGGAACATGGATCTATCTCTCGGAAGGGCCGGCGGAATTGCACACGGGCCAACGAACGATCCGGGCCGGCGAACGATCCGGACCGTGGTTTCAGGCGCCTTCGTCCGGCCCGCGCCTATGCCTTGTCGAACAGGGCGTGCAACTCGTCCTTGGCCTTTTCCAGTTTCGCATGTTCCGCCTTCGACAGATTGTCGCCGGCTCGGTTGATGTAGAAGGTGAGCATCCCCATCGCCGATTGCAGCGGCGTGCCCTTGCGGCGCTTGCTGTGCTCCGCCGAGCGCTTGAGCGATTGCGCGATGGCCTTCGGGTCCTTCCAGGTGAACACGCCCGGCTCCAGATCGAGCGCGTCGGAATGTTCCGTCACTTCGTGCGACCATTTGTGCTGAGTCACGGCAAGCTCCTCAGGCGAGGCCGACGAGGCCGAACACGAGCGCAAGCAGGCCCGCTCCGATCAGGCCGCCCAGAAAGATGCCGCGCTGCCGGCGCGTGCGCAGGACGATCTCGCCGCCGCGCGCTTCCGTGCCGGTGCGGTGGATGGGTCGGTCGCGGTCGCGTGCCATGGCTTTCCTTCCATCGGTGGCCGGGGAGAAACGCCGGAGCCGCGCCGACAGTGCCGGGCGAATTCACTGATCTACATTAACGCGAGCGGCTTTTTCCCGCGATCCGCCTGCATTGTTCACATAAGGACGCCGGTCCGCCCTCCTGCCCACAGCGTGTGAAGATTCATTTGCCCTTCGCCGGAACCTCTCCGCCTTTCGGATGTTATAGCTATCTGCCCAATCGAAAGAGCGAGCAGATGGACATCGCGTTCCCGGATGATTTCCGGATGCGATGCAGGAGCCCCGCCGCAGAAATGCGACGGGGCTTACCGTTTTCCAGCCCGGCCCTGCGCGCCGGCCCGCTTGACTTCCGGCCATTTTACAGTCCTTTTTCGTGGCTTATGTTTCCACGGGGAATTGTTCGTGGCTGAATGCGGCGATCGTCGGCCACGAAGACGGCAGGGCATGTGATTCTCACTGCGTTCGCCCGGCGGGCCATCCTCAGACGTGCGCGATCGAAAGCCGCGGTTGCCGTCGCGGTGGTCCTGGCGATCGCCGTGCCGACGCTGATCGGATGGGCGTTCGAGCCGTTCATCCATGAGCGCGGCCCCTATGTGATCTATGTTCCGGCCGTCATGGGCGTGGCGCTCTTTCTGGGCTGGCGTCCGGCGGCGGTCGTCACGCTCGGCGCGGTGATCGCCGCCAACCTGCTGTTCCATCCCGTGCAGACCTTCGGCTTCGGCGAGGGCCTGATCCGCACCTTGCTTTTCTGCGCCGCCGGCATGGTGTCGATCGTCCTGGCGCATATCGTCAGGCGCACCGTCATCGAGCTGGACGAGACCGCGCGGCGCGAGGAGTTCCTCGCCTCGGAACTGGGGCACAGGGCGAAGAACCAGCTCGCGCTCGTCGAGGCGCTGGCGCGGCAAAGCCAGCAATCCGGCGAAACGCCCGACCAGTTCTTCGACAAGCTGCTTCCGCGCCTCCAGACGCTTTCCCGCGCGCAGGATCTCCTCACCCGCAGCGGATATGGCGCCTCCGGTCTGCAGGAGCTTGTCGAGGATGCGCTGAGGCCGTTCGCGCACCATCCGGGCATCTCCATCGCGGGCGCGAAGGTGGCGATCCCGCCGGCCCAGACCACGCCGCTCATCATGGCCGTCCACGAACTCGGCACCAACGCGTCGAAATATGGCGCGCTCACCGTGCCGGAGGGGCGTGTCGAGGTGCGCTGGCGCGTCGAGGCGGATCGCGTCGCGCTCTGCTGGACGGAGCGGAACGGGCCGCCCGTCGATCCGCCCCGGCGTCGCGGCCTCGGCTCGCGCCTGATCTCGCGCCACCCGGCGTTCCAGGAGGTGTCGCTGGAATTTCCACCCGAAGGCGCGCGCTGCACGATCGTGCTCGGGATCGCCCGGGGCGGCGTCGGGCATCGGCGCGAGATCTAGAACCGATCGGCGTGCGGGCATGCTTCGTCATGCCGGGCGAGCCGGCATGACGGGAAACAGCGACGGCAGGCACGCCCGCGCGCCTGAATGGCGATGCGACCCGCTTACTTCGGGGTCAGGCGGACGAGCTTGCCCGGATCGGCATCCTCCAGCGCCCACAAGGCTCCGTCGGGGCCTTCCTCCACGTCGCGCACGCGGAAGCCCATGTCCCAGCGCTCCGCCGGCTTCGCGCCGCCGGCCGCGTCGAACGTGATGCGGTTGAGCGTCCTGCTGCCCAGCCCGCTGATGAACGCCGAGCCTTTCCAGCCGCGGAACAGCGAGCCGTGATAGAACATCAGGTTGCCCGGCGCGATCACCGGGGTCCAGTAGATCACCGGCTTTTGCAGATCGGGGCGGGTATCCGGGCTGGGGATCGGCACGCCGTCGTAATTGACCGCATAGGATACGAGCGGCCAGCCGTAATTCTTCCCCGGCTCGATCAGGTTGAGTTCGTCGCCGCCCCTCGGCCCGTGCTCCACCTCCCACAGGCGGCCGTCCGGCGCGAAGGCGAGGCCATAGGGCGTGCGGTGCCCGCTCGTCCAGATTTCCGCCGGGGCCAGGTTGACGCCGGGCACGGTATAGGTGCGCACCACGGGCGCGGTCTTGGCCGCCTCGGTGTCCTTCGGGGGATCGATCAGGTCCAGCGTCTTCGCGCCCGCGCGGCCCGCGCCGGGATTGCCGGGGGCGGGCTTGCCGTCGAGCGTCAGGCGCAGGATCTTGCCCAGCGTCGTGTCGGGGTTCTGCGCGGGCGTCATCCGCTGGCGGTCGCCGACCGTCAGGAACAGATATTTGCCGTCGGGGGAGAAAGCGATCGTCGCGCCGAACTGTCCGCCATTGCCCTTGGGCAGCTCGCGCCAGATCACGCGGAGATTGTCGAGCCGCGCCTTGCCCTGCCCGACGACGAGCCTTGCATGGGCGAGCGCCAGGCTGGAGCCGTCTTCGCCCGGCTCGGCATAAGTGAGGTAGATGCCGTGATCCTTCGCGAAGGTCGGCGCGGCATAGACGCCGAGCATCCCGCCCTGTCCCTTGAACAGGACGGGCGGCGTTCCGGAGACCCTGGTCTTCGCGCCCTTTTGCGTGACCAGCCACAGCCCGCCGGGCTTTTCGGTGACGAGCATCCGGCCGTCCGGCAGGAAGGCCATGCGCCACGGCGTGTTGAAGCTCGCGACCTGCGTGACGGTGAAGGGGAGGGAGGCTTCCGCCTTTTGCGCGCCCGCGTTGATCTGGGCGCAGGCCGGCGCACCCGCCAGCACGGCGAGCGCGAGCAGGGATGCCCGCGTCGTCGTGAACGGGCCGGCGATGGAAGGGGAGGATCGGTCGTTTCTCATTGTCTGTTCTGCTCGTCTGATGTTCCAGGGAAGGGGAATTGCAGCAGCGAAGCCTCTACGGCATCGGCATCCGGTTGTCCCAGCGTGGCGAAGTCGGCGATCGAGACGATCGCGCGCTTTCCGACCACCGCGACGGACGTGGGGTTCTTCGGCAGGTTTTCGGCGACCGTGCGGATTTCGGCATGGTCGCCGGACACCAGCACCTCGGCGATCCGGCCGCCGCCTTCGGCCAGCGCGAAGCGGTCGCCGCCGATCGCGCGCATGCCGTCCGGGCGTATCAGCGGCCGCGACGTCGTGATCGGCCGGACCGCGGGCCCGTCGCCGCTCCGGGTCGCGATGCGGAACAGCTTGCCGCCCCGGAAGGTGTTGACCAGCAGCGCGCCGTCGGCGAGCGGCGCGATCCCGTCGGCGGACGCCAGTTCCTCGCCGTCGGCGATCACCGTGAACGCGGTTTCCTTCGGGCGGAGCCGCAGGACGCGCCCGTTCGCGAAATCGGTGGCATAGACCGTTCCGTCGGCGGTGACCGTCATGTCGTTGCAGCCGCCGTCGAAGGCGTAGCGCCGCCGTGCCTTGCCGCTGGCGAGGTCGAAGGCGCGGATCGACGCGGCTCCCTTGCCTCCGCCTTGCGGCGCGGGCGCATAGGTGCAGGCCCAGAGCAGCTTGCGCCGGTCGTCCACGAACAGCCCCATCACCCGGCTTGCCTCCTCGGGCGGCAGCGTCACCCATGGCCGCGCGACCGTCGTGCCGGGCAATGCGCGGTAGATCACCGCCTTGCGCACGTTGCCGGCGAAGATCGTGCCGTCGCGGCTGGCCGCCAGGCTTTCGGGAAACGCGCCGCGCTCCGCGATCGCGATTCCCGGCATCCCCGCCGGCTGGGCCGCGAGCGTGGCGCTCCAGAAGGCGGCGGCGAGGATATTGGCCTTCAGCATCGTTCATCCACCTCGCATCGTCCGGGCCGTCGCGCCCATGTCGTGGAGCCATCATATCGCCATCATGATCGCGATGGCGATACGGAAATCCGCTTTCGTCCGCGCGGAGCTGCCGCCGGCGGGCGCGGGGCGGGCATGGGGATCGATTGTAATCCGGCCGGAATCTGGATAACCGCGCCGCTGAAGCATCCGACCCGGAGGCAATCTTGATCCCATCTCTTATCCGCCTCGCCCTTCTTGCCGGGGCTTCCATCGCGGTTGCCGGCGCGGCGTCCGCGGCCACCCCGGCGGAAGACCGCGCCGCGATCGACAGGCAGATCAGCGCCGAATATCCGGCGCTCGAAACCCTGTATCGCGACCTGCACGCGCATCCCGAACTCTCCAGCCAGGAAACGCGCACCGCCGCGCTGCTCGCCGCGAAGATGCGGGCGCTGGGCTTCACGGTGACGGAGAAGGTGGGCGGCACGGGCGTCGTCGCGATCTATCGCAACGGCGAAGGGCCGACGGTGATGCTGCGCACGGAGATGGACGCGCTGCCGGTCGAGGAGAAATCCGGCCTGCCCTATGCCAGCCGGGCGCAGGGGGAGCGCGACGGCAAGACCAGCTTCATCGCGCATAGCTGCGGCCACGACATCCACATGGCTTCGTGGCTGGGCACCGCCGAGGCGCTCGTCGCGCTGAAGCAGCAATGGCACGGCACGCTGATGTTCGTCGCCCAGCCTGCGGAGGAGACGCTGAAGGGCGCGCGCGCGATGATCGCGGACGGCCTGTTCAAGCGCTTCCCGAAGCCCGATTATGCCTTCGCGGTCCACGTCTGGCCGGCGGAGGCCGGCTCCGTGCTGCTGAAGGACGGGCCGATCACGTCCAATTCCGATGCGATGCAGATCGTGTTCAAGGGGCGCGGCGGGCATGGATCGATGCCCAACGCCACGATCGACCCGGTGGTGATGGGCGGGCATTTCATTTCCGATATCCAGACGGTCATCAGCCGCGAGAAGGACCCGAACGCGTTCGGCGTCATCACCGTCGGCTCGCTCCAGTCCGGCGCGGCCGGCAACATCATTCCCGACGACGCCGTGCTGAAGCTCACGCTGCGATCCTATGCGCCGGAGGTGCGCGCGCTGCTGCTCGACGGCGTCGCCCGGACGGCCAACGCCGTCGCCAGCATGGCCCGCGCCCCCGCGCCGTCGGTGGAGCATCTCTACGGCAGCCCGGCGGTGGTGAACGATCACGCCCTGGTCGCAAGGGCGGGGGCGATGCTCCAGGCCGCCGGCGGGGACAGGATCGAGCAGAAGCCCGCGCTCGCGCCGGGCTGGACGGCGAGCGAGGACTTTTCCGCTTATGGCGAAGCGGGCGTTCCCTCGATCTTCTACATGGTGGGCGCTTACGACGCGAAGACCATCGCCGCCTACAAGGCGAAGGGCGAGCCGCTGCCGACCAACCATTCGCCCTATTTCGCGCCCGATCCGAAGATCACGATACCTACCGCGATCCGCACGCTTTCGCTGTCGGCGCTGATGGCGCTTCAATAAGGGCGCGTAGAGGCCGGGGCGGGCCGGTCGCCGCCGGTAAGCGCGATCGAGCCGTTGGGCAATGTGACGGCGGCGACGTGGAAGCTGCTTTTCAGCGCATCCACGAACTCGCGGCTCTCGTGGATGCCGAAGCGGCCCGATATGATAAGGGACCCGATGCGCGGATCGGCCACCACGATCGGCCGGTCGCGATAGCGGTTGAACTCCGCCACCGCTTCCTCGATCGTTTCATTGTCCAGCTCGATGAAGCCTTCCTGCCAGACGGTGCGCTGGTGGATCATCGCATCGCCGGGCAGGGCGGTGGCGAGGATGCCGGGGCGGATCAGGGTCGTCTCTCCCGCGCCGACGCTGATCGACTGGCCCTCCGCGTCGCTGACGGCCACCAGCCCGCGCGTCACGGTCAGCTCCGTCCGGTCGGGCCGCCGCCTGATGTTGAAGCTGGTGCCCACAACGCGCACCTGCGCGTCGCCGAGATCGACGATGAACGGCCGGCGCGGATCGCGCGCGACGTCGAACAGCGCCTCGCCCTCGATCATGCGCACGACGCGCCGCGTTCCGGTGAGGCGGACGTCGAGCGTGGTCGCGGTGTTGAGCCGGATGGACGAGCCGTCGGCCAGCCGCGTCAGGCTCTGCTGCCCGCGCAGCGTCGCATGGCGATCGGTTTCGGGCAGCAGCAGGCGGCCCAGCCCGACCGCGCCCGCCGCCGATGCCGCGAGCAGGCCCAGCCCGGCAGCGCGGCGCGATATGGGGCGATGCAGCAGCGCCGGTTCGGGCGCCGCTTCCGCTTCAGGCTCGCCGGCGGTTTCCTGCGCCGCCTCGCCCGCGTCGCGAAGCCGGATGTGGGGCGCCGATTCCCACGCATATCGCGCCTCGGCGAAGGCGACCGCGTGGCGGGGATCGGCGTCTATCCACGCTCCTGCTTCGGCTTGCAGGCGCGCGTCCGGCGCGGCGTCAAGGCGAATCACCCAGGCTGCCGCCGCATCGCGGATCGCCTTGCGCTCGCTCGCCTTTTCCGTCCCACTGGACAACGCCTTGTTCCTCCTGCTCGGCCCGCAGCCGGATGATGCGGGCCAGCGCTTTCGTAAGATGCTTCTCCACCGTGGAGACGGAGATGCCCATGATTTCCGCCACCTCGCCGACCGAATGGCCCTGCACCCGCCGCAGCAGGAAGGCGCGGCGCGGCTGTGGCGGCAGCGTGTCGATCGCGGCCTCCAGATGGCGCAGCGCGTCGCGCGCGTCGAACATCTCGTCATAGGAGACACTGCGCTGGAGCGTCTCCAGATCGGCGACATAGTCGAACGAGACGATCACCTCGCGGCGCTGCTGGTCGATCAGGATGTTGTGCGCGGTGCGGGTGATGAAGGCCAGCCCGTTGCGGATATCGCGCCAGCCGTCATAGGCATAGGTGCGCGTCATCACCTCGGCGATCAGATCCTCCAGATCGTCCGGATTGCGCACGAGCCGCCGCAGCCGCCGGCGCAGCAGCGGCTGATATGGCAGAATGACGGCCTTGAACCAGCCGAGCCTTTCCTCGCGATCGCGCAGCGTCGTCCCCCCATTCGTCCGACCGTGATATGAAAGCTTCTCGCAGGTGGCTTGTCGAGACATAAATTTGCGGAAAAATCGTCCGCGGGGATGGCGGGGATGCGCCCGCGGTTCGTCTGCGCAATTGAAGGCCGGAAAAATCCGGCGATCGAAAAGGGACGGGGGACCGGGAAATGTTCAAGGGGATCGGGCGCGGCGCTCTTGCCGCGCAGGCCAGCATGCTGGTGCTGGCGACGGCGGCAGTTGCGGCCGCGCAGCCGGCGATGGCGCAGAATCAGGTCACGCGCTTCGACATACCGTCGCAGCCGCTGGGCAATGCGTTGCAGAATTTCTCCAAGCAATCGGGCTATCGGCTGCTGTTCCCGTCCGCCACCGTGGCGTCGCTGCGCGCGCCGGCGGTCGTCGGCAATTATGCGCCGGAAAGCGCGCTGGAGAAGATACTGGAAGGCTCGCCGCTGCGCGTCGCCTCGATCAACGGCCGCGTCGTGGCGCTGACGCTGCGCGCGCCCGCGCCGCACCGTATCGCCACGCCCGTCCGGCTGGCGGCCGAGCCGCAGGTCGCGCCTGCTCCCGGCGCGGCGGCGCCTGCCGCTGCGGCGGCGCAGGATACGGACCAGACGCCGATGCAGGACGTCGTCGTGGTCGGCTCGCAGATCAAGGGCGCGAAGGTCAACGAGGCGCTGGCGGTCACGCTGATCGGCACGCGCGAGATCCAGGATTCGGGCGCGGTTTCGGGCGACGAGCTGTTCCGCTCCGTCCCGCAGTTCGGCGACGTGACCTTCAACAGCTCCTATCTGCCGCAGAGCAGCAACGCGGCGCGCGGCGACGTGGGTTCGGTCAACCTGCGCAACCTCGGCATCGGCAACACGCTGGTGCTGCTCAACGGCCGCCGCGTCGTCAACCACCCGACCAGCCAGGCGAACGACCAGCTCGTGCCGGTGCTGACCTACAATACCAACGCCATTCCGGTGAACGGGCTGGAGCGGCTGGAGGTGCTGCGCGACGGCGCGGCGGCGATCTACGGCGCGGACGCGGTGGCGGGCGTGGTCAACACCGTGCTCAAGACCAATTACAACGGTGGCGACATCTCCGTGCAATATGGCGGCGCGGAGGGGACGCGGCTGCGCGAGCTGAACGTCAACGGCGTGCTGGGCACCAATTTCGCCGGCGGCAAGGGCAATATCACATTGTTCGCCAGCTACGACCACGGCACCGGCCTGATGTCGACCGATCAGTATTTCACGGCCTCGTCCGATCGGCGCGGGCTGTTCGCCGACACGCGGTTCGCCGGCAAGTCGTCGCTCGACGGCCGCAGCACGACCACGCCGTGGCTCGGCGGCGTGGCCGGCTCGCCGAAATTCTTCGGCACGGTCAGGTCCAACGGCACGGCGATCAGCACCGCTTCGGGCGCGTTCCAGATCCAGCCGGCGACGCTGAGCGGCTGCACCATCGCGATCGGCAACGGCCTGTGCATGACGAACGGGGGGCTGAACACCGCGCTCAAGGAGGATCTCGCGGCGGAGGGCACGACGGTCATCCCGCGCCTCAACCGCGTCAACCTGTTCCTGACCGGCCATTACGACTTCGACGATGTCACCGCCTTCTGGGAGGCGGGCTATTATTACGCGAAGACCCATGCGCAGCAGAGCCCGATCCAGACGCTCAGCTCGATCCCGATCACCGTTCCGGCGAGCAACTACTGGAACCCGCTCGGCCCGGTCACCTTCGCGGACGGCACGCCCAATCCGAACCGCCTGCCGGGGCTGAACATTCCGGCCGAGGGGCTGCCGGTGAAGATCGGCAGCTATTCCTTCACCGATTTCGGCCCGATCAACGTCGACGTGACGAACAAGCAGTTCCGCCTGCTGTTCGGGCTGCGCGGGGATTGGCACGGGTTCACCTGGGAAACCGCCGGCAGCTATTCGGAAGCGACCGTGCGCGACGTGAGCGACAATATCTCGCGCACCAAGCTGAACGAGATTCTCGCGCTCTCCACGCCGGCGGCGTATAATCCGTTCAACGGCGGCACGCTCGCCACGCCTTCGATCGGGGATGGCACGCCGAGCAACGCGACCAGCATCAACGCCGCGCGGCAGAAGCTGGTGCGCTTCGACAAGTCGACGCTCGCCACCTACGATTTCCGCCTGTCGAAGAAGGATCTCGTCACGCTGCCGGGCGGCGACGTCGGCTTCGCGGCCGGCATCGAGGCGCGCCGCGAGACGCAGCTCGACGATCGCGACGCGCGCATCGACGGCACGATCGATTTCCTCGATCCCTATACCGGCACCGCGGTCAGCGATTTCGCCAACCTCAGCAAGAATCCGGACACGCACGGCACGCGCATGGTCTTCTCGGCCTATGGCGAGCTGGCCGTGCCGGTGGTGTCGCCGGAAATGGAGATACCGCTGGTCCGCAGCCTCAACCTCCAGCTCGCGGGCCGCTACGAGAATTACAGCGACTTCGGCGATATCGCGGTGCCCAAGGTCGCCGGCGCGTGGGATGTGGTGAAGGGCTTCCGCCTGCGCGGCTCGTGGGCGAAATCGTTCCGCGCGCCGAATCTGGAGCAGGTCAACGCGCAGATCATCGCGCGCACCAATACGCGCACGGACTATATCTTCTGCCAGGCGGACCTTCTCACCGGCGCGATCGCCAACTTCACGGACTGCCCCAATTCCACCGTCCCCGGCGCCAAGCGGCGGCTGTCGGTCACGGCGCTGCGCTCGGGCAATCCGAATCTCGAGCCAGAGCGCGCGACCACCTGGTCGATCGGCACGGTGATCGAGCCGCCGATCCCCGATCGCTTCGGCCACCTGACGTTCACCGTGGACTATTGGAAGGTCAAGCAGACCGGGCTGATCGGCATCTTCGGCGAAGGCAATGCGCTGATCCTGGACTATCTGCTCCGCCAGTCGGGCGAGACGAACCCCAATGTCGTGCGCGCCGCGCCGACGCCGGACGACGTCGCCGCCTTCGCCGGCACCGGCCTCGCCCCGGCCGGGCAGGTGCTGTACGTCAAGGATCAATATGTGAACCTGCTGCCGCAGACGGTGCGCGGGCTCGATCTCAACGCGATCTATTCGGTGCGCGACACCGGGATCGGCGATTTCAACATCTCCGTGAACGTGTCGCACCTGATCGAATTCTATCAGGACCCGTCGCCGGGCATCGCGGCGCTGCTCGCGGCGCGCGCCGCGGGCAAGATCAACAAGGACACGGTGATCTCCGGCGGCGGCACCCTGCTGCGGCAGAATTCGCGGCCGGCGTGGAAATGGTCTGCCTCGTTCAACTGGTCGCTGGACAATGTGTCGCTGGGCGCGTTCACCCAATTTATCGGCAGCGTGGACGACACGAGCATCGACGCCGCGTCCGCGCCATGGGTGGTCGAGGGGCAGATGACCGCCAATCTCTACGCGGAATACCGCCTGCCGGGCGCGATGAAGGGGGCGAGCATCCGTCTGGGCGTGCGCAACCTCACCAACGAGGCGCCGCCTTTGTCCTCCGGCGGCTATCTCGGCACGCTCTACACACCGATGGGCCGTTACTGGTACGCCAACATGCGGTATCGCTTCTGATGCGGCGGCGGGCGGCGGCGCTGCTATTTCTTGCCGCGGCGTTGTCGTCCGTCCCCGCGATGGCGCGGACGGCTGACGCGCCGCTGTTCGCCGTGGCGCGGCAGGGGGAGGGGCATGTCGTCGTCCGCCTGCCCGCCGCCGGGGCGGATGGCGTCATCGGGCGCTATCTCTACACCCCGTCGATCGCGGGCGGATTGGGCGCGGCGGAGATCGGCGCGGATCGCGCAGGCCTTGGGCAGACGCAAATCATCGTCTTCCGTCGCGTCGGCAAGAAGGTGTTCGCCGCGTTCGAGAACACCCGCTTCCGCGCGCTTTCCGGCGATGCCGGGGAGGAAAGGGCGGTGGCCGATTCCTTCGCCCCCTCGGTGATATGGGCGGGCGACGCGACCGACCTGCCGGACGGCGGCGTCTCGCTCGACATCTCCGGGCTGCTGCTGCGCGACGCGATGAACCTCGCGGCGCGGCTGAAGCGCGGCAAGGCCGGGGTCTACAAGCTCGCGCCGGCGCTAAGCTATGTCGATCCGGGGGAAAGCGCGGCATTTCCCGACAATGTCGAATTCCAGTCGGTCCTGACCTTCCAGAGCGACGATCCGGGCGCGGCGATCGGCCGGATCGTGCCGGATGCCCGCGCGGTGACGCTGGCGGTGCACCACAGCTTCGTCCGCCTGCCGGACGCGGGCTTCCGCCCCCGCGCGCACGATCCGCGCACCGGCACATCGGTGCAGGTGATCCGCAACGATTATTCCGCCGCGCTCGACCAGCCGATCGTCACCCGGCTGGTCCGCCGCTTCCGGCTCGAGAAGGCCGATCCCGGCGCGGCGCGCAGCCGGGTCGTCAAGCCGATCGTCTTCTATGTCGATCGCGCCGCGCCCGAGGCGATCCGCACCGCCCTGATCGAGGGCGCGCGCTGGTGGGCGCAGGCGTTCGACGCGGCCGGCTACGTCGATGCCTTCCGGGTGGAGACGCTGCCCGAAGGCGTCAATCCGATGGACGTCCGCTACAACGTCATCGCCTGGGTCCATCGCAACACGCGCGGCTGGTCCACCGGCACCACGATCGTCGATCCCCGCACGGGGGAGATCGTGCGCGGCGTCGTGCAACTGGGATCGCTGCGCGCATGGCAGGACCGGCTGATCTTCGACGGGCTGGCCGGCGCATCGCGCGAGGGGAGCGGCGCGCCCGACGATCCGATCGTGCTGGTCCGCGCCCGCCTGCGCCAGCTCGCCGTGCACGAGGTGGGCCATGCGCGCAGCGATCCCAGTTGCACGACGCCG